>CALGAD010000030.1 GCA_937951955.1 uncultured Bacillaceae bacterium
CAAGATTTATTAGGGATTTTCTACCGTTTGGCTCCTTTTTAACGCTTCCATTCGATTAAGCGCCTGGTTTAAATCTGCCCAGATATCCTCCCAGTGCTCAAGACCGACGGATAGTCGTATCAACTGGTCACTGATTCCCATAGCTTCCCGTTCTTCCTTAGGGATGTTTGCATGGGTCATCGTCGCGGGATGTTCGATTAATGAATCGACATCACCGAGACTGACAGCCAACCGGATAACGGACAGATTGTTCAAAAACAATTGCGCATCTTCTTTTGTTCCTTTGATTTCAAAGGAAATCATCCCGCCCCCGCGTTTCATTTGTTTCTTTAAAACGGAGGATTGCCCGCTGTTCGGATCACCCGGATAATAAACATTAGCGACCATGTTATGATTTTTCAGTTTCGTAAATATTTTTTCAGCATTATCGCAATGCCGTTCCATTCGTACTGCCAGGGTTTTCATACCACGCAGGAGTAACCAGGCATTAAAAGGTGACAGGACTCCCCCGATGTCTTTTAACGTACTTAGTTTTAGTTGATTGATAAATTTTTCTTTTCCAACGACTAAGCCGGCTATGACGTCCCCGTGACCACCAATGTATTTCGTTGCACTATGTATAACGACATCCGCTCCTAACTCTAGTGGCCGTTGTAAGTAAGGGGTGGAAAACGTATTATCGACGATAACAGGAATATCGTATTCTTTTGCCACTTCAGCAACCATCTGAATATCGATTAATTTCATCGTCGGATTGATGGGTGTTTCAATAAAGATACAGGCAGTTTCCGGTCGTATTAAAGATTTGATTTCCTCTTTTGATTCCATTGCAGAATAATCGGTAAGAATATCGTATTTTTCTTTTAACATGCTGAGCAGGCTGTACGATCCCCCATATACTCCAGCTGTGGCAATGATATGATCATGTGCCTTTGTTAAGCTTATTAATACGGAAGCAATAGCTGCCATTCCCGAACTAAAAGCAATTCCCCGTTCTCCTCCTTCAAGAGCAGCAATCCTTTCTTCTAAAACTCTGACCGTAGGATTCCCTAACCGTGTATATATGTAGCCTTCCTCTTCTCCACTAAACCGACGTTCCCCCTGTTCTGCTGAATCGAAGGAAAATGTTGCTGTTTGGAATATCGGTGTGGACAGGCTTCCATTCAACTCTTCGGGACTGTAGCCCGTGTGGATGGCACTTGTCTCAAAATGTTTATATCGGGACATCATATGACCTCCTTTAATTTTTTGGAAGTATATATGAATCTTTTTTATCCGTTCTAAAATTAATCGATCATGATGAAATCAAGTATTTTACAGTGCATGTTTTCGTTTATTTATGTACACATTATTGGAAGCGGTTACTTTATTCGCTAAATGAAGTGAGTAAATCCTTTGTGGAACTTGAAAAAAACATTTGTATGATAGCGGAAACTTTTTAGTCACGAATTTTTCGCTTGCTTATAACTATGAATGCCGTGGTGACAAATGGATTATAAATCATAAAATTCAGGGGAATTTAAATGTACATAGTGTGTTCGCAAGATTAGAAAAAAAGGGGTAATTCAATCATGAGTGAAATCGTCGCAAATCATCAAAATGAGCAAAACGAGACCGTATTATCAAAAGTCCTTGAAGTTATTTCTGGAAGTTTTGTTCCGATTCTTGGCGTTTTGGCAGGTTCCGGTTTATTAAAAGCAATTTTAGCGATATTAACGATGACGAATTTAATGGATGCTGAAAGCGGGACATATGCTGTTTTAACTGCGGCAGGAAATGCATTGTTCTATTTTTTACCAATATTTCTCGGGATCACGATTGCCAATAAACTCGGCGCTAATGGCTTTGTCGGAGGTGCGATTGGAGCCAGTCTTTTAGAACCGAATTTCACGAGTTTAACAGGTGCACCGAACTTTTTAGGGTTTGCAATTCAAGTGAATGACTATTCAGCATCTATTTTTCCAATATTCATTGCAATCAGTGTTTATGCTATGCTCCATCACTTCTTAAAAAAGATTATCTTTAAAGAAATCCAGATGTTTATCAATCCCCTTCTTTCTTTACTTATAATGGTACCTTTAACTGTACTCGTTTTTGGTCCCCTAGGGAATTGGATTGGTTCTTTAATTAGTAGTGCCATTTCCTTTTTAATTACGGTCAGTAGTTTGCTTACTGGCGCTTTGGTTGGTGGAGCATAGACATTTTTAACAATTTTGGGCTTACACTGGGCGTTAATTCCATTAGCTATTGTTAATTTATCGAAAGGAAATGATATTATCATTCCGATGGGAGCGCCGGCAGTCTTTGCCCAGCTTGGAATGGCAGTTGCTCTAATACTCAAAGCGAAAGACAAAGATGTAAAAGGACTTGCTGTTTCGGGAATCATCCCAGGAGCATTAGCGGGTACAACAGAAATTCTATATTACGGAATCGTGATTCGCTATCGCCGGGTCATTCCTATCATTGCACTGGCAGGAGCAGTTGGCGGTGCGATCAATGGATTTTTCGGTGTGGAAATGACGGAGTTCGTATTACCAAGTGTCCTGACGATTCCTGCTTTCTCGCCTATTTTGATCTATCTCATTTCTCTAATCGTGTCTTTTGCGATTGCCTTTCTACTCATTCTTATTTTTGGTTATGAAAGTTCAAGGAACACAGGTAAAGAAAAAGAGATCAATCCATAATTACTAAAAGTTAAACCTGAAAAGGTGTATAGCCCGCTGAAAGGTGAAATTTTCCCACTTTCACAATTTGAAGATCCCCTTTTTGCAACAGAACAGGTCGGTAAGGGGATTGCTGTAAATCCCGATGTTGGTGAAGTATACGCTCCTAGCGATGGGGAAATCACTTCTCTCTTTCCAACGAATCATGCCATCGGTATTACGACTGAGAGCGGAGCGGAAATATTAATCTTTATCGGCGTCGATGCGATTCGTTTGAATGGTGAATACTTCACCTCCCATGTGAAACAAGGAGATCGCGTTAATCGCGGGGACTTATTGCTTGAATTCGATATGGAAAAAATAAAAGCATTAGGTTATCCCGTCACAACAGCCGTTGTTGTTACGAATTCTGAACAATATCTCGATGTAAAAACTATAGCAAAGAATAAAGTTGGGATTCACGATCCTTTATTAAACTTGCTAGTATAAATTTTTAAAAAGGAAATATTGAACTGCGCAGTAACGGTTTTGTAAATTGCGTTAACAACTTCTCATCGAGAGGTCCGACATATTTCTGTCTGATTACACCATCGGCATCAATAATATAACTTGTAGGTATCGCAAATGCCCCATATTGCTCACCGATTGTCCCGTCATGATCAAGGGGGATGGGAAACGTTAGTTCATGCTCTTTTACAAATTCTTCCACAGCGTCAATACCATTATCTTCACTCGTTAAATTAACAGCAATGACAACGATAGCTTGATCTTTATTGTTCTCATAAAAAGCTTGTAAGTGAGGCATTTCTTCAACACAAGGTGGGCACCAGGTAGCCCAAAAATTCAGAACGACAATTTTACCTTGATAATCGGATAATCTCATGGTTTCACCAGATAATGTCTCGAGTTGAAAATCAGGAGCTACATCTCCTTCTTTCAATTCATCTGCATCATGCCAGACAATTTTATCACTTGATTCAAATACTGTTTTTATTGAATGCTCAATTATTTTCGAGCTGATAAAAACCCCCAGGGCGATGATTGATATACAAATAATAATTACAGAAGTTACAATAAAGATAATTTTTTTGAACAATTCCCTTCACCCTTATGTCCGTACAGTTAAACCCATCATTCTTTCAGTGATCTCTGTTAGATGAAATCATGATCGCTTATTCTTTTTGTTAATTTGATTATATTTTTAATTTTCGCAAACTTCAAGGTAATTATCAATATTTTTCCATCATTGAGTTTACTGCACTCTGTATAAGTGCACTTTTATCATGATACAGATTTGTAATCAACTTGATACCATCTTATGAAAACAAAAAACACATATTCCCCCTCCGTTCGTCGTTGAGGGGGAATTTCTTTTCTAAGTCTATCTTAACGATGAACCAATAACTCACACATATTTAATTGACTGTCTCGAGATTTCATGGCTTTCATTAGACATAGCCGATTTCATTCTGCCTAATGGCGGGTTTAGTAAGCTATATAATACCTTTCAATTAAAGTAACTATCCCTTTCGCTATTTTTCAAAAGTGATTAAAAATTTAGTAGTTTATAGAAATGTTATCGAAAAAAAACATAACCGTATTATTTTTTCCGAATGGTAATATTCGTAAGAAAAGAGTAACGGAATTTTAATAGCAAGCGATCATGCAAAAAGGTATACTTACATTTGGATGAGGTAGGTTTAACATGATACGTAAAAATAGTGTAGAATAATATTTGGACAACCCCCAAATAAGATTGACATTCTATTCATTCTCAATCATTGCTTGCATCATGGTTTTCATATTATGAAGACCTATTTTTAATTGTCAGGAGGTTTTCCAATGACACAACGGGATTACTACTTTGATAATGGAAAATTCCTGTTAATTTTCCTGGTCGTATTCGGTCATTTTATCCGCTCATTTGTCGATGATAGTATTTTCATACGGGCTTTATATAATACGATTTATACATTTCACATGCCGGCTTTTATTCTAATTTCCGGTTACTTTGCTACACCCGAATTGAACAAAGGAAAACTATTAAAATTAATAAAAAAATTACTAGTTCCATATGTGATCTTTCAGACGATTTACATCCTTTTTTATCATATCTTACTGGGGGAACCGCTCGATTTTAATTACTTATATCCGGAATGGTCTTTGTGGTTTTTACTCAGTTTATTTTCTTGGCAGTTGCTATTGTTTATTTTCGCACGGTTGAAAAAATTCGTCGCTCTTTCCGTTGCTATTATTTTAGGAATTTTAATCGGACACTTACAATTTCCGGGGGGATTTCTAAGTTTATCCCGAACCATTGTATTCTTTCCATTTTTCCTCTTGGGCTATTATATGAAGCGTGAACATTTCACGTTGCTGCGTTCCAAAAAAATGATTTTCCCTGCAGTGAACATTATCTTGCTCACGTTCATCCTCTTTTATACGAATACAAATTTTGATTTCCACTGGTTATTTGGATCGAAATTGTATAGTGAAATGGAAACTGTCTTAAGCAGTCCATCGTTACAAAGAGTCGTTATTTACTTGCTTTCCATTCTTATGGTTGGCTGTTTCTTTGTCTTCGTGCCCGAGAAAAAATACCGATTTACATTTGTTGGTAGATACACCCTTTACGTGTATTTATTACACGGGTTTTTTATCCGTCTATTCCGCGCCATTCCCTGGCCGGAATGGATCGTGCACGAGTACTTTGTCTGGGGTGCCATGGTTCTTTCCTTGCTACTCATTTTCATATTATCCCATAAATACACCCGGGCACTTACCCAACCGATTATAGAAGGTAAATGGACGCAAATGAAACAAATGTTAAGACAGTTATTGGAACATCGTAAACATTTACACGCCAAATAACAGAACCCCTTCCATACCATGGAAGGGGTTCTGTTTTCATTAAAAATATTATATTGGAGGAATCTGTTCTTTTTGGAATTGTATCAGTTATTCCTCACTATCTTCTGATGTTTCATCTTCCGTATTGTCTCCAGACGTCTCATCATTATCTCGATTTAACGGTGAATCTTTCGATAGTTTGTTTTCAACTTTATATTCTTCCATTTTTTCTTGTAGCCATTCTTGATATTCGGCATCCTTCTTTTCATCAAGTAAAATTTGCTTGATTTCCTCTTTTGAATTGTCAAAATTGGCTTCTTCTGCAGGTTTGTAATCAGTCTTTTTAATCACGTGGAAGCCATATTGGGTTTCAACCGGTGCACTGATCTCATTAATCTCGAGTGCAAAGACAGCATCTTCAAATTCTTTAACCATTTCTCCCCGGCCGAAATAACCAAGTTCGCCACCGTTATCCTTAGTTTGATTATCAATTGAATATTCTGCAGCCAGCTCTGCGAAATCTTCGCCATTGTTTAGCTTGTTGATAACCTCAAAAGCAGTTTCTTTATCTTCGACCAGGATATGGCTGGCTTCCACCTGTTCTTCAACTTTAAATTGATCTTTATTTTCTTCGAAGTATTCTTTCATTTCTTCTTCAGTAATTTCAATGCGTTCTTCTAAAATTTTGTCCAGCAAGATGGAACGTTTAACATCTTCTTTAAAATCTTCAACTTTGAAACCGCTCATCTCGATTAAGGAAGTAAAGTTTTGTTCGCCACCGTAAAGGCCATAATATTGTTCCATTTCCTCTTCAAGTTCTTCATTGGATACTTTGATTCCTTGTTTTTCAGCATCGAGTTCAATAAGCTTATTGACAATCAGCTGGTTAAGAACATTTTCTCCATATAAATTAATTAGCTCTTCTGTCAATTCATCTTTCGTTATTTTTTCATCGCCGACCATTGCTACAGCTTCATTATTATTTACTGCAAAATAGATAACTAATGCTACTACAAGGACTGCGCCGAGGCCAGCGATCCACATGATCCACTTTTTGTTATTCATTGTTACTCTCCTTTAATCAATAATAATGTAAAACTTAAAAATTTGTCTCCGAAATTCCATAACTTTGCCCAGCTTAGAGCCTGTCCAGATTATGTATGAGTTGCTGCTGAAAAGAAAGACATCTTGGGGAATCCAGGATCGGAACAGCAAAACATTACTTTTTCCGGGTCTTCGGAGTTGGAAAATACAGTATTTACTATATCATGAATTTTTACCTAATGAAAGTCAATCAACTAAACTTTCCCAACACTTTTCCCGGCACTCATTATTAAAAAAAGTATCATTCCGTCATAACTTCACGGAATGATACTTCGATATATTTGTTGTGTTCGTTAAATGTGGGTGTCAATGAAGCCGCAATAGGCATCAACAGGACTTTTTCCTTTAAATTCAGATTTACCCATTATTTTGTCCACGAGGACTTCTAATGTTTGTTTTCTACTATCATAGGCATTTATATAAGTTTTTACTTGAGGTACGTCCGCCAGGTGGAACGGATTCTGTACCGAGACAAAAATGGTCGGTACTTCATGGACATAAAATGGAATGTCAGGTGTTCCCTTACTTGCCGGCCACATCGGTCTCTGTACCGTGTTACCCTGATTGACATTGGCGACATTAATAATCAAGTCATAGTTATCGGTTAGTGCAGCAATTGGCTGTTTTTGCGCATATTTATTGCGGATTGCTGCTTCTCTTTCTTCCGGTGGAAGTTTTAAAACCCGTTCTTCTGTCGACTCCCAAATGGAGACTTCAAATCCTTTTTCTTCTAAAATGCTCTTTAAAATCTCTACCGCATCTTCTTTACTGCCGATCATGGCGCCAAAACCGCCCTGAAAACCTTTCACACCAACGAGAAGAACCCGCTTATATTTCTCAGGTATAACCGGCCAAATAGTTTGTTTATCCTTTACTAAAGTAATCGCTTCATCGGTAATCTCTTTAAACAATGCTTTGTTTTCGGGTAAACCGATTTGGGCCATTGCTTCTTCTTTCGGCATCAATAATTCAGTTCCTGGCTTTTGTGAAGTCCTAGCATTGCTTTTAATCCTAATGTTCTTTCTAAAGCTTCTTGCAGGCGCTCTTCAGAAAGGATTCCTTCTTTATAACCGTTCAACATATATTCAAAATCTTCATCCGGATCATTGAAGAACAGAAAGAGATCGCAACCTGCTTCAATGGCTGTAGGAAGAATTTTACTTCTCTTCATGGCACCAGTCATGCCGACCATATGGCTTGCATCGGTAATAATGACCCCGTTAAACCCGAGTTGACCGCGTAATAAGTCTGTGAGCAATTCTTTCGATAATGATGCGGGTAATAAATCCTCATCCTTTTTGTTCGGATTGAAGTATTTTTCGTATGCCGGCAGATGGATATGTCCGGCCATAATTGCCGGTAAATCAGCTTCGATAAGTCCTTTATACACATAACCGAATGTTTTATCCCATTCCTCACGGGAAAGATGATTCACACTGAAGGATAAATGGTGATCCCGCTCATCGACACCATCTCCCGGGAAGTGTTTCGCTGTGGGAGCAATATTGCTTTCGCGAATTCCTCTCATGTAAGCCAGGCTCATGCGTAAAACTAATTCTGGATCGGCACCCCAAGCACGGCTGGAAATTATTGGGTTCCGCCAGTTATAAGTAATATCAACAATTGGAGCAAAACTCATATTACAACCAATAGCAGCTGCTTCTACACCGGAAACCCGACCCATTTCGTAAGCATATTTTTCATTGTTTGTCGCTCCGATTTTTACCTCGTAACCTACTTCCGTTCCATCTGTACAGGCGCCATTCCACCTGCTTCTGTATTGGCAGCGATTAAAAGAGGAATTTTGCTATTTTCTTGCAAAATTTTATTTTGATCATATACTTCTGATGCGGTTCCGGGATTGTACCGAACACCAGCGATGTGATAGTTTTTCAGTACACTTTTCAAATAATCTTCGGTCCGGCTTGCTCCCATGTTAAAGAACAGCTGACCTATTTTTTCTTCCAGTGTCATCGTTGCAATCGTATCTTCGACCCATTTTACATCCTCATCGGATAAATAGAATGGACGTGCTTTTAAATCTACTCTCGTCATTCTAGCTACTCCCCTCAATAAATTATGTACAGTTAAGCCTTTACATTTTTTAGTATGCCCTTTCAAAAAAAGATTCATGAATCTTTTACGAATGCCATACTAGTATACTACAATTTTTTAGTAAATTTATCAACAATTTCCTGGATGTTCCATTATTAAAAAAGTTGAAAAATATCGGTTTTTTTCCTATACAAAAAGAACTCCAGACCGGAGTTCATGACCAAAAGGTTCTTGCTCGTTTATCGGAGTATTCGCTTGGAGAACAAATAATTTTTTGCCCAATATGGATTCGTTAACACATTTTTTGTAATCATGACTCCTTTAGAAGTTGAGGCATGGATCATGTTACCGTCACCCATATAAATTCCGACATGGGCTACTCTTCCATCTGTGTAACTATCTTTCATTGTAAAAAACATCAAGTCTCCTGCTTTCAAGCTGTTTGCAGAAACAGGAATTCCGATACTCGCCTGATCACGTGAAACTCTTGGAATTTGAATTCCGGCATTACCAAAAACAAACATCGTATACGATGAACAATCAAACCTGTAAGGAGCCTCTGCCAACGTAGCCCCGTATTTATAGGGTGCCCCTATATATTTTTTGGCTATCTCCAGGATTTTCTGTGCCTGTTCTGCCATCGATGCATTCGTTTTGATTTTCACCGGTTTCTTTTCTTTAATTGGCTCGATCTCACCTTTAGAAACATCAGGTGAAGGTAATTTTAATACTTGGCCATCATAAATCACGTTCGATTTTAAATTGTTTATTTCTTTTAAGTCTTTCACACTGATGTGATGAATACGAGCGATATTATATAAGGAATCGCCTTTATGGACGACGTATTTGGTTGCAGGTTTTTCAATTTGAATAGAACCATTTTCCTTTTTAAATGTAATGTACGCATTGAATAGTGCCCCGGCAGCATGGAGCGAAATATAAGCTGTCTCATTAATCCAGCGCGGAGGTTTAATGTTTACATATTCATTCCCTTTTTTGGCACGATGTCCTCCCATCGTAATACGGATGCTTGTCGAGCCATCTGTGATTTCATAAGTTTTGGTATTTTCTTCGAACTTAATGTAGTTATAGTTCAATATTTTTGCAAGCTGCACAAACGGAACGTAATAAACACCGTTTTCAATGATCGGATTGATGCCATCAACGACTTTTCCATTAATAAATACCCCGGCTGTCGGAACATAAGTAATTTTGGCGTTCGCTGTTACCGGAAAATTTAGAAACAAAACAAATAGTAAAAGGAAAATTACGGCTTTCTGTAGGAGTCTCTTCATCAAAACCTATCCCCTTATCTTCGATTTCTTAACTTAAGGGTTATTATGGTATTAGAAGAAACTTTTATTCTTCATGTGAAAAGTATTCAATTGAAAATAAATACCAATTTTGACTTTCTTTTTACAAAAACTTCAGAAATATTTTGATTGCTTCTAATCACGTTTTCATAAAAAAGTGATTCAGGTGAATTACTTAATAAAAGACCGATCTTTAGAGGTTCTACAAGATTAATCAAAATTTATAGAGTTCCTTTTAAAAGATGTAGCGAAGATTAAAACAAATCCACGCTTCAAATTTTTTATAATGATAAAGAGTTTATGGTCTAACGTAATTTCTTAAGTAGAAGGATTCGGATTATTGAAAGTCAAACGAAAAACATAATTTCCGAACATCGATACATTTGAATCATTCCTCCGATAAAGGCGCAAATTCGTATCGTGAAGCCTGTACTGGATATTTATATGTCGATCTGTCTTTATACGATTTTTACAATCCTCTATGATCGGGATTAAAACAATTCCACAAAATTCCAGTAAAAAAGGCTGGATCAATCCAGCCCGATCATTTGCCGACAAAACCGTTTATTTACATAATATGATCTTTTTTTATTTCGGTCGGCAAAGGAATTTTTTCGTTTTCAGGTTCTTCATTTTTATCAAATGACAAATAGATTACCAGGAAGATAATCAGTCCCATTCCTACCATTTGCCAGGGGCCGAATGACATTTTCAGCCAGAAAACAGAGGATAAAATCGAGACAAGGGGTTCCATATTTCCTAATAAACTCGTTACTTGTGGTGTTAAATATTTTAAACTTTCTAAATAAAACCAGAAGCCGAACATAGTGCCAAAAACGATCACAAATAAAAGGTAACCATATGTTTCTACGGTCCAGTTAGTACTTGTGAATTGCCACGGTGGATGGAACAGGCTCATCCCGATTCCTCCAATAATCATCGACCAGCCAATAACAACAAGTGAACTATACTTTCTTAATATTTTTACTGGATAAAGTGTATAAAATGCCATGGCAATACCTGAAGCTAGCCCCCAAAATATGGCTTTCCCCGGTACTTGCAAACTCTGTAAAGAACCATTCGTCAACATTAAAAAAGTACCGACTAAGGCTAATATTACTGCATTAGCCATTTGAATATTAAATCTTGTTTGCCTGGTCAGCAATAAATAAATCATGATAAAAACGGGACCCAAATATTGTAATAATGTCGCAACCGCAGCATTCCCCGCTTCAATGGAAGCCATATATGTATACTGGACGGCTAACATTCCAAATATGGAAAAAATGAGCAATTGGGAAACGTTCTTCCGACTCCGCCATATGCCAAAAATTAATGAGCGATCACCAAAAAAATAGGATATCAGTAAAAGGAGCGTGCCTGCTCCTAATAATCTTACCGAGACGAGCCAATTGACAAGGATATCATGTTCCTCAAACAGCCGCTGACTGACTGTCCCGCCGATCCCCCAAAAACTAGCTCCAAAGATAACGAGAAGAAAACCAATCAACTGTTTGTTTCTTACCATTGTATTCCCTCCACCCTCCCATCTTTCCATTATAGCGGTTTAGGGAGGAACATTGAAATAAATTCATTATCTATACAAAATATCATGTTCTCCACAATTAATTAATGAATTTTAAAATAGGTAATTTTTTTCGATAACTGTTGAAAACCTTCTTCAAGGTGACTGGCTTCTTCAACAACTTCCGTCAAGGAATTATCTTGAATACGAATACTTTCAGCAATTTGATTCAGCTCAGCCGACGAAGATCGGAAAATAGTTACAATCTCTCCCATATTCTTGACGATTTTTTCAACATCGTTTGCCGCGCTGTTTACCGATCGCGTTGAAGAATGAAATTCATTCCTGGCGGTTTCAATGGACTCGTTTAAATTTAAGAACAATTCCCTGGCTTCTTTCACTTGCTGGATACCGATCCGTGTCTCTTCATCAACGATTTCACTTTCCGTATACGATTCCTTGATATGCGTTTGGATTTCGTTTAATAATTGCTGGATTTCCTTCGTAGATTTACCGGATTCTTCAGCCAGCTTTCTAATCTCATTGGCAACCACCTGAAAGCCTTGTCCGGATTCCCCGGCCCGGGCTGCTTCGATGGATGCATTTAAAGAAAGAATATTCGTTTTTTCAGAAATATGATTGATCTGCTTGATCATATGGTCAATCTGATTCGATTTTCCTTCTAGAGATACAATTAAGTTTTTCACCCGGTTTGTTTGTGTTCCAATTTTTTCTATTTGATCATTCGTATAATTCATCACTTCAATGCTTGATTGAGATACGTCAACAGTATACGTTAATATTTCACCAAATTTGTATAATTGATTCGTGACTTTTTGGATGTTTTCCGAAGTGTTTTGTAACAAGTCATTGATTTCCATCGCATGATTAAATTGGACATTCATATTGGTATTGATCTCTTGCAGTTTTTCCGAGTTGATTGCGGATATCCCGGAAACATCCTGTACACTGGATAACAGCTTTTGATAAGTGTTCGTAATATGCATCGTGTTTTCAGAAACATCGCGAATGATATGGCGAAAACGATCGATCAATGAAGCGAAATCTGTTGCTAATGTACCGATTTCATCATTCGTTTGGATGGCGAGGCTCGTGGTCAAGTCTCCGTTACTCACTTCGTTCATCTTTTTGCGCACGATTTTAACGGGAAGGAGCGTCCGGTTAATAAAATAACTGCTAACTATAATGACAAGAGCAATTTGGATAAAGTTCCAGAAAATGTTCGGTAATAAATTGGAAAAGGTCCGTTCGAAAATAATCGTACCATCAAAATCGATGGCGCTAATGGCGACAACTTCCCCACCCTGTTTACCGTCTTTAAAAATGGGGGCAAAACCGGTTAAAGTGGAATGACCGTTCAAATCATAAATTTCACTATAAGTTGGTTTTTTTTCTGTGATGAGAAATTCAATCGTTTCTTCAGAGATGGGGTGTTGAAAATTTTCTTCAATCTCGTATTGATGTGAGTAATCGTCCGCGGCAATCACATGCCCAGACACGTCAAGAATATATTGATTTCTAAAAATATCTTTATGATCAACGGTCCAGTTCAGAGTTTTTCCTAACTGGCTCCGGGCGTCTTTATCTCCTGCTAGACTTTTTTCCATGATAGACGGATCAATCATTCCTGTAGTGATAAAAGCACAACCGTACGCTTCGATTCCGGCAGCATCTAATGTATTTTGAAATATTGTAAAAAACATCACAATATTGGTGATGATATAACTGATGAATAGTGTTGTGACAATCCATGCTGTCACTTTCTTAGAAATAGATTTCAATTATTTTCCTCCTATAGATGTAATATGTACCAAATATAGTATAAAATGGATAAAACAAAGTAAATTTAAGTTTACATTAAAAAAGATTACAAGATTGTAAATTTATTCCATTTCATAAGAATGATTATATGATATTTTCATGGTTTGTAAATAGAAAATTGTCTTCCCCCTTGATAATTTTTAAGATTCCAAGAAAAAAACACCGGGTAATTTGTACAGCCGGTGTTCCATTGAACTATTCCTCTAAAATCGTTTTTGCAATCGTATTATCCAGTTCTTCAAAAGCATGTAAAGATATCGTATCATATAATTCTTTTCGCGTTTGCATATCAGCAAGCCCCATCTTCTGTGTTCCCGTTTCTTTAATTAGGGAAAAAATACGTTCATATGCTTTGGCGGCAACCCTTAATGAAGTTACGGGATAAATGACCATGTGATACCCCATCTGTTCAAATTCTTCGGCTGAATAATAAGGAGTTTTACCAAATTCCGTCATATTCGCTAAGAGCGGCACATCCAGTGCTTGAGCAAACTTTCGGAATTCCACCTCGCTTTCCAGCGCTTCTGGAAAGATAGCATCGGCCCCTGCTTCCACATAAAACTTCGCCCGTTCAATGGCACTTTCCATACCTTCTACAGCCCGGGCATCTGTTCTGGCAACAACTATAAGTGTGGGAGCGACTTCTTTAATCGCCCTTACCTTCTGTGCCATTTCTTCCTTTGATACTAATTGTTTGCCATTTAAATGACCACATTTTTTCGGAAGTTGTTGATCTTCAATCTGTACGGCAGCAACCCCCGCCTCCACCATCTCGCGAGCGGTTCTTGCCGCATTTAATACACCACCAAAACCGGTGTCGATATCGACGAGAACGGGTAAATTGCTGGCCCGGACGATATCTTTTGCCCGCTCGGCCACCTCCGTTGATGTTACAATCCCTAAATCCGGAAGACCGCGGCTGGCGGTATAGGCTCCACCTGATAAATAGAGGGCTTGAAATCCGATCTTTTTAGCAATCAGGGCCGCCATTCCATCGTGCGTTCCGGGAATTTGCAATATTTTTTTATCATACATCAATTTGCGAAATTGTTGTGCCAGTTGTTCCTGAGGTACAGGCTGATCGACAATCCAGGGCATATTTCGATCCCCCTTTTAATTTTTATATTAAAAAGGGGGAACATCCCCCCCTTTTTCAAAATTATCTTAACAATTACGGTATGAATAAATCAACAAAATCATTGACATTCATGTTCACTAGGCGAATGTAATCAGAACATACGGATTCAATCTTTTCTTGTTGCTTGACTGTGTAATGGGTTGCCAGGTTATTGGAAAACTTCTCAAGAATTTTCGGAATTGCCTCTTGACGGCGGAACCGGTGTCCTAATGGATAGTGGATTTCAACATTATCAGTAGCAGTACCATCTTTAAAATGCACCTGAACTGCATTCGCAATCGAGCGCTTATCCGGATCTAAATAATCAATCGAATACTGTTTATTTTCTTTCACGATCATTTTCTCCCGCAATTCGTCAATGCGCGGATCACTGGCGGCCTCATCTTCATAATCTTCCGCTGTAATATTCCCTTTGATTAGACCGACGGCAGTAATATATTGGAGACAGTGGTCTCGATCTGCCGGATTGTGAAGCGGACCTTTTTTATCGATTATCCGTATCGCCGATTCATGGGTGGTGATTGTAATATGATCGATTTCATCCAGACGATCTTTTACTTCCGGATGGAGTTTCACCGCTGCTTCTGCCGCTGTTTGAGCATGGAACTCTGCCGGATAGGAAACTTTAAATAAAACATTTTCCATGACATAACTATCGAGTTCTCTGGCTAATGTAATTGCCTTGCCGTTAAACAGGACATCCTGAAAACCATATTTTTCAGCAGTTAAAGCGGTTGGATAACCCATTTCTCCCTTCATCGCCATAAGTGCCAGTCTCACACCACGGCTTGTGGCATCTCCGGCAGCCCAGGATTTGCGGGATCCGGTATTCGGTGCTTGTCGGTATGTTCGTAATGATGAGTTATCAATCCAGGCATTTGTTAATGCGTTGTTGATCTCTTCCCGGCCACCCCCTAACATGCCTGTAACGACAGCTGTCGTTGCAATTTTTACAAACAGGACATGGTCGAGACCGACACGATTTAAACTATTTTCGAGTGCCAGAACTCCCTGAATTTCATGAGCTTTAATCATTGCTTCCAGTACATCGCGTACTTTAAGCGGCTCTTCCCCCTTACTCAAACGGACACGACTCAGATAATCCGCAACAGCTAAAATACCGCCAAGATTATCAGATGGGTGCCCCCATTCCTGAGCAAGCCACGTATCATTGTAATCTAGCCAGCGGACCATTGTCCCGATATTAAATGCTCCCTGGACGGGATCTAAGACGAAATGCGTACCTGGCACCCGGCAACCGTTCGGTACGATTGTTCCCGGTACAATGGGACCAAGTAATTTCGTACATTCGGGATAGTTTAACGCTAAAATTCCACATCCGAGGGTATCAATTAAACAATAATGAGCCGTGGAAAAAGCTTCTTCACTCGTAATCTCTTTGTTTAGTACATAGTCCGTAATTTGCTCAATCACTTCATCCGTTTGCTGTCTCTTTTCTGTTGTAAGCATTATATCTCCCTTTCCCTTTATATTTATTATGAATAACTTTTTCCAACATACTTTACACGCGGACGGAAAATGCGGTTATTCTCATGCTGTTCAATCACATGTGCACACAATCCCGCAGTCCGAGAACTAAAGAAAATTGGAGTATACAGTGGTATCGGGATACCAAGCATCCAATAAACCGGCGCAGCATAGTAGTCTAGATTCGGGAAAATGCCTTTTTCCCGTTCCATCAATTGTTCGCCAACCTCGCATTTTTCATAGAGGGAAAAGTCACCATGAATTTGACAAAGTTCATATAATGCATCTTTCAACACAAGGGCACGGGGGTCAAATTTTTTCATATATACGCGATGGCCAAATCCCATGATCTTTTCTTTGCGCTGTAATTTTTCTTTGATGATCTCTTCAAAATGTGTAGCTGAGGTGGCTTCATTTAATAAATACATAACCGCTTCATTAGCACCACCGTGCAGGTTCCCTTTTAATGATGCTACCGCTCCTGTCAGGGCGCCGTAGAGATCACTTTGCGTGGATGCGATAACCCGGGCGGCAAATGTTGAATTTGGCAATTCGTGTTCGATATATAACAAGAGCAACTGATCAAATATTTTTTCTTCAAGTTCAGTCGGTTCTTTTCCGGTAATCATGTATAAAAAGTTTGCGCTGTACGATAAATCCGTTCTGGGAGAAATTGGTTCAATACCGTTGAGGATCCGATAACTATTTACCGTAATCGTCGGTAACATGCCGAGCAGTTTAATGGCCCGTTGTTTATTTTCTGCAGCTGAACGATCATCGATATTGGTATCGAATCCGCCTAAGACAGAAATAGCGGTTCGCTGGCCATCCATCGGATGGGTATTTTTCGGTAATAATTTTAAAATATCGATAACGGCATCCGGGATGTGATAATTTTCTTTTAATTGATTTTCAAACGCCTGTCTTTCATCCTCATTAGGTAGCTTCCCTTCTAACAATAAATATGCAACGTCCACATAAGTTTTCTCTTTGGATAGCTCGATCAAATCTTCGCCGCGGATAACGATTTTTTCCTTTTCCGTATCGAGAAATGAAATCTCTGTCTCTAGCGCGATGACCCCTTCCAATCCCGGTGAAAAGCCCCGTGTTTTCATACATGACTCCCTTCCTTTTTCAAAAATTTACGATGGAAACGCTTCAATTATCCAGAACGAAATTTCAGTAATAACAGTATATTCCTATAATTCTATTATATATTTGAAATCATAATAGTTGAAATATATAATGTTGATAGCTAATCATTCGTTTTTTCTATATCTAACCCGGGAAAGAAGGAAGAAAAATGGATTATTCAGATTGGAAAATACTCGCAGCTCTCTATCAAACACACAATATCACGAAAGCTGCTAAAAGGCTTTTCCTATCACAACCAACCGTCACTTCCAGGATAAAAAAACTGGAAGAATATTATGGTGTACAAATTATTATCCGGAAACGAAGAGGAATCACTTTTACTCCAGAAGGCGATGTCCTTGCCCGCCATGCAATCCGGATGCTTCATGAGCAGAGGAAATTGGAAGAAAAATTGAATGATATGAAATATGAGGTAAAAGGGACTTTGCGTGTCGGCGTATCCAATTTTTTCGCACTCAATAAAATGCCGAAACTATTAAGCTTATTCAAACAGGAATATCCGGATATTGAATGTCATGTAGTTTCCGGGTTTAGTAGTGAAATGTATCGCAAAGTTTTGAATAATGATGTGCATATCAGTATTATCAAAGGGGATTTTCCATGGCTCGAAAAACGAGAGTTGTTATATGAGGAAGAAGTATGTGTCGCCTCTCCCTGGCCATTTGAATGGGACGACCTGCCCCATCTACCGCGGATTGACTACATAACAGACACCGAGATGCGTCAGATTATCGATCAATGGTGGTATTCGAACTATCAAGAAAATCCTTATGTGAATATCCAGGTTAATCATGTCGAAACGTGTAAGGAAATGATTGTAAATGGCCTTGGCTATTCAATCGTGGCTAATCTCGTTGTAAAACCGTATCGAAATTTATATGTAAAACCGATTTTGGATGAAAAAAATAGACCGATCACTCGCAAGACGTGGATGTATTATCATGCGAATTCCCTCGATTTAAATATCGTGAACGCCTTTGTGAATTTTATTAAAAATCTTGATGTCAAGGAATTATAATGATCAATCGCAAAAAAATGAGCAGCCTACATCGTAAGCTGCTTTGAAAGATTATACAACACCATGGGCTAGCATCGCTTTTGCCACCGTTAAAAAGGAGGAAATATTGGCGCCAGCGACCATATTGCTAGGTTGCCCATATTCTTCCGCGGTTATGACACATTTTTGATAGATATTTTTCATGATTTCCTGAAGTTTCTGGTCCACTTCTGAAAAACTCCAGTATACCCGTGTACTATTTTGTGACATTTCTAGGGCCGAAACCGCCACGCCACCAGCATTCACTGCTTTTGCCGGTCCGAATAAAATACCGTTATTTAAAAATAATTCAATTGCCCCTAATGTAGACGGCATATTTGCCCCTTCCCCCACTGCTTTCACACCATTACGAATTAATATCAAGGCTGATTCATCGGTAATTTCATTTTGCGTGGCACATGGTAAAGCAATATCACATGGAACCGTCCAGATGCCCGTCGGGTCTTCCACATAATTCGCTTTCGGGTGCACTTTTACATACTCACTAATTCTTCCTCGTCTGACTTCCTTAATTTCTTTAACCGTTTCTAGCTTGATTCCTTCAGGATCATAAATATAGCCGTTGGAATCACTGCAGGCAATGATTTTGGCTCCTAAAGAAATCGCTTTTTCCATCGCATAAATCGCCACATTCCCGGAACCGGAGACAATAACTTTGCTGCCATTAAAAGATAAACCGTTGTCCTTAAGCATTTCTTCCATAAAATAAACGACTCCGTACCCCGTTGCCTCGCGGCGTCCTAAACTTCCACCGTAGCCGACTCCTTTTCCTGTTAAAACGGCTCCCTGATAGCCGAACATCCGCTTGTATTGCCCGAACATGTAGCCAATTTCCCTGTTGCCGACTCCCATATCGCCGGCAGGAATATCGAGATCAGGGCCAATGTACTTGCCGAGTTCGATCATATAACTTTGACAAAACCGCATGATTTCTGCATCCGATTTTCCTTTCGGATCGAAATCACTGCCTCCCTTACCTCCCCCGATTGGCAGACCGGTCAAGGCATTTTTAAACGTTTGTTCGAAGCCAAGAAACTTAATAATGCTCGCATTCACTGTTGGATGAAAACGTAAACCGCCTTTATACGGACCGACACTATCATTAAACTGAACGCGATAGCCTCGGTTTACATGTACTTTTCCTTGATCATCGACCCAGGGCACGCGAAAAGTAATTAACCGATCCGGTTCCGTGATTCTTTCCAGGATCCCTGCTTCCATAAATTCCGGATGTTTTTCTAATACGGGGATTACGGTTTGAAACAATTCTTTTACAGCCTGCAAAAACTCTCGTTCATAAGGGTTGCGGATTTGCACTTTTTTATACACTTCAGAAACATATGTTTCAGCGGCTCCTCGATTATTTGCACGATTCATCTATTTAAAGTACCTCCCCAATTTTCCAAATTGTAGCGAATCCATTCTGAGGATTTAAGATAGGCTTTGATTTATTCATTATATTAGTAAATGAAGTAGTTAATAGAATAATAGAAATATCCGTAAATTTCAATATACAACAATAAAAACTTTCTGATCAAACACGATTGTCATAATCTAACATCTTAACCTCTGGCAATGATTCCATCATACTACAGATTTTCTGGGGAGACAATTTACGGGAAAATTAGTTTCATAATTCCCGGGCTTAATAATGAATTATTCGTTCTTGTTCTGTAGATGAATCAAGTATGTTTGAAAAATCGATCATTTTTTTCTTTGCGAAAAAAACTCGTCCTCACTTTTATCGAGTAAGGACGAGTTCCTATAAAACTATGATTCATTAAAACGTTTAAGTGCAAGAACAGTATTATGTCCACCAAACCCAAAGGCATTGGAAAGTGCAATCTGCACATCGGCTTCCGCTACTTGATTCGGGACGTAATTTAAATCACATTCCGGATCGGGTTCATTTAAATTTATGGTCGGTGGAATCATGTTCTCTCGCATTGCGCAAATTGTGGCGATTGCTTCCGCCGCTCCCGCAGCACCGAATAGATGACCGGTCATTGATTTTGTTGAACTTACCTTCAGCCGGTATGCATGCTCACCGAACACTTCTTTAATCGCCTTAGTTTCCGAAACATCCCCAGTCGGCGTTCCGGTACCATGTGCGTTGATATAATCAACATCTTCCGGTTTGATATTCGCTGATGCAAGCGCCAGTTCCATCGCTCGGGCAGCACCGTGGAAATCAGGAGACGTGATGTGATATGCATCGGTTGTACATCCATAACCAATGATTTCTGCTAAAATATTTGCCCCGCGTTTTTTCGCATGTTCGTATTCTTCTAAAAATAACACACCTGCCCCTTCTCCGACTACGAAACCGTCGCGATTTTTATCAAATGGTCGTGATGCCTGTTCCGGTGTATCATTTTTCGTTGATAGGGCCCGCATTCTGGAAAAACCGGCGATGGTGAGAGGATGTATGACTGCTTCTGCTCCACCTGCTAATATGGCATCCGAATACCCGTGGGCGATATTCAAATACGCTTCACCGATCGCCTGATTTCCCGTGGCACAGGCTGATACAGGCGCATAGCTCGGTCCTTGAAAACCGGTTTTTATGGCTATTAATCCGGCAGCCATGTTGCTAATCATCATCGGAACTAAGAATGGAGATACGCGATTAGGCCCACGGTCGAGATAACTGTCATAGTTATTTAATAATGTGTGAATACCGCCCACACCGGAACCTATGAAAATACCGATCCGTTCCTTATTGATTTCTTCCATATTGATATTTGCCTGATTTAATGCCTGAATTGCTGCCGCATATGCATATTGGATGTACAAATCGTAGCGGTTGGCTTCCTTCCGTTCCAAATATTTTTCCACGGGAAAGTCATCGATATAGGCCGCAATGCGCGTCTTAATCTCAGCAAATTCATCTGACTCCAGCTTTTTAACCCCTGATTTTCCAGCTATTAAGTTTTGCCAAAAGGTCTGAACGTCGTTACCTATTGGCGATATAATCCCTAACCCCGTCACAACTACTCTTCTCATGATAATTCTCCTTATCTTTCATATGTTTCTCAAATACTATAAATAAAAATACACTAAGGACTTTCTTTTCATTTAATAGGCTGTCCATTGAAAAGAAATGGATCTCTTTAACAATATAACAAATGATATAAATTCTATCAAAATCAAAAGAACAATAATAAAACTCCAAAAGTACTATATTTTTAGGAATCGCCAGCCAAACAGAATTACCAGGATTAAAATAAAAATATCCTGTTTTCGATCAATAGATAGTACTTAATCACTGTTTTCACTTACGGTAGAATTTCAAGAAATTTTGAGATTTTCAGAGAAAAATGTATAAATATATCAAATATTTTGTAAATTCCGTATTTTACTTATTTATATTAAATCAATTATATTCATTTCAGCCTTTGTCCAGTACATTAACTAGAATATCTAGTACGAAAGGATGGTTGATGCTGAGAAAGAGTTTGGTAGTTATATTTATTTTACTATTTTCCTGCTTCGTTATTACTGCAAACGCCCAGACCCACAAAACTAATCCTTTTCATCCTATTGTAGAAACCACGATTACAGAAAAGATTTACGAGTTGCGTGATTTACTAAAGAATAACGAGCTGGTCAATTTTGATAGCGGGACTTATTACACTTTAAATGAACAGGATCTTAATAATTTTAAAAATCGGACCATTCAAGAATCAAAAGGAACGATTGAAGATTATCAAGCTACTTATTTGGAATCC
This sequence comes from uncultured Bacillaceae bacterium, assembly GCA_937951955.1. Taxonomy (GTDB): domain Bacteria; phylum Bacillota; class Bacilli; order Bacillales; family Caldibacillaceae; genus CALGAD01. The sequence continues at coordinate 21,922 of CALGAD010000030.1, forward strand.
ATAGTCCAAATAAAAGAACAGTTACTAACAGAAATGCTCTTTACTTATGAGGAACAGAAAAAGAAAGAAATTAAAGAAGAACTGGACAGGGCTACGGTAGAAATTTTGGAAGAAATTATCAATGAAGAAAATTAGAAAGGAGCTGGTTGAAGAAATGAAAGTATTAAAATCAACAAAAGGGAAAATTGCGGTAGCTATTATTGCAGCAGGATTAATTTTCGGTACCGGATTTGTCTTTGCCAATACTGATATCGGTCAACAATTAAGAGCCTGGTATGAAGCCTTATTTAACCAAAAGAGTGAAGAAGTCATGACTGCTATCGATGAAGAGATTAATCAAAAAGGATCGGAAGCAAGAGAACAGTATTATGAATTTGCCAATGAAGCGACCGATGAAATCCATTCAACCCGGGACGATGTAACGGCCAGTGCCCTTTCTGCTATCGAAACAGCGAAAAATAGTCACCTGGAAAATCTCAATGGAGCAAAAGAAGAAATTTTAGAAGCGGTGGGAGTCGATTTTTACCAGCTATTCCTAGATGGATATTTTGAAATCCTACGCATTGCTGAAGAAGGACTTAATAGTGCTCGTGAAGGTTTAACCGCGCATACCGGTGCAGTTGGTGAAGAAGCTTTAAATCAAGTTACCCAGGATTTGACCGCTGCTAAAGAACAGGCAGTTGCTGAACTGGAAGATGCTATTGAACAGGCCAAGGCAGAAATAACAGAACAAGTAAATCTCTATGCTGAAGGCGTAAATTATAGTTTAGTGAAAGAATTGAATTTTAAATATGAAGAAGTGATCAATGCCATTGAAGAAATTAAAGACAATCTTGTTGAAGAACAGAAGGCTATTTTAACAGCAGCTGCCCAAGAGCTTGAGGCGGAGGCCCTTGCAGCTATGGAAGAGGTTATCAACAATATTGGTAACAATTAATCTTTAAAATTTACAGGGTCTCTCTATTGAGACCCTCCCCTTTTTTGGATGGTGTTGCTGATGAAAAAATTCGTTCCGAAAAATAAGTGGATATTTATTGTTCTCCTTTCCAGCGGTTTCTTCCTGAGTACACAATTGCATCATGTTTTTGCCAATGAAAACCTGGCCGCACTCTTCAGTCAGTGGTTTCAGATAAAACAAGAGGAAGCGATCAAGAAAATCGATGAAGCGATTGAAATACAAAAAGAACGGCAAATTGAGCGGATTAAAGAAGCTTTGCAACTGGAATTAGCTAAAGCTGAAGAAGAAATGCAGATTTTTGTAGATGAAGAAATTGAAAAACGAATGACCAATATACAAAACTATGCCGATGAGCTCATCGCTAATTACGATACCGACCAATCAGAGGATAAGAAAAAAATACAGGAAGAACTGGATCGAATCATGGACCGGGCTTATCAAGAAATGGAAAAAGTACGCGAAACGTATCATAATAAAGATAACAAACTAGAAAACTAGCCGATTTTATCGAAGAGGAACCCCTGTGGAGGAGAAGCAAAATGAAAATTGTTCTTGCCGGAGGAACGGGATTTATCGGAAAACATTTAAGGGAATTTCTAATCAAAGAAGGACATGAAATTGTTATCCTTACTAGAAAATCGTCTCAAGCAAGCAAAAATATTCAATATGTGCAGTGGGTCCATCATGACACTTTACCTGAACAGGAAATAAAAAGCGCTGATGTTTTCGTAAATTTGGCCGGAACATCGTTAAACGAGGGAAGATGGAATGAGAGGCAAAAGAAACAAATATATGAAAGCCGTATAAACGCAACTCGGGCATTACGACGAATTATCGAACAACTTCCGAAAAAACCAGCAGTATTGATCAATGCTAGTGCGATCGGAATTTACCCGACATCTATCGATGCAATATATACCGAGAATTCTTCGGAAATTGCCCCGGATTTTCTCGGGAAAACGGTTAAAGATTGGGAAGACGAAGCCAAAACGGTAGAACAATTAGGTATTCGAACGGTATTCATGAGATTCGGAGTTGTCCTTGGTAAAAATGCCGGTGCCCTGCCATTAATGGTCTTACCCTATCAAATGTTTGTTGGCGGTCGCATCAGCCACGGAAAACAATGGGTATCCTGGATCCATATTGAAGATGTTGTTCGGGCCATTCACTTTGCGATAATGAATTCTGATATACAAGGACCGGTAAATGTGACTGCTCCTCACCCGGTACAAATGGAGACTTTTGGTAAAACGATTGCTGCAGTTATACGACGCCCTCATTGGTTCCCAGTTCCTTCCTTACTTTTGCAATTATTACTTGGTGACAAAAGTAAACTCATTCTCGAAGGACAACATGTACAGCCAAAAGTTTTGATTGAGAATGGATTTACATTTAAGTTCCCGACCCTTACTTCTGCATTGAAAGATTTACTTAAATCACGATAGGTGAATAAAACGGGGATGATTTTATACCGGTTATTGTTTCACGCCATCATTCTTTTCAAAACAATGTACAATCGGTTCTTTTACTCCCTTATATGATCGTTTATGCTTTAATCAAATGGAACATACTGATGACAAAATAACTGTTCAGGAGGGAGTAAAGTTTGAGCCGATATTACCGTGAACTGGTCACGTTTTTAACGGAACATTGCCACATCGATTTATCCGAAAAAATTATTTACAGCAATTATTATTTAACGATAAATGATTATGTCATTACCGTCAGTGAACAGGATCGGATAAAAAATATTTTATCTTTGTTGAAGTCATTGCCGACAACAAAAGATGTAAAAATGTACCTTCGTGAAACGATTGCGATTATCATTGCTGAAGTACTCCGCGGTCACGATCATTATCTACACCTCTATGCACACCGCTTAAAACTTTTTATCGGATGATTTTTTAAGCATATATCCCATATTTCTAATATATGAACGAAAAAAGACACAGATTGAAGTCTCTGTGTCCGATTTTTTCAAGTACTATTCATCTTCTTCTACTAAATCTTCAAAGGCGGCCGATACTTTTTCGAATTCGTCATCCTCTTCTATCGGTACGAAATCCCCTTCCTCGTCTACTTTCAGGAAGAAAAGATCAATTTCATCCAGGTCTTCTTCTAAAAGGTCTTCCACAAAACTGACCGCGACATATGTCGTTCCGTCCAGTTCAATGGATGCCAGGACTTCCAGTTCATTTTCAATTCCTTCATCATCGAGTATGGTAAAACGTTCACCAATTTCAATCGGATCCATGTCATTCACCCCTTCAAATTAATCACTTCCATAACTATTTCTTGCCGAAAATTCTACTTTTCATTCAGGATGGAGAATTTTTCTTTCCTAAAGATCGCGGATGACCTCATAAAATAAAAAAATCCGTTCGCGCTGAACGGATTCATCAATCATCACTCACTCTAAATTAAAATAAGTTCGCATCACACGTTTTGTGATATCAAAGGTAATAGATGGGGTTTGACTTCCTTGGCGCGCAGCATCAGGCACTAGAACGGCAATCGCAATTTCCGGATCTTCATATGGGGCATAACCGACAAACGATAAATTATACGTTTTTCTCGAAGTTTCAGCAGTTCCTGTTTTTCCCGCTATGTTATAAGATTCGGAACGTAAATGCCTTGCTCCGGTTCCAAAATGGGTCACCCGCCAAAAACCTTGCTGAACACGTTCAATCATCTCATCGGTCATATCAACTCGATTTAATACAACAGGGTCCACTGTCTGTAGGAGGCGACCGGGACCGTCACCATTCGGATTATGCTCCCGTATTTCTTTAACTAATTGTGGCTTCATCCGGTAACCACCATTGGCGATCGTTGATACGTATTGTGCTAATTGTAACGGAGTATACGTATCCAACTGACCAATTGCAATTTGATGGTAAGTGCGAATTTCATCCGACTTCATCCCACTAGTTTCATTCGGAAAACCGATTCCTGTCGGTACACCGAGTCCAAATTGACCGAAATAATAACGAACCACGTCAATTTTTTCCGGATCTATCCTGAGTGGTTGGTGCGGGACATATTTTCCTCCCAGCATTTCAATGGCCGTCTTCCACATATAGACGTTCGATGATTGTTCAATAGCCCTTAAATCATTCACGGCACCCAAATTTGTCCATGACGACATTGGCGGAGAGTCTTTAATATACATCGTTCGATCATAATCCACTTCACCAATTGATCTTACCCCTGTCTGGTAACCAGCCAGTAATGTTGCCCCTTTTACGGCAGATCCGGCTTCATAGGCGGCTGTAAAAGTTCCCGGAGTAAAGTCATGGAACTCTCCTGATTCTCGATCAAATTGTCTGCCAGCCATCGCAAGGATATATCCTGTTTTTGGATCCATGGCAACGACAAATGCCGTGTTCACGGTCGATGAGGAACGCATTGTTTTCAACAATTCCTCTTCCAGAATTTTTTCAACTTTGCCTTGAAACTCCATATCGATCGTAAGGACAATGTCTTTTCCGGTCTCACCGGGAACAAGGAGTTCAGTATTGACTACTTCCCCTTTTTTATTCGTTTCCGCCTGGACTACTTCTTTACGTCCTTGCAAAATATCATCATACATTTCTTCTAAATAACTTTTCCCGACCCGATCATTGAGGGCAAACCCCTTTGCCACATAGTAGTCTGCCTTTTCGAAGGGGATTCCTTCCTCTGTTGTTGTTGATTTACCTAAGATATTCCAGAAGATATCGCCAAAATGGCGATCCCTTTTCCAATCCGTGGTTACATCGATACCTTCTAATTCATAAAGATGTTCACTAATCAAAGCATATTCCTCATCTGACACATTTTCATTTTTTACAATCGCTGGTGTTAAGGCGACAGCCGAATTTAATTTCTTATAAATCGCCGCTACATTTAGATCCAGTTGTTGTAAATGTTCTTCGGTAATCCGCTCCAGTTTTCTGTGATATAGCTCTCTATCGGAAAGTTTTCCGTCTTTATAAAGTTGTTTTTCTTCATCGGTTAACAGCTGTTCGCCATTTTTATTTTCTAATAACCAAATATCCTTCAGTTCCCGTTCTTTCAAATTTTCGATATCTTTGTTATTCATTGTCAAATATTTGCCCAAATCTTTGGCCAGGCTATATAACTGTTCGGGTTGCGGATTTTTTGGTGGCGTGTATATGATGGCTTTTGTCGGAACATTGTAAACAACTAAATTATAATTAGCATCATAAATTTCCCCTCTCGGGACCGGATAGCGAATCAGCGTCGCATCTGTTTTTTGAACCATGTTGCGATAGTCTTCCCCCTGGACTATTTGCACGGTTCCAAGGCGGAGCACTAAGGCTGAAAAAAGAACGAAAATAAAGAAAAATAGAAAGTTAATCCGCAGTGGAATATGATTTTTTACCTTCCCCTTTTTGGTCTCCAAGCCACTGAACCCCCTTTGATCCGTGAAACGAGTAACAAAATAGCTGTAAATTTGTAATCTATTTTTCTTTTGTGTGTAATTTTTGTAATATTTCCAATAAACTCTTTCGCCATTATTCATCAATATTCCTTCTTATCTAAAATATTCAATAACGGCTCAATTGAATTAAAATCATAAGCCACCAAGTTATCCGAATAAAAAAACCTGGAGAAGAATCGTTTTTTCGATTCTTCTCCAGGTTTCAAAGAAAGTATGTTTAAATTTTTAAGTTTTTATCAGCTTTTATATTTTTGTTTTCTGTCTTTCAATAATTTTTACAAAAGCGACAAGGACAAAGTATAGTAATGCAACATCGATCGGATATTTAACGACGGCTTTAATAATTCTCGGAATGGTTACTAGCGGTGTTTCATACATGATGTAAAGCCAGATAGGAGTTAAAATTAATGTAATTAACACCGTATTGACGAGCCTTAATAAAGCTACACGCAGCAAGGTGATTTTCTTCCGGTGAAGAAATAGTCCGTAGATAACTCCCGAGATGAACGCATTTAATGTAAAGCCCGGGAAGAAAAATCCTGCTGGACGGAAAATAAATCCTAAAATATCCGCAATTACAGCTGAAATTCCTGCCATTACGGGACCGAATAAATATCCGATCAATGCGATTGGTAAAAAGGCAAAGCCGATTTCCATCGTGGTTCCGAGCGGAATGGTCACCTGGTTTAAAACGAGATTCATTGCGATAAATAAACCGGTAATCGCTAATTTTTTCGTTTTATTATCGGAAACAGCTGATTGCTTCTTGGCAATTTTTTCATCAGCTGTTAATTGCTTATTCGCAGGAATCTTATCTTCGAAATTCATCATCATCACTCCAAATTCCTTAATATTCTAAGAAACATAAGTCCTTTTTTGCGATAAGGAAACATCAGAAGACGTTTTCGAGCTTTCTACTTGTTTCCAATATGTGAATGTGTAAATCCCACCGACAAAAATTGCTCCGCCTACTAAGTTACCTAACCAAACGGGGATGACATTCTGGAAAAAGTCGATCCAGGAAAGTTCCCCGACAAATATAGCGGCGGGAATGATGAAAAAGTTGGCAACAACGTGTTGGAAACCAATTAAAACGAAAATCATAATCGGGAACCAAATGGCCAGGAATCTCCCGGAAAAACTTTTGGTTCCAAAATTTAGCCATACAGCCATTCCAACGATCCAGTTACAACCAATACCCGAGATAAAGGCTTCTACAAAACCGGCATTGATCTTTCCTGAAGCCACTTCCACAGTTTTTTCAAGAAAAACTCCTTCCGTTAGACCAATGACATGGCCGAAGAAATATGCGACAAAAAGGGAACCGAAGAAGTTAAATAATGTAACGATCAACATATTCTTCGCATATTGCCCGATGGTTATCTCTTTAGCCCAGAAGGATGCTCCGAGAACGGTCATATTTCCGGTTACCAATTCCCCACCACCTAATAAAACAAAAATTAACCCGATGGGAAACAGGCAAGAACCGATGAAATGAGGTAGACCGCCCCATTCTGCTGGCAAATTGCCTGAGACGCGAATATAAGCCAAATACCCAATAGCGATGAAGGCTCCTGCTAAAAAGGCTAAAGCACTTGTTTGATATACGGGCATCGTTGCTTTACTTTTCCCTTTTTGGATCACAATGGACAAGATTTCATTTGGATTATAACTCATTTTATATCTCTCCATACTCTAATTTCCATTTTAAAATTTTTTACTGTTTTCTCTAAAATGGGTATTGGCTGGAATCCATTTGAATATCTCGGAATTTGGAAGATTGTCCTTGAGTTCAGGTTCAACTCCTTACCATTCTCAAGTTAAGTCTTCTGTTAAGATCCTAAAATAATAAAAAGCCTTAATAAATGGGATAAGGCTTTTTATTGAGCTTAAAAGAACAATACTATTCGTGAGTGACATCACAATAATTTTACCATGGATAATTCCTAACTTCAATCAATATATCACCCATCCAATTATATTGTTAACTATATTTTTCTGCATAAGAAAAGAATCGAAAAACGTGGTTATTGTAAATAATCGTTTCTGAATCAACCTTCCTCAGTGGATGAATATATTATGAGCGACAGTCGATTGAGGAGGGAATGTCGTGTCCAAGTTTCTTACAGAAATGGAACAATGGTGTAAAAAATTGTTGAATGTGTATGAAAAAAGCTTCAATGAAATAAAATCACATGTCCGGAATGAAACGCTTGAACGATGGAAAAGTGAACTCTTGCAATTGCATGATGATATTGTGAAATCATCATCGATCAATGAATTTGAAATCGAACAGCGGGCAAATGCTTTATACGAACAATTTCTCTCGTTTTTCGAAACTGAGGAAAATCGGTTAGATTGGGGTAACCGGTCTGTTCCGATTGGCGGTCATAAGCTCCCGCCCCTTCCCTATGCCTATGATGCACTGGAACCGTATATTGATCGAGAAACGATGCGGCTTCATCATGATAAACATCATCAAAGTTATGTCGATGGCCTGAATCGTGCAGAGCGGGAACTGGAAAATGCTCGCAGGACAAATGATTTTTCATTAATTAAACATTGGGAACGGGAACTCGCTTTTCATGGCGCCGGTCATTATCTCCATACCATTTTCTGGTCAGTGATGAGCCCGGATGGAGGCGGTACACCGACCGGTGAGATTCGAAATGAAATCAATCGGTCTTTTGGAAGTTTTGCTGCTTTCAAAAGTCAGTTTTCCGAAGCTGCCAATAATGTTGAAGGTGGTGGCTGGGCAATTTTAGTCTGGTCACCCCGGGCAAGGCGATTAGAAATTCTCACCGCTGAAAAACACCAAAATTTAAGTCAATGGGATATCGTACCGCTCTTGGTCCTTGATGTTTGGGAACATGCCTATTATTTGAAATATAAAAATGAGCGGAAAAAATATGTGGAAAATTGGTGGAATATCGTGAATTGGCGCGAGGTAGAAAATCGCTACGTAAAAGCGAGACATTTGAAATGGGAACCGTTCTGAAGTGGTCGGATGTGGAATTTAATATATGTAACACGAAATAATAAAAGGATGAATGAGGTACTTTTCATCCTTTTATTATTTTTTAGTAAAAAATCAACTAATCATTTGTGATTTTCTTGCGAGTGGAATCACGATATGATGGAGGGTTATTTCGGGACGGCTACCGAAACGAATATTCAATCCGGTTTGTCCTAAACCTTCATTAATATACAATGTTTTTCCTTTATAGCGATGTAAGCCTTTGATCATATTCATCTTTGGTAATTTACCCATCGTCGGCATTTTCGTTAACTGATACGGTTTGGGCCAGCAAATCTGTCCGCCGTGAAAATGGCCGGCAAGAAGTAAATCAACCGGATATTTTTCCATTTCCAAGATAATATTCGGATCATGGGTTAATACGAGGTTATAACCGTCTTGAATATTACGGTACGATTTTTCGAGATTGCTATGTTTTGTTCGGTAATCGTCAATGCCAATAATATTGATATGGACACCATTGATCGTAATCGTTGTATTTTCATTTTGCATCGTATGAATCCCGTATTCATTTAGCATTTTTTTTAAGCGGTTAAAAGCTTCTTTTTGTAATATATAATCATGGTTTCCAAATACGGCAAACGTTCCGTAAGTAGGCTTAAGTTTGTTCAGCATTTCTAAATATGGTTTTAACTTCGGAAGGGTCCGTTTCCGATCAAGAAAGTCCCCGGTCAAAGCGATAAGATCAATCTGCTGATCTTTTAAAATGTTAAATAGAGTCACAGGTGTAATGGAGATATGTTCTAAATGAAGATCCGATAAATGTAATACCGTTAAGGTAGTGTTTGCATGTTCCGAAAATTCTTCATGAATTGTCGTTGAATTTATCGAAACTTTTTTTGTATTTTCATAACCTTTCCACATGATGAACGAGAATATTCCAGCCATGAAAACAATGAATATACCAATCATGTATTTCCCTCCCTCTCCTATTATAGAAGACAATGATTTAAAAAGAGAGAGGTAATTAATGGGTTGAATTTAAAAAGTAATTTTGTGGATAAGATACGAAATATCTTCACAAACTAGCCGTGAGGTGGCTGAAGATGTTTCGTGTTTTATTGCTTCCCCTGTTGCAAATTCCGTCTGGACATCAACATGTGGCGGATAGCATCATGGCTCATTTAGAGAAAACCCCCAATATGTATTGTGAGAAAATAGAACTCCTCTCCCACTGTTACGGGACCATGGAACAGTTTATTTCCTCTATCTATTTACAGACGATTAATAAGATCCCAAAACTATATAGTTCCATATATCGATTGACCGCCGAAGACAATGTTGGAAAGCAAAAATTCCGTATATATGAGTGGTTTTTTCTAAAAAAAATGTTACGAATTATTCATGAAAAGAATCCGGATTTAATCATCTGTACCCATTCGTTTCCTTCATATTTACTCAATCAATTGAAGGAAAAAAAACAATGGCATGGCAAAGCGATCAATATTTATACAGATTATTTTATTAATAATCACTGGGGAATTTCAGCGATTGATTACCATTTCGTACCGTGTCCCGAATTAAAGCAATTATTAATCCAGCACGGAATAAAGGAAGAAAACATTTTTGTCACGGGAATCCCGGTACATCCGCAACTTATGCAAAAGAAAAACATCACAAATCATTCGCTTCCCATCGTGTTAATTACGGGCGGAAGCATGGGCACTGGCGGTATCAAAAAATTACTGCAAAAATTACAGCCGCGCGGGAAGTTACGGTATAAAGTTCTGTGCGGGAAAAATAAACACTTGTTTCATTTTGTTGTGGCGATGAATCATCCCTTAATTGAACCGTTATCTTATATTTCTTCTAAAGAAGAAATAAATTCCTTATATGATGAAGCAACATGCATTCTCACCAAACCAGGCGGTGTAACCGTATCGGAATGCTTGCGCAAAAAAGTACCCATTATAATTTACGAAGCCCTCCCTGGACAGGAAGAATTCAATTTACATTATTTAAAAAGGAAAAATCTAGTATATCATCTCGCGGATTGGAAAACATTGACGAATATTGAAGACACCTTATTAAAAATTATTACATTGCAACAAAATAAACTTATTCAACGATATAATCTTTTTCAACAACATTTGGAAACACTGGAATTAAACGATTTGATCCAGCAGATTATCAGTTAGCAAAGGATTTTATTTTCAACGAAATGAATATGTACACTTTCAGTAATTATTAAATAGTTATAAACCTATTTTGGACCAATCGAATAATACCCCGGGATCCGGTTTTCTAGTGGTATAGTCACTATGGCCAATAATATGTTTCCGGTCGAAAGAAATGGCTAGATGACGTGAAATAATATCATTGATTAATGTGCGCAGAGTATGATACTGGGCATCGGTAAAACCGATAAATGACGGATTGATTTTTGAGTAATTTATACCGGGATTTATCTCCTTCATCTCCTCTTCCGTACCGATACCTAACAGTTCAATTCCGATCGAGTAGTGATTTAATTTATCGGTATATTCCGGATATCCCGGCAGACTTCCTTTACCGGCGTGCCACGCTACCCTCTTTTCATCAACGAATTGATAAATAGTTCCGTCCCGGTCAATGAGATAATGGGTAGACACGCCTGCATCGAGAAAAATATGATATATATCATCGACTACATAAGGATTTTCTGGCTTATGTAAAGCATTGGAGGAAAAGTGAATGACAATATGTGTGGCATCCCCAGACCGTGGTTCTGAATGCGTATCAGGCAAAAGCTTTTTAATATAATGTCGGCGCTCTTCGCTTTTTCCAGTCTGTTTATCAGATTTACTTTTTTTATTGCCTCGTTTTTGAGAAGTTTTTTCTTCGCGTTTTTTCACTTTAGCAACTTGTCCGGGGTGATGTACTTTTTTCTTAATATCAATATTTCTTTGAGATTCCTTCTCTTCATTATTTTTATTGTTCGTGTTCATTTCATTTTCGTCTTCTTCAGCTTTTTCCTTTATATATATTCGATCATTTGTCCCGCCAGCCTTTTCGTTTATTTTTTCCTCCTGTAAGTTGGTTTCGCAAGTCAAATCATTTTCTACCCTGTTCTCTTCAGTCCTACCTTGCCCGGTAACGACTTGATGAAGGCCAACACCGAGTAATACGAATATAACCAGGAAGATAATACCGGTAGTTTTTTTGTACAAAGAACTCAACCTTTCTAGCAAAATCCGAATAACCAGTACTATTTTCCTAGATTTTCATAAAAAATTCAATAATGTATAAATAAAAGTAGGAATTTCGACATCTATAATAATAAAACCCGACTTTTTCCATAAAAAAAAGAAGCCGTATACCCTGAGGCATACGACTTTCTTAATCATTTGTTATTAATTGCGGATTAAATAATCAAACGCGCCTAGTGCAGCAGTAGCACCGGATCCCATGGAGATAATGATTTGTTTATACGGGCTGTTCGTGCAGTCCCCGGCAGCAAATACACCCGGAATATTGGTTGCACCGCGCTCGTCAACTACAATTCCACCCCGTTCCATCTCGAGGGTGCCTTCTAACCAAGCTGTATTCGGTACAAGACCGATTTGGACGAATACACCATCTAATGGTATATGATGTTCTTCATTTGTAGCACGGTCAACATATGTGAGACCATTTACTTTGTCGTCACCGGTAATTTCTTTCGTTGCGGCATTCGTGATAACCGTAACATTTGGTAAACTCTTGAGTCGATCTTGAAGTACAGAGTCTGCCTTTAGTTCCGGTAAAAATTCTAATACTGTCACATGTTTGGCAATTCCCGCAAGATCGATGGCTGCTTCGATACCGGAATTTCCACCACCGATGACGGCCACATCTTTTCCTTCAAATAGTGGACCATCACAGTGCGGGCAGTTGGTAACGCCTTTTCTTCGGAATTCTTCTTCGCCCGGGACACCGATTTTCCGCCAGCTAGCTCCCGTTGCGATAATAACGGTTTTTGCTCGCAAAATGCCGCCATTTTCTAACTCCACTTCAATGAGATCTTTCTTTTCCAGACGTTTGGCCCGCTGGGAGGTCATCACATCGATGTTATATTCACGTACATGTTCTTCCATTCTCGCAGCAAGCTGCGGACCTTCCGTATGTTTGACACTAATAAAGTTTTCAATACCGGCAGTATCCATGATTTGACCGCCAAAACGTTCGGCAACTAAACCGGTGCGAATCCCTTTCCGGGCTGCGTAAATAGCTGCGCTCGCCCCTGCCGGTCCACCGCCGATAACGAGGACATCAAATGGTTCTTTTTCATTAAATACAGAGGCATCCTGGGTGCTTCCCATTTTTGCCAATATATCTTGAATGGTCATGCGACCACTTTCGAAAAATTCACCGTTTAAATAAACTGTCGGAACCGCCATGATGTTTTTGCGTTCCACTTCTTCTTTATAAGCCTTACCTTCGATCATCGTATGGGTGATGCCGGGGTTGAGCAGGCTCATGATATTTAAAGCCTGTACGACATCCGGACAGTTGTTACAGGTGAGGCTGACATACGTTTCGAAGTGGTATTCGCCTTCGATACTTTTAATTTGCTCAACCACGTCTTCGTCCACTTTCGGCGGTCGACCACTTACTTGCAATAAGGCCAGAACGAGTGATGTGAATTCATGGCCTAAAGGGAGACCGGCAAAGACAATACCCGTATCTTCACCGGGACGGTTGACGCTAAAACTCGGTGTTCTTTCTAGCGTTGTTTTTTCATATTTTATTTTTGGGGACATGTTGGCAAGCTCTTCAACGAGCTCCAACATGTCTTTAGAAACTTTATCATCGCCAACACTTACTTTGAGAAGAACTTCATTCTCCATAAGTTGTAAATATTGTTCCAGTTGTTTCTTTATATTAGCATCAAGCATATTATCCTGCTCCCTTAAATTTTACCTACTAAATCAAGACTTGGTGTTAATGTTTCTTCTCCTTCTTCCCATTTTGCCGGGCAAACTTCGCCAGGATGTTCACGTACATATTGAGCAGCTTTAATTTTAGGAATTAAAGTGCTGGCATCACGACCAATGCCATCTGCATTGATTTCTACGGCTTGTATAACACCGTCTGGATCGATAATGAAAGTACCGCGATCTGCCAGACCTTCATCTTCTCTTAACACATCGAACATGCGGCAAAGTTGTTGGGAAGGGTCACCAATCATTGTATATTCAATCTTGCCAATCGCTTCAGAAGTGTCATGCCATGCTTTATGGACGAAATGGGTATCTGTTGATACAGAGAATACTTCTACGCCAAGTCCTTTTAATTCAGCATAATGCTCTTGTAAATCTTCGAGTTCGGTTGGACATACGAAAGAAAAGTCCGCTGGATAGAAGCAAACAACACTCCAGTGTCCTTTGAAATCTTCTTCAGTGACTTCGATAAATTCTCCATTTTTGTAAGCTTGTGCTACAAATGGTTCAACTTTTTTTCCAATTAAAGACATGTTGTATTCCTCCTGTATGTAAATTTTAATTATTTTCTTTCAGTACGTGATAGTTTTTACAAATCGCTATCACTTTATATTTATTATAATCTTAAAATGGTTACTTGAATCAATGGATAAATTGTGAACTTTTTATCATTATCCGAATAAAATTTTTGAGCAAACGATTACAAATGGCTATTTTGTTACTGAATTGTGTCAAACGTGTGAACGGGCGGATGGTGGTTAAAGAAAACTGATAATTCTTGAATCGGCGCCTGAAATGAGAATGTTAAATCATTAATTGAAAATAGACAGCTGATTTTGCTCTCTTGAATTTCGAACGATCTTTAATATCCTTTCAAGTAAAACATTTTTTATTCATAAAATGCATGGAATCCGAAGAAAAATATCTGTCCATAATCCAGGAAAAATATTCTTAACATGAAAAAGTTCTCCTGTTTATCCATGAGATTTTTTCGCTATTACGATATGAAACCATATGTATCGATAACTTCTTTAGATCAGTAAAACGGATATGATTATTACTGAATCCATCGTGCTAGACATAAATAAACCCGAATGGCATTGATTGATTCTACCTGCCCTTATTTTTATATTAGGAGCTATTTCATTACAAATGTAAAAAAGAAAACAACCTGAAAAAGTCAGGTTGTTTTACGAATGAACAGTTAATACTTTCATTATTTCCTTTTTGTCAAGATCCCAAAGTTCGATTGCACCGTTAGCGTATCGGGCAAAAGAACATGTACCATCTTTGGGAATTGTCGTGCTTCCTGGATTGAGCAGGATCACGCCATCTTTTTCTTCCAGTACTTTTACATGGGTATGGCCAGAGACAACAACACGGCAATCGAGCTCCTTCGCCCGTTCAATTCGTTCTTCTTCTGTTTCTTCATACCCATGGACGAGGTAAAAACGTATATGATCACAAGTAACAACCCTAGATTTTTGAGACAAGTCTTTTTCGATAACCATCTCGTCCACATCAGCATCGCAATTACCGCGCACATAAATAATGTCATTTCTAACTTTTAATAGATCAGCAAGGGCTTTCGGGTTATAAGTTTCCGGGATATCGTTGCGTGGACCGTGATAAAGGACATCACCTATATGACAAATTTGCTCGCAACCTTCTAACAAATTCAAGGCCTGTACGGTGTTTTCATAACCACCATGGGTATCACTAATAAAACCTAGTTTCATATGAACCCTCCATCATCGAAAAATATTTTCCAGACTAATTATATCATTTTCTAAAACATACAAGGAATGGCCCGAACAATTGATTTATAACAAGCTGATAAATTTTTTAAAACTAGCGAGTCGCTGGTTGAATGTTAAACTGGTGTTTGACAAGTTTTTGATATAGAACATGGGATTTGATTAGTTCTTCATGCGTTCCTCGACCGGTTAATTCGCCCTTTTCAATGACGAAAATCTCATCTGCATCTACAACAGTGGATAAACGGTGGGCAATTATTAGTGTCGTTCTCCCTTTCATTACATTTTTAATGGCTTCTTGTATAAGCAGTTCGGATTCACTGTCGAGATTGGAAGTCGCTTCATCTAACAACAAAACTTTCGGGTTTCTTAAAATCGCCCGCGCAATGGCAATCCGCTGACGTTGACCGCCGGAAAGTTTAATTCCCCTTTCCCCGACTTCTGTTTCAAACCCATCTGGTAATTTTTCAATAAATTCAAGGGCATTCGCCTGCCGGGCTGCTTCCCGAATCAATTCGTCATCGATTCGCTCCTTGAACCCATAACAAATATTTTCCTTAATTGTCCCCGAAATGATGGGCACTTCTTGTGAAACATATCCAAATTGGGCGCGCCAAATCGTTAAATCAAAATCTTGAATATCGCGATCGCCAAGGGTGATTTTACCTTCTTGTGGAAGATAAAAACGCTCGATTAAGGAAAAAATCGTTGTCTTTCCCCCACCGCTCGGTCCGACAAGGGCATATGTTTTTCCCGGTTCAATCGTAAAAGAAACATTTTTCAATACCGGCGTCTTCCTATCGTAAGAGAAATAGACATTTTGAAATTGCAAAGGTTTCGATAAATCAATTGAAGTTAATGTACCTGATCGTTCCTTTTGATGGTTGAGAATTTGATTAATTCGTTCCGTTGCGCCTAACGCTTTTTGTAAAGTTGTAAAAAAAGATGCTAGTTGGCTGAAGGGTAAAACAATATTGAACATGTAAATAATCATGGCAACAAGTGATCCTGGAGTAAGATCGCCTGCGGCAACTCGAGCTCCACCATAGCCAATGATAATCACTAATATAGACATCATGATCGTTGTCATGATTGGTGATATGATCGCATTGACTTTAGCTTCTTTTAATCCAAAACTTTTTAAACGGACGATTTCACTATTCCCTGTTACCTTTTCCAAATTTTGAGCATTATGTGATTTCACCAGGCGAATATCATTTAACACCCTACCTAAATGACCGGAGAATTTGGCCAGTTCATCCTGTGTGCGTAATGATATTCTGTACATGACTTTTCCCAGGGGCATAATGATTGCCATCGCAATGGGAATTGATAAAAAGATAAATAATGTGATTTTCCAGTCGATAATGATTAAGAGAATCACAGAACCAGCAATCGCTACAAGTCCTGAAATAAACGTAACGAGGTGATTGGTTACGAGCATTTTTACAATATTCGTATCTTGGGTAATTCGACTCATTATTGCACCGGTTTCATGCTGATCAAAATACGGAATTGGAATTTCCAGGATATGGTCCCATAAATTTTTCCGAATATTAGCCACAACCGATTCGCCGACATACGTCATTAAATAATAAGCAAAGCCTCCAGCAACCGTTTGAATAATAAAAGCTCCGGCGAGAAAAAGAATATAGTTCCAGACGATTCCGCCCTCTGCCAAAAGATCAATTAAATCGCGGGTAAATAACGGCACGATTAAACTGGCCACGGTCTCCGCTAAAGCAAAGATGAAAGCGATAAAAATGAGTGACTTTTTGATTTTACCCAAATTGAGCAGTTGAAGAAAATCTTTCACATTAAATGATGGTTTTTGCTGTTCGAAT
Source organism: uncultured Bacillaceae bacterium (assembly GCA_937951955.1). Lineage (GTDB taxonomy): Bacteria > Bacillota > Bacilli > Bacillales > Caldibacillaceae > CALGAD01. Next base: position 38,866 of record CALGAD010000030.1, read on the forward strand.
GTTTTTTTAAACAATTCGCCAACTTCCCTTCTTCACGTTACATTGTTTCAACAAAGCCCTTTTTAAAAAATGGTTAATCGAAAACACGTGCTTTTCGGCTAAAAAATCAATTTTTTATAATAATGGTGCGTGCATTTGGATCCTTGTCGTTTTTCTAAACAACAGCACACTTCCTATTTCACCAATCTTTCTCTACTTTCAATCATACTACTGAATGTAGCACCTGGATACAAAAATTGAATAGAAATTTATACAAAGCAGATAATATAAAAAATAAAAAGCTGTCTTCTTTGACAGCCTTAATAATGTAAATAAAATAAATAAATTTTTATCTTAATTGAATATTAGTTTTTAAGCAAGTAAACTTGATCAAGTTTAAAACTGTACTGGGACCATATCTTCCTGTAAAATATCCATCTCGAAACCATTTTCTATAAAATAAAGTAATAAGTCCTCTAGATGGTAGTAAGTAGTCGGGCGGTCATGTAGCAGGACAATGATCGGTTCATCTTTCGTGAAAGTTTCAATTTGTTGAATCGTATAGTTAACAAAGCTACCATTCGGATATTTCCAATCTTTACTGTCGACATTCCAGTCCCAAATTTTCATGCCCGCTTCTTCCATCTTTCGGGCGGCTTCTGGTTTTAATAATGGATGAGAGCCATAGGGGACCCGTACTAAATTGGATTGGATTCCAGTAATCTCTTTTAAAGTTTCTTGCGCTTTGAGCATTTCATTTAATGAGGATGTGGATGACCGATAAAATTTATTTTTGTCGTGAGTGACACTGTGCAGGCCGACTTGATGTCCCCTGGCAACGATTTCCTTTGTTGCATAAGGGAAGGCTCGCATTTGCGGCTCCAGCATAAAGAAAGTGGCTTTTATGTTATATGTATCTAGCAAATCGAGAATGGCCATTGTCACTTCGCTGGGACCATCATCAAAAGTAATGTATACCTTTTTATCCTGCACGTTACTCATTTTATCTGTATCTTCCTTATCTACAACCGTGTCATCCTCCTGGTCTTGAGTTTCTTCTTGTGATGATTCTATCTGATCTTCCGCTTCCGGGGAAGTCGATTCATCTTTTTCGATTTGGCTAACATCCGTTGTAATTTCTTTGATCTCTTCAGGCTCTTGACTTGTATTCGTCACGGGTTTCTCTTGTTCCGCTTCTTTTTCAAGAACCTCGTCATCCCCCAAAGCTGAAGCTACATTCTTATCAGATTGATAATCTATGAATAGTAATAATGCGAGAACGAAAATTAATAATGATAAAATCGTCCCTTGAATGACGCTTGTTTTTTTTCTCTTTTTTCTTCTTGATAATCTGGATTCCATTCCAATCACTCTTCTTTCTCTTTAAATCATACATTAAATATAACGTATTTTTAGACAAAAAGTTACATATATTTTAAGATTTCTTCAGAAGTCGACTTTTTTAGTATTTTTTTACCAAAACTTATTAATTTTATTGATCAATTAGGAAACTAGCCTAATAAGAAAATAGAAAAACCACCAGAAAATGGTGGTTTATATAAAAGGGTTCATTAATTTTTAGATTTCATAAAGATAAGTCTTGTTTAAAGGGCATGAAATGTGCTCGACACATATTTGACAAAAAATCGAATTTGTTCCATAGGACTGTTTATTGGCAAAAGACTGACATATCATGTTACTATAAAAACAAATAACTCATTTCACGCATGGAAATGTTTGCAAATTCACATTGGTTAGGAGGGCAATTGGTGAATCATCATCCATCTCTTACAAAGACGAAGGCTGTTGAAACCCGTACGGTTAAAGGTTTTCTTATAGATTTAAAATATTTAGTCAAAGGGAAAGTTTTATTTGCCAATGTATTGCCAGTCTTTGTCGGGTTTTGGCTTGCCCTTCGCTACAATGGTTTATCTTTCGTCAATTACTGGCTTTCCTTCATAACTGTATTAATTGGCAGTACTTTCGTTATCGCTGGCGCATTAATGTTAAATAATTGGTATGAAGCAGATATCGATAAAAAAATGGAACGCACCCAAAAGCGACCAACCGTTAACGGTCATTTCAGCCTGGATTTTGTCCTGCGGCTCGGTTTGATAACGACCATCATCGGATTTCTAATTGTAAGTTTCACGACATGGGACGCAGTATTCTATTCCTTTTTAGGTTGGTTTTTATACGTCGTTCCCTATACGTTCTGGACAAAACGGAGATATGCCTGGAATACATTGATCGGTGCAGCATCTGGTGCGGTCACTCCATTAATTGGCTGGGCAGTCATCAGCACGGTCCTTGATGTCGTTCCGATTACCCTGGCGATCATCTTATTTATCTGGCAAATCCCCCACACTTTATCGATTACAATCCGGCGTTACGATGATTATAAGCGGGCTGGCGTACCGATGCTTCCGGTCGTAAAAGGATTCCAAGTAACGAAACGGCATTTTCTTTTTTACGTTCTCGCTTTATTACCGTGGCCCTTTGTCCTCTATTCAACGTTTGGCCCTGTTTTTACGGGAATCATGACGTTCATTAATCTATATTATGCATATTTAGCGATCAAAGGATTTTCAATCTCCGATCACAAAAAATGGGCTGATCAAACTTATTTCTTTTCCGTGAGATATTTAATTTCCTTTTCGTGTCTTTTAATTGTTGTAGGATTTTTCTTATAAATACTTCATATCTGTGTAACCTTTTTTTGAATTCCCATACAATTCGTATGGGAATTTTTTTATGTCGCTTAATTCTGAATGATCGCAAATAAAAATAAAATTATCAGAGAATATATTTGTTCGATACTAGTTAACATAACAAATGTTATGTTGAGTTTGTTCGTATATTTCGATTGTTCCTTGCAATTTATGAAAAACATCCGTGTTCATACTAGAACTTTTCCAGTCTTTTGATTAAAATGTTCTTATGGATGCCAAAATTAGGAGGATTTATTGTGCGCTTTCATTATAAAGACATCATTACGATACCGAATCTTCTTTCCATGTTTCGTATTATTTTAATTCCTTTTTTTGTGACGATCTATTTATTGGCAAATGTGCCGAAAGATTATTATATTGCAACATTCATTATCTTGTTGTCCAGTCTGTCTGATTTTTTTGACGGCCTCATTGCAAGGCGATTTAATCAAATATCCGAATTTGGTAAAGCCCTCGATCCAATAGCGGATAAACTAACACAAATTGCTATTGCTGCCTGTTTATTATTCCGTTTTAAATATATGTGGTTGCTTTTCGGTCTGTTAATTATTAAAGAATTGTTTATGGCTATCAATGGCTTAATTCTATTAAAACGGGGTCGGAAATTGGACGGTGCGATGTGGTTCGGTAAAGTATCAACAGCTGTCTTTTACGTTACGACTTTAGTTTTAATTGCCTTTCCGACGATCGATTCACATATTGCCAATCTATTAATCCTCGTTGCCGGTTTCTTTTTACTGCTTTCCTTTATTCTTTACATACCTGAATACATAAAACTTTACCGTAATTAAATACCCATAATTATATTATTGTACCATCATTGAATTTTATAGATTAAAAAATCCCCGGTATCGTCCGGGGACTTTTCATCTATTTATTTAATAATTTTAAGAACTCTCTCATGAATGTCGGTAAATCTGGCCAGGCATGGGCAGAGACGAGATTGCCGTCTACATAATTATTTTCGGATACATAAGTTGCACCTGCTGCTTCAACACTGGGTTTGCAAGCAATATAAGCGGTTAACTTTCTGTCTTTTAGGAGTCCGGGTACTGCTTCTAAAATTTGCACAGCATGGCAAATGGCAGCTACTGGTTTATTTTCATCAAAGAAGTGTTTTACGATTTTTGGCACATGTTCATTGAGACGAATATACTCAGGTGCCCGTCCTCCTGGTAATACAAGACCATCAAATTCGGATGGATCTATTTCATCGAAGCTTGCATGAACTTCTAATAAATATGCTGGTTTTTCTTCATACGTTTCCCAACCTGTAAAGTCGTGGACAACTGTATGAATTTTCTTTTTCGAAGGTGCGGCAAGAACGACTTCATGCCCCTCTTCCAACAACCGATAATAAGGATAGTATACTTCCAAAGCCTCTACAGCATCGCCGGCTAAAATGAGTACTTTTTTGGACATATCCATCCTCCTTTTTACATATTCACTATAATTATACTAAATTCCCCCAAAAAATGAATACAAATTTATAATTTTTGTTATTTTCAGATGTTAATATAAATCTAAAAGTTACTATAGTTATATTTTTGAGGTGAAAATGATGAAAGCGATTTTTCAAAAAGCATTGACACAGATCGGTGATCATACAAAAATTATTGATTGGCACCCTGTCCGTGGTGGGGATATCAACGAAGCGTATTATTTACGTACAAATGAAAATGAATATTTTATAAAAATTCATAACCAGGCTCCAAAACACTTTTTCCAGCGGGAAGCTGAAGGACTTGAGGAAATAAAAAAGGCAGAAGCGATTCATGTACCAATAGTTTATGGTTATCAAGATTCAGCGGATGTAAGCTATCTAATTATGGAATGGATAAATGGGAAAACAACTGAAAAGACAGGCGAACTTCTCGGTCAGGGAGTGGCTCGACTCCATCAATATCGAAGTACCCGCTTTGGCTTTTCTGGAGCAACATATATCGGAGAAATATTGCAAAAACAAGACTGGTATGATTCCTGGATTGATTATTATCGTGAAATCAGACTCCTTTCGCAAATTCAGTTAGCTGAAGAAAATCATCGTTTACCCATTTCATTGCGAAAAAAACTTGATACACTTCTGGAACAAATCGATCGCTGGTTACCGGAACAGTGCACACCATCTCTCTTACATGGTGACCTTTGGGGCGGAAATTGGCTAGCCGGTCCTGAAGGTGTACCCTATTTAATCGATCCAAGTGTATTTTATGGTCATAACGAATTTGAAATTGCTTTCACACAACTATTCGGTGGTTTTCCAGATAATTTTTATCGAGCATATGAGGAAATTTGTCCCCTATCACCTGAATATGAGGAGCGTAAACCTCTATATCAATTGTATTATTTGCTTGTTCATCTAAACCTTTTTGGTGAAGTATATCTGGGAAGCGTCGAACGAATTGTTCATTATTATGTAGGAAAATAAGAAATTTTTTTGGGCAAAAAAACGCTTGGCTCTATAAACCAAGCGTTTATTACTATATTCTTTTTAGCTTTAATAACTATACGAATACTATTTACAAAAAGTTATATACGAACTCGTAGCATCTTTCCCTTGTAACTCTTGTTTGGGTGGATATATACTCGATGGATTCCATGGAACCGCCTTTGAATTTTTCAGACGCCTTTTTCGCCATTTCATCCCTGTAAATGATCCACTGCCGCTGTTCTTCTCTTAACCGTTCCATCTGTTCATCGCTCAAAGTTGCATGTAAAAATCCATAAATTTCATTTAACTTATCATCCCAGATTTGATAGATTTCCATTTCTTCTTCTTCGATATCCTGAGTTGTAATAGCCTTTGAATTTTTTCGCATATTTTCAATCTCTTTATCCAATCGATTTAACTCAGCAAGAAGTTTCTCTTTTACATCGGAGTTCTCTTGAGGTTCAGTGTTGCTCGTTTCTACTTTTAAGGGCTCGTATTTTCCATCTTGATAAACTTTATAATAACCTAGATTGCCAGTTTTACCGGCTAACCGTAAAGGGATATCCACAAGCTGGATTGTATAATAGGAACCATAAGCATCACTACGTAATGTTTCATCGACTCCGAAAGAAATATCTTCATTTTTTCCTTCTTCGAGCTGCTTTTTTAAATAACTGACAGCTTCTTTTCCGCTTGTTATTTGTATAGCGGGATTAGAATCTGCTTCCTTTTGCTGATCGTTTCTGACAGTTTGTTCATTCTTTTCTTCTGTCTTATTGTCTTCGTGAACATACGATTCAGAATTATTTATTTCTTGATCGTTTTCAACTTTTTGACTTTCTTCTGTTGCATGATCGATATTTGTGCTTTTTGTCTCTGCTGTTGAATCACACGCTGCTAAAAACACAATTACTCCAAGAGTAACGATAATCCCCAATTTCAATCGAATATTCATAATTTCCTCCTGAAAAACTTTACATATATTTCCAGTGTTATTCAAAAAATATATTCGCACACAGCATCGTGCGAATTAAGTAGAGAAGGTCGATATAATTAGTTCTTTTATATATATGGAGACCTTAAATTTTTTAACATTAAAATTTGCGAATCATACTTATATTCGCCTCAACAAATAATTTGTTTAGTAGAAAGATAACTTAATCAAAATATGTTTACTT
>CALGAD010000031.1 GCA_937951955.1 uncultured Bacillaceae bacterium
TTATATATACAGATGTCCGCTCCACACGATTGCGTCTGATTGCATAAAACGTCAAACTATACAGGATGATACATGTTAACAGTGTAAAAATATGACTCTGATCAATCGAGCTAAAAAGTGTTCCTTTTCTATAAATCACCGCGGTGATAGCGATATTGAAAAAATTAAATGTGGTACTCCCTAAAATCGCACCGACAGCCAGGTTATAATTCTTTAAGCGAAGTGAATTGATAATCGACGTTGTTTCTGGAAGGGATGTTCCCAACGCTAATAAAGTTGAGCCGATAAAAGTGGCTCCCAATCCAGTAATAACAGCAATATCATCGGCAGTAATCGTCAAAATCGCCCCAAAAAATGTTACGAATATCGTACAAAGGAAAAATAAGCTATATGCCTGGCCAACGGAAAGTTTATGGAAAAAAAGCGATATTTTTTCTATAAACGTACGCTCTTTCCCAATTTGGTTCACAATTTCATTTTCCACTTCAGCGGGTCCTGTCATATCTTTCTGAGAAAACCTGGAAATCAGCCGGATCCCGGTAAAATATAAAATGACAAGGATTATTGTATCGAGACCGATACCAAAAATCGTATACGGGAGCTGCAGAAAAATGACCAACGCTAAATATAAAGACAGAGTCATAATCAATAAAATATTGTATGAATGATCCTTACTCGTATAGTTAAACATTTTATGCCGTATAAAAATAAGATCCATCAAAGCTAATATCGAAATATTAAAGGCATTACTACCAAATACATTCCCCGCAGCTAAATCAGGATTATCAATCATTACGGACGTAAAGCTTGTCGTTAATTCCGGCAGGGCCGATGCTCCCCCTAATAATAATGAGATAAAAATCGCCTTAATTTCCGATTCACGATCGATCATATCGGCCAGTGTGGAAAGAATCATTGCTAAAATGACTAACATGACTGCTGCTATTGCAAATAAGAAAAATTCCAAAACCCACAACTCCTCAAGCAACATAATCTCCGTTGCTATTGTTCGCGAAACGTGAAAAAATATGCGTACCAACTGCTCATCCGGAAAAAGCGAATTTTTCAACTCCGCCAAAGTAAAAATAAAAAACCTGGCAAATAGTATCGCCAGGTTAAACAAAGCTTTATGTTATTTTACAAGTTCATGAACAAGCTGCATAACAGCTTCTTCTAAATTCTTTAACAACGTTTCGCTCTCATCAAGAGAATCGCCCTGAACGGCAAAATAAAATTTACACTTCGGTTCCGTTCCCGAGGGGCGTGCACAGAACCAGGAACCGTCCTCGAGGAAGTATTTCAACACATTGGACTTCGGCAATTTAATCGGGTCTAGTTTCCCTGTATCCAGTTCTTTTCGTAAGCTCGCTTGATAATCTTCAACAGCGACAACTTTCACACCAGCCAATTCTTTCGGTGGATTTTGTCGGAATGATTCCATAATATGGGCGATTTGTTGTTCGCCTTCTGTTCCTTTTAAGGTGAGGGATTGCAAGGATTCCCGGTAATACCCGTATTTTCCAAATATCTCCATCAAGCCATCATACATCGTTTTTCCTTGTGATTTATAAAAGGCCGCTACTTCTGCTGCAAGCAGTGTCGCCTGTACCGCGTCCTTATCGCGCACAAAATCCCCGATCAGGCAGCCATAGCTCTCTTCGTAACCAAACTGGAACTTGTACTCACCGGTTTCCTCAAACTCTTTAATTTTTTCTCCGATGAACTTAAAGCCCGTTAACGTATCTAACGTTTCCACGCCAAAGCTTTCCGCAATGGCACGTCCTAATTCGGAAGTAACGATCGTTTTAATCATAATGCCGTTTTCCGGGAGTAAGCCCTGTTCTTTTTTCTGGGATAAAATGTAGTGAAGCAAGAGGGCTCCAATTTGGTTTCCAGTTAATGGTGTATATTCCCCTTCTTGATTTTTCACAACGATTCCGAGACGGTCGGAGTCAGGGTCAGTTCCAAGCAAAATATCGGCATCCACTTCTTTACCGTAACGGATTGCCAGTTCAAAGGCTTTCGGATCCTCCGGATTGGGGGATTCAACGGTGGAAAAGTCCGGATCCGGTAATTCCTGTTCTTGAACAATGGTGACATTTTCGAAACCAAATCGTTTTAACCCTAATTGGACTAATCGATTGGCTGTCCCGTGCAGCGGTGTAAACACAATCCGCAAGTCATTGGCCATTTGTTGAACAACCGACTTATTTAGCTGGATCGTATCTAATTGTTCTAAATAAGCCTGATCGATTTCTTCACCGATATATGTCAATAATCCTTTTTCCAGCAATTCCTTTTCTTCTAAAACTTCAATGGCTAGTTCATCTTCTACTTCATTTACAAAAGCGGTTAATTGCGCAGCAGGTTTGGGTGTCAATTGGGCACCGTCTTCGCCATATACTTTATACCCATTGTATTCCGGCGGGTTATGGCTAGCTGTGATCATTACCCCGGCAGCTGCTTGAAGATGACGAACAGCAAAGGATAGTTCGGGTGTCGGACGTAATTCTTTAAATAAGTACGACTTAATCCCGTGCTTGCCGACAGTTTTAGCCACTTCCAATGCAAATTCCGGAGATTGATGGCGTGAATCATAGGCGATCACTATACCGCGTTTTGCCTGTTCCTCGCCTTGACTTAATAAATAGCGTGCCAAGCCTTCCGATGCTTTCCGTACCGTGTAAATGTTCATCCGATTCGTACCCGGCCCGAGTTCACCGCGCATACCGGCCGTTCCGAACTCTAAGTTTTTAATAAACAGTTCTTCCAGTATTTTTTCATCAGTTTTTACACGTTCTAATTGTTCTTTTAAGTCTTGATCGAGCGCTTCAAAACTGAGCCATTTTTCCGCTACCGATTTCCAAGTCATCATCCAATCCTCCGTTACTAATTTTCAAGTACTCTTCCATTATAGCAAATAATCCGTCTGACAAACGACAAGCAAATGCCTTGTTTGACCGAATATGTACAGATCATCCTTTCTTCCCCTGTCCCACTTCTCCCTTAATTTTTTCTGATCATTCTTCCTCCTTACACCTATGATTAAAAATGCCGGCAAATAAAAAATAAGCTTTAATCACTATTATAGTACTTTTTCCCTATTGATGAAAAGGGTATGAAATAACTGACAAAAGCCACCAGTTTCTCACTTTAGCGGATATTTCCCTTTCTTCTATTCATGCTATAATAAGTATTCGTTGTTTCATTTTCACTAACTAAAATATTACGGGAGGAAAAACATGCGCAAGACACCTGATGCAATGATTTTTGATGTCGATGGAACGCTCTTTCAAACCGAATCGATTTTGCAATATGCGTATGAGCAAACCTTTCAATTGTTAAGAGAAAAAGGTTTATATACCGGACCGGTACCACCAATTGAAAAAATGTATCAAACGTTAGGTATGGTGATCGACGATATTTGGAACGAACTATTACCGGACGTCAGTGATGAAGTGAAAGATGCCGCGAGCGAAGCCATATTAACTTATGAAATTGCTGGTTTAAAACAAGGGAAGGGGAAGCTTTATCCCGGGGTAAAGGAGACTTTAGAAGAACTTGCCGGGAAAGGAATCCGGCTGTTCGTTGCCTCAAATGGCCTGGAACCTTACGTGAAAGAAGTCGTCTCTGCTTGCGGTCTTGCCCACCTTATTGAATATGCATACAGTGCCGGCGAATTTCAAACGACATCAAAATCGGATCTCGTCCGCATTCTTCTTGAAGAACATCAGCTTACAGATGCCTGGATGGTGGGTGACCGTTCGTCGGATATACAGGCGGCTAAAGACAATCAATTGATTGCGGTTGGCTGTGATTATGCCAGGTTTAAAAAAGAAGGGGAACTGGATCAAGCGGACATCATGATCAAACGTTTTTCGGACCTGTTGCAATATGTGGAATAACAATGAAGAAATTTTTGGGGAATTCGCTCTCCTTTTCTAACCGGGAGAAAGGAATTCCCTTTATTCATTGCAACTTTGTATCCGGTGTAGAATCTCCTTTTGCAAGACGACGGCATGATTATGTACCGTATCTTTTGCCCCATAAAGCAACGTGACCTTTCGGGTTTGAGCAAGTTCACATAATTCATCGACTAATTGCGATTTTACATCATCTTCCCTGAGTTCCAACAAATATCTTTGTTGAAATTCCGGAAATTTCTGCGCCTCATGACGAAACCATTTCCGGAGTTCATGGCTCGGGGCAATATTTTTCAGCCATAAATCGACTCCCGCCTTTTCCTTTTTCAGCCCCCGCGGCCATAGCCGATCGACTAAAATCCGCAGGCCATCATCTGCAGCAATTGCTTCGTAAACCCTCTTTATCGATATATTAGCCAAACCCTATCACTCCTTCACGATTTTTTCTATTAAACCATGTCAATGAAGAGAATGTAAATCGAAATGAAAACTTCGCGCAAATCCTAATTCTCAATATAAAAAAAGACTGATTAAAGATGTAATCTTCAATCAGCCATAAACAGATTATCGTTGTGCGGAAAACATATCTTAGATAGCAAAACTACTGTGCCATTAAGCGAGTAAATACTCGTCTAATGTTTTCGGTATCCCGATGTAAAATCCTTGCCCATAGGCGACACCTAATTGTTTAGCCCTATCTAGATCTTGTTGACTTTCGATACCTTCCACAATTAATTTTGATCCATTTCCAATAAAATCGACAAAAAACTCAATCAAGTCTTGTTTCTTCTGTGATGTAGCCAGATCTTTAGCGAAGTACCGATCCACCTTTGTAATATCTGGTTCTAACTCTAATAGTGCCTGTAGAGTTGAACTGCCCGTCCCTAAATCATCCAGGGACAGTTTCACGCCCCTTTTTCTTAACTGTTCCGCGAATTCTTTTAAAGCTAATAAATCCAATTCATTTTCAGCTTCGTTTATTTCCAACACGATATTCGCTGGATTAATGGCACTAAAAGTTAGAAGTCGGTCGAGACTATAGATAAAGGTTGAATCTAACAAAGTGGATGGGAATATATTGATAAATAGCAAGTGCTCCTGTAAATATTGAGAAAACCTTCGAATCTGTTCAAAAATATGGAATACCGAATACATATCCAAATCAAACAGGGCATCTTCTCGTTCCGCGTATTCGAATAAATGTTCAGGGCTTTGAAAATCGGGTGAACGTAATAGAAATTCAAAACCCAAAATTTTCTCTTTCTTTAAATCATAAATCGGTTGCACTACGTGGTATATATGAAAAGATTTCCAATCCCAGTTTTCCATTCTTCGCACCTCGGGCATGAATCAAAATTTACAGTAACCTTGACGATTTGCCTATCACACTTTCCCAGATATTACTAATTTGCCGGTTACTATCTTTTATTTCGGCATTTTTTTACAGAAGTTTATTTTTTTAAATGGACCGCGATTTGCGCACCGAGTTTCGCATTATTTTTTACTAAAGCGATATTGGCAACTAAACTTTTACCTTCTGTCATATCTTTCACACGGCTCAACAAGAACGGTGTCACTTCTTTTCCGGTAATATTTTTCTCTTCTGCTTCTTTGATCGCTTGATCGATAATACTATTAATCATTGCCTCATCTAAAGAATCTTGCTCCGGAATCGGATTCGTTATCAGTGTTCCGCCTTGTAAACCAAGTTCGGCTTTTGTTTGGATAAGCGCTGCAATCTCTTCCGGTGTGTCAAGACGGAAATTCACTTTATAAGGGCTTGTCCGTGTGTAAAAAGCAGGTAATACATCGGTCTGATAGCCGACAACCGGTACTCCAAAAGTTTCCAAATATTCCAGAGTAAGACCCAGGTCTAAAATAGATTTTGCTCCGGCACAAACGACAGCAACTTCTGTATGGGCCAGTTCTTGCAAGTCAGCGGAAATATCCATCGTTTTTTCTGCACCACGGTGAACACCACCAATTCCACCTGTCGCAAACACTTTAATTCCCGCTAAATCAGCGCAAATCATCGTTGCGGCCACCGTTGTCGCTCCATGTTTTTTATTCATTATAATATAAGGCAAGTCTCTCCGGCTAGCTTTCAAAATTTCGGCATCAGAAGCTAAAAATTCGACCTGTTCTCTCGTTAAACCGATGTGAATTTTTCCATCAATGATGGCAATGGTTGCCGGCACGGCACCGTTTTCCCGGATAATGTCTTCACAAGCTAAAGCCGTTTCAACATTTTGGGGATACGGCATGCCGTGTGAAATAATGGTGGACTCTAAAGCGACGATCGGTAAGTTGTTTTCTAGAGCATGTTTTACTTCATCGGAATAAACTAAGTATTTTTCGAAATTCATATAACTCCCTCTTTCCTTGTAATTTTTATATTGTATTAACCTTATTTGTTTAGTCAAGGTGCAATTTTTTATACACTTGTTCAACATGTTCCTGATTCATTTTGGGTGAGACGGTATTTTCCGATTGAATCGTAATGGCTGAACAAACTTGACCGTATTGACAGGCTTCTTTTAATGACCGTTTTTTCAAAAGCCCGTATAAAACACCGGCTGTTAATGAATCACCAGCACCTGTTACATCGACAACATCAACGGTATTGGCTGGTAAATAACCGGACGCGCCATTCTTTGTAAAATAATGGAGGCCTTTGCTTCCCACCGTTACCACGAGGTTTTCAACGCCTCTGGCAAACAAGCGGTTGACCGCTTCATCCAGTGAATCCGGATCATGTATTCCGGATGCTTCCTGGATTTCTCCTAAATTGGCAATGAGTAAATGCACGCCCGTTAAATCATCGGGCAGTTTATGTATCTTCGGTATAGAAACCGGAGTAATCACGAGGGGAATATCTTCATGATGGCACTTGCGAATGATTCCTGCGATTGTTTCGGCAGGAAAATTTAAATCTAACAAAACATAAGATGCAGAAGAAATGATATTCCACCGTTCTTCTATTTGCGAAAATTCCACGAGATCACATATATCCATATCGGCAAATCCGATCTGCATTTCGCCGGTTTCATCGAGGACAGCTAAATAATTTCCTGTATTTGCTGATGGAAAAGTGATAGAAAAACTCATATCCATCCATTGCTTTGAGTTTTCCACTAACCACTCGCCATCCATATCATCGCCCAGAGCGGTAAGAAGTGACGTTTTAATGCCAAGCCTGCCCAGGTTTTCAGCAATATTCCGGGCAACTCCCCCCATCGCTTTGTAGGAGGTAACCGGGTTCGATGTATCCATTTGTAAGGGTCCTTTTAACATGATTTTCCGGTCAACATTGGCACCGCCGATACAGACGACGCTGTCATCTTCCCGTAAAACATATGCCCGACCAATAATTTCACCTTTTTTCATTAAAGAAGATATATAATTGGCCACCGCCGGCCTTGATAAATTTAACTTTTCAGCCAGTTCATTTTGGGAAATAAATGGATCATCTTGAATTAACTTTAAAATCAAACGTTCCTTTTCGTTCATGCACACCCTCCTTGCGTTCCGCGCCAAACGTTTGTTTAAAAATCAAACGTTTGTTTAATTATACCGCTTTCTTATAAAGGGAGCAAGTATTTTTTAAAAATAAATAATAAAATAGATTGAATTTCATAAAATGTTCAATTTCTCTCATTTTGTTCTGCATACGGAACATTTATTTTCCCTGGCAAATATGATATAACTATAACAGCGCCCAAATTCGGGTGCATGCGGAACGGTAAAGGATCGGGATCGCATCACGAGATTATTTTTTGCTAAAGGAATGACTTTTATGAGCGAAGAAATTTTTCAAGATTTATTAAAAATCATTGATGAACATAAAATTGCACGGAACGAATATTTATATAAGCATACGTATACGAAATTAGGCGGAAAAGCCGATTTTTTTGTGACACCGACAACGTATGAAGAAGTGCAAAACATTTATCGTTACTGCAAGGACCGCCTTGTACCATTTACATTGATCGGCAATGGTTCCAATTTAATTGTTCGTGATGGCGGGATTCGCGGGGTAGTTGTTTCTTTAAAACATCTAAACCGCATTGAATGTGACGGTGATAAAATTATCGCACAAAGCGGTGCAAGTATCATCGCGACATCTCGAAAGGCACTGGAAGAACATTTAACGGGTCTGGAATTTGCCTGCGGCATTCCCGGTACAGTAGGTGGCGCGGTCTTTATGAATGCCGGTGCTTACGGTGGAGAAATAAAAGATGTGCTCGAATCGTGTCTCGTCATTGATAAAAATGGCGACATCGTGGTGCGCCAGGCTGAAGAATTAGACTTAAGCTACCGTTATAGCAATATTCAAGAAAATGGCGATATCGTTTTAGAAGCAACATTCCAGCTCAAGCCGGGAAATTACGAAGAAATCAAGGCGGTAATGGATGACTTAACATATCGCCGGGAATCAAAACAGCCCCTGGAATATCCTTCCTGTGGCAGTGTGTTCAAAAGACCACCAGGCTATTATGCCGGCAAACTTATTCAAGATAGTAATTTACAGGGAACGAGAATTGGCGGTGCCGAGGTTTCCAGGAAACATGCGGGTTTTATCGTGAATATCGATCACGCAACCGCCTCGGATTATATCGCTTTAATTCGCCACGTTCAAAAAACAGTAAAAGACAAATTTGGTGTTGATTTAGAAACTGAAGTACGGATTATCGGTGAAGAGTTACCGGAAACAGAAAAAAATCGGTAACCTGGTTGAGAAAGATTAAAAAAACGGGACTTTTCAGGAGCCTCCTTCCTATGACAGGTAGACAGGCGCTGAAAAGTCCCGCTTTTTTTGCTTTTTATTGACACACGATCGAACAACTACTTCACTTATCGGTGCTTAAACGACTGTATCGTGCCTTTCCCGCTAGTCATCCAGCTTGCGAGGACAAAGCTTATACACGATAATAGTATCGGTACGACGACAGTATGCATGCCGAAAGCATTCGGATACAGTTGATCTAATAAAATATAGCTCGTCATCCCGATAATCATGGCTGAAATCGCTCCGTAATGATTGGCCTTATTCCAGTAAAGTCCGAAAATGACCGGCCAGATAAAGGTCGATTCTAATCCGCCAAAGGCAAATAAATTCAGCCAAATTAAAAAATCAGGCGGGGATAAGGCGATGAAAAAGACGATTATTCCGATAATCGCTGTCGTTAAAAAACTACCGATTTTAATCTCCCGCTCGGTCGCCTCTGGATTGATGAAACCTAGATAAATATCCTTCACTACCGCCGAACTTACTGTAATGAGTAACGCATCGACCGTGGACATGATTGCCGCAAGGGGCGCCGCTAAAACAATTCCGGCTAATAGAGGTGGAAGAACTTCCATCGTGATCGTCGGCATTACATGATCCCCATTTACAATCCCCGGATGAACCGCCCGGGCAAAGACGCCGATTAAATGCATCCCGAACATAATCACCCCGACGAAAACCGTATTATAAATAATTCCCCTGTGTAAGGCTTGCGAATCCTTATAAGACATCGCCCGAACAGCTAATTGTGGTAGACCGACAAGCCCAACGCCAACTAAAATCCAGTAGGAAGAGACGTAAAGCGGTGTTAAATTTCCATCCGCACCGAAGGGACTGATTAAGTACGGATTTTCTTCGACCAGCGTCATCATGATGTTCTCGATGCCGCCACCGGCTACGATTACGGCAACCAGTAAAATCATAGTACCAAAAAACATGACACTTCCCTGAATCGCATCGGTAAAGCTAACCGCCCGAAATCCACCGATAACGACATAGACGATGACCGAAACAGCAAAAATGATTAATGCTGTGGTGTAAGAAATGCCAAAAATCGACTCCAATAATCTAGCACCGCCGACCCACTGGGCCGCCATGGATGAAAATAAAAAAATGATAATGCTCAAGGTGGAAAAAATAGCAACGGTATTGCTTTGATAGCGCGCCTTTAAAAAGTCCGTTAAAGTCACCGCATCATATTGTCGCGCCAGAATTGCAAATTTTTTCCCTAACACCGTTAATACGAAATAACCGGCGGGAAGTTGAGCCATCGATAACAGTACCCAACCGAGCCCCGTTTGATAGGCAATGCCGGGGCCACCGATAAAACTGCTTGCACTGCCATAAGTGGCCATCATTGTCATCGCCAGGATAAAACCGCCTAAACTCCGGCTCCCGATAAAATATTCTTTGATGAAGGAAGCAGTTTTTTGTACATAACAGTTAGCCCAGAGGCCGATGAAAAAAATGCCGATCAGATATATAAAGAGCGGAATGCTAAGAGCCCAATTCATCTGGCCCCTCCTTCCTGAAATTTAAAATCGTGTGAACCATTAATCTGGCCAAGATTGTTGATCCCCATCATGCGGAGGATCGTCCAGCGGCACTTCCGTAAAAAACTTTTTCACGATTAGTGTCACAAGGAGCGACATGATCACTAAACTGCCGATGCAGCTGTAGAAAAACCATTCTGGAAAGCCAAGAATATAGCGATATTCCGCAGGATTACCGGAACCCAAACCATAAGCAAAGGCGAACCACCATAAAAAATTAAAGATGACAAGACCGACACCGATCAGTGCTTCCTTATGGGCAATTTGTATGCGGCGATCTTCTTTCAATTTTTTATTCTGCAAGATTACCCCCTCCTTTATTTCGAACCGTTCTCCTATATTTGGCCACCATTTGTTATCATTTCACTTTCCCGCAAATTCAATAATATTGGGAAAAATTGTCCTGATCATTATTAAAACCTGCAAGTTAATCGAATCGCATACTCCACGACATTTTCGCATTTCTTTTTCTCATCCCTTATCATTTTCAAAAGACATTTTCTCCTGAATATGATTGTAAATATGATAAGTTATGTATATACAAGTTTTCTCCCCCTGCTGAACAAGGGACTGAATTTATGAACTTACCAAGAAATGAAAAGGATTAGGGTTGATTATATGGAAATGAATACACGACTACTTTCCGAACGGTTTGAAGTAGCTTTTAACCAAATTGAAGATGCACTAAAGTCGATGTTAAAAATTCGAAATCGTGGATTTTCTGACCTAGTGCGGCTCGGGGCAAGTCGTCATAAAATGATTAAGGAATTTCAAGACGAACTATTGCAGTATGCCCGGCTGCGCAACGCCATCGTTCATGAAAAAACGAAGCTCGGCTATTACATTGCCGAACCCCATGAAAACATTGTCGCACGAATTGAAAAAATCGCCAAGCTCATGACCGAGCCGAAAAACTGCCTGGCAATCGCCACTAGAAACGTCGTTTATTTTTATGAAGATGATCCCCTCATCAAAGTGATCCAGACGATGAAAGGCAATGATTATTCCCAGTTTCCTGTATACAATCATTCCGGCTGTATCGGGCTTTTGAAATGCCGCACGATCGTCAAATGGTTTGCCAATCATTTAACAAATTATTCCCTCGAGCAACTCAGAACTATTACCGTAGGCGAGATTTTTGATGCCAACCGAACTCACCCGCTTGTTTTTGTGCCGAGGTCATATACGATTTTTGACATTGAAGATGTGTTTGAAGAATTTCACAAGCAGAAAAAGGATTTGGAAATGGCCATCATTACCGAAAATGGTAAGCGCTCGGAAAAACCGTTAGGGGTCGTCACCGCCTGGGATTTGATTGAAATCGATTATACCGCTGATTGATGAAATTGTACCAATTGAAAACCGACTCTACCTTTGTAGAATCGGTTTTATTGGCCCTTCTCTAAAGTATAAAATTCTTGCGGCACTGCTTTCACAAAGGAACTTACTTCGCCTACGGAAAACAAATGCAGTTCATGCATCGCCCGGGTACACACCGTATAGAGCACATTGCGCTCATCATCATGACCATATACCTTTTCGGAACAATTGTAAACGATGACGACATCAAATTCGATGCCCTTCGCCAGATAACTCGGGATTACGGTTATGCCTTTTTTAAATTGATTCGTTTCTTTGCGAATTAAGTTTACTTGAAGTTCATCGCCAAGAGTCCGGTACGCCCGATTGGCCTCTTCTTGCGTTTTGCAAATAATCGCGATCGATTCATGGCCTCTGGCTAAAAGTTCCGCAATTTTTTCTTTGATCCGTTCGACTAGCTGAACTTCTGTGTCAACCTTCGTCAAGTTTGGTTTTGGACCGTGACGGTTGAAGGGCTCGATTTTAATGTCTTGATGCAACAACTGTTCGGCAAACTCGACGATCTCCTTTGTTGAGCGGTAGCTTTTTCTCAAGACAACGGTTTCCGTATCTTCTTCCGGAAAAAGCTTCTTTGATTGGGCCAGGCCATTTTCACCGCTGACCGAATGAGTGAAAATCGACTGGTTCAAATCGCCCAATATCGTCATCCGGCTATAGGGGAACATGCTCTGAAAATACGCGAACTGAAATGGTGAATAATCCTGGGCCTCGTCAATAAATAAATGCCGGATTGATGTAAAACGATGTCTCCCCAGGACGTGGTCGAGTAAATATAAAAGCGGCGTCGTATCTTCATAATACAGGATACCTTTACTAATCGTGCGCCGGGTGAGTTCTGCAATTTCATCCCATTCTTTGCTATCATCGACGAGCCGCGCCTCTTTTGCCCACAGGAAAAACTCGTTGTAAAGCTTGGGAATATGAACAAACTGTAGCTCGCTAATCTTCTGCTTAAGCGGTTGTACGCGCCTGCGCACGATATACTGTGCCAGCATTTTTTGTTCCCGATCAAAATCGTCGAACGTATCCTCCGTGAAGCGGCGCTCCTTTTGTAACTTTTTATATATTTTCATATACTCTTCTTTACTCAGCAATTCACTTTCTTCTTCAACCCATTCCTTCGTAAGTTCTTCCTTTTCCAGGTTGTTCAATTTTTCCAATAGCCAATCTTTTACCAGGTCGAGACGGTTCGCCAGAGAAATGGATGGATCCAGGCGATAAAAGTAAGCCGCAATTTCTTCTGCGGGAATGATGACTTCTTTGCGGAAAAGGATATTGCGAAAAGGCATGCCCTTTTCTTTTAAATATTCAATATACCGATCGAGCCATTTTTTAAAATTCAGGCTCGCCTTATATTGAATGGCTAATTTCCGCACATGGTAAGCGTGATCTCGTTTGCCTCCGAGCATGTATTCTAGTTGACTGTATGGATGCTCCACGTTAAAGAACTTGTTTAAACGGTGGGAGACATACTGGTAAAAGGTCGTCTGCTGCATATTCTCTTCGCCTAGTTCCGGCAAAACGGTCGATACATAACTGTTAAACATCGGGTTCGGTGAAAAGAGTAAAATATTTTCGGAACGTAAAGTTTTACGGTGCCGGTATAAAAGATAGGCGACCCGCTGCAATGCCGCCGATGTTTTCCCGCTTCCCGCTGCCCCGAGAACGATCAAGTTTTTCGTTTTTTCATGACGGATCACCCGGTTTTGTTCCGCCTGAATCGTGGCGACAATGCTTTTCATTTCCGTGCTTGCCTGGGCGCTTAATACTTGTTGTAAAATTTCATCACCGATCGTCATTCCCGTATCAAACAACCCATAAACCGTTCCGTTCCGGATCAAATACTGTCTTTTCAAGGTAATCTCGCCATGTATCGTTCCTTCCATCGTTTCGTACTGTGCCGGACCCGGGGCATAGTCATAGTACATGCTCGCAATCGGTGCTCGCCAATCGTAAACGAGAAAGTTTTCTTCCTCCTCATCGAGAACAGAAAAAAGGCCGATATACACCTGTTCTGTTTTGTCCTCCCCTTCTTCTAAAAAATCGATGCGTCCGAAATAAGGGAAGTCTTTGGAACGAGTGAGTTGCCGCCATTGTTTACGGAAAATACCGTGGCTCCTTTCTCGCTCCGATAAAAATTCAGCCTGCTGTTTCAGGCTGGCATGAGTCTCTATAACATCATCCGGATCATCCAGGTTCACCGTCACATCTTCCCAAAAGTTTTTCCTTAAAGAAATAATCTCTTTACGTAAATCCCCTGCTTTTTCCTCCAACTTTGCTAAATGCCGCTCAATTACTTGGATGACCCTGTCAACCCGGGCCTGTTCTTGTTCAATTAATTGATCTTGATCCTTCAATATTAAACCACTCCTTAAAAAAACGGTACGGAAAGGACACAACAGATCGCAGTCAAAACAAAATCATTCACTATCTTTATTCATTGTATCCTTCCCGTAGGTTTTACATTACTGAGAAACATATTCATTTTTAAAAAACTAAACGCTTATAGAATAAGACATAATACAGGCAAGTTGCCTACATCGTGCATGGTACCATATTAAAAATATAAATCAACTTTTCTCCATAGAAAAAGGTCGTATATGAACGACCTTATTTCCGGTTCAACCGCTCGAGCGTCCAGCTATTGATGTTCACGTAGCGCTGCTTTTTATGGATTTGCCAGCGCCGCCATGTAATCCAGCCGAAAAAACTGACTATGCAAATCGAAATCACGATCGGAATCATTACTTTCCAGTTTATGGGGGACGATTCTTCCGCGACAAGGGTACTGGCTGATTCAGCAACTTCTGAAGCCGGTTGCGCCACAGGCGTCAAAGGAAATGTGGCTAAAACCGCGTTGTCATCATTTTTTATGTGCAGCACCCCGTCATGATTAACCTCATAATGAGCGGTGTCTTCATGTAATGTCAAATACTCAATATTTTCCGATACGATAAATTCTTCCCCGTTCTTTTCAAATACCGTCCCTTGCGGTATCGTATGTTCTTGAAAATTGTCAAATCCGTAATCTAAAAGTTGCAGCGTGTCTGTATACGGGACATTGCGCAAGTGCGTATTCATCGTGACAACGATTAAGGAGCGGCCTTCCCGCTCTGCGGTGGTAACAAGTGTAAATCCGGATTCATTTACAAATCCATTTTTCCCACCGGTAATACCTTCGTAAGGGAATTCCCCTTTTACCAGCCGGTGATGGTTATGTAATGTCGTATCCCAGGACAGACCGTCCCATTCATATTCCTTTATTTGAAAATAGTGCATGAATTGCTCATTCGCCATCGCATAACGGGTAATAAGAGCCATATCCTTTGCGGTCGTATAATGATTTTCCGCAAATAAACCGTGGGGGTTTGTAAAATTTGTATCCGTCACACCGACTTTTTCCTGTAAAAAGCGGTTTAAGTTCCGCGAAAAATTGGTTACAGTGCCATCGAGATGCTCGGCAATCGCAATCGCCGCATCATTTCCCGAATTCACTAACATGCCGATAATGAGTTTTTCCAGGGTAACTTTTTCACCAGGCTCAAGATAAACGGTCGTACCGATCACATTCGTGGCATTTTCACTGACGATGACGAAATCTTGCAAATTCCCTTTCTCGATTGCATATATGGCCGTTGCAATTTTTGTAATACTGGCCGGATACATTCTCTTTGTTTCGTTTTTCCCATAAAGAATCTGTCCAGTAGCAGCGTCCATTAAAACCACCGCTTCACTACCTATTTCTAGGTCCGATGTTTCCCGGGCGAAAACGTTTTGAGGAATTAAGAGAAGACATATAATTAGAAAATAAAATTTCGACCGATTTTTCATGGAAACATCCTTTCATTTCAACGATTAACTACTATTTTACTGTAACAACTTTTATATTCGATTTCAGAATGTTATCAAAATGATAACATTTTCCTAGATAAATTAATATAAATCACAAAAAGTTATGAATTATAATTTTAGTAGAAGATATTTTTTATCCATTTAGGACAAAAGTACCAATTCTTTTACAAGTGAATCGCTAATTCATAGAATGATTTATTTATAATCAAATGTAAACGAACTTCTTGGATGAGGTGATCACATGCACTTCCTGATACCAAAACAACACGGTGCCTGGGCCATGCTGTTTATACCTTTTCTATTAGGAGTTTTCGGCGGAAAACCTGTATGGAGTCATTTTCTTCTGCTGTTCGCCTGGTTTTTCTTATACTTATCTACATATCCTCTGTCATTGATCATGAAAAAGAGAAAGGTTCATGAAAACTGGAAATGGTTTTCCATCTATTCGATTCTTGCTTTACTTTTGTTAGTGTATCCTGTTTGGCGCAATTTTCACCTCATTTACTTCGGGTTGAGTATGGTTCCTTTTTTCCTGATCACCCTTTATTTCGCAAAAATAAAAAAGGACCGGGCGCTTATCAATGATATCGTAGCCGTCATCATTTTTAGCATTGGCGCATTAGCCAGTTATTACTACGGTACAAACACGCTCGATCCTAAAGCATGGTTCATTTTTTTAACGAGTTTTCTCTATTTCCTCGGCACTATTTTTTACGTGAAAACGATGATCCGGGAAAGGAAAAATATTCTTTATAAATACGTGTCCTGGACGTACCATATTGGATTGATCCTGATTTTCCTGCTCCTGGGTGAGGTCCTGTTGGCGATTGCCTACCTCCCCTGTACAATTCGCGCCATCCTATTATATGGTAAAAACGTCCATATTAAAATAATTGGAGCGATTGAAATTTTTAGTGCGATCTTTTTCTTTGCGGTCATGCTTTTCATAATCTAATAATCAGTGAAACAATTGTGAGCCATGATCTTTTCGGACAAAACGGTCAATCCTTATCAATGCAGGTGATATGTTATGAAAATTACAAAATTATTGAATATCAATATTTTCATTTTGGTTTTATTGGTAACGGTTACAGGGTCAAGCTTATACCTTCTCTTTTCGAGTATCAATGACCGCATTACCGTCAATGAGGCAAATTTAGAAATAACCAATCTATCACGCGAAATTATTAATGCAGCAAACGAACAAACGAATTTAATTAAAAACTACGCCATTTCGGGAAAAAAGAAATTTTTGAACGACTATCAACAAACGCAAGAGCAGGAAACGAAGGAAGAACAGATTATCGCCCGTTTGCTGGAGCTTAAAGCCCCGGATGAGCTCATTCATATGATTGAAGAAACGCATACATATACAAATAATATGGAAAAAATCGAATCCCAATCAATTGCGGCCATCGCGGAGCAAAATTTTGAACGTGCCCGCAATTTGATCTTCGGCGAAAGCTACATCTCCCAGCAATCAAATTTACAAGCAACTTTGGAAATGTTCGATGCCGAACTGCAAAAATGGGTCAATGGGCGGACTGACCAGGCGGACCGCTCCATGGTCACCCATTTATATATAGCGATTCTTTCGACATTCACCATGGCTGTATTTACGATATTCCACATGCTTCATATCAAACGGAAAATTAAACCCCTTCATGCGTTGACCAACATCGCTTCACAAGTCGCCGCCGGTCGCTTAAGTGTCGAAATGGAAACAAGTGAGGCAAAAGATGAAGTCAGTTTATTAGGGAATACAATTTACCAGCTGATCCATAACTTTCAACTTTTAATTGAGGAAATCAATAAGACAGCCCAAAAACTACTAGATGCATCTAACCAATTTTTCACCGGTGCAAACACATCAACTGTAGCTGCCAGGGAAGTAGCAAGCGCCTTTGAAGAAGTCGCTGTCGGAGCCGGGGAACAAACAGATAGTTTACAAACGAACCTCGATGCTTTTACAAAAATCAACGAATCCGTCAAACATATGGATGCCTTTATCCAAAAAGCGAATGAATTAGCCCTGTTAACAAATGAACAAACAAATGCCGGAGAAAAAAGTGTGAACCGGACAGTTACCCAAATGGTTTCCATCAATCAGTCAGTGAACGATTCCAACAAAAAAATCGCATCCCTTCTTGAAAGCACCGAAAAAGTCAATCATATTACAACCCTCATCAGTGAGCTTGCCGAACAAACGAATCTACTCGCCTTGAACGCAGCGATTGAAGCCGCCAGAGCAGGCGAGTACGGTCGGGGATTTGCCGTCGTTGCTGCGGAAGTACGAAGTCTTGCTGAAAAATCAAGACAGGCTGCCGGGGATATTCATCTGTTAATTGAGGATATAAAGGAAAACACGAATGAATCCGTTCGTATCATGAAACAAGTATTTGCCGATGTTGAAAATGGCTTAGTCTTTACAAAAGAAACCGAGAATCAGTTTCATGCGATTGATGAAAGTATCGAACAATTAACACCACTCCTCAAACAAATTGCGGAACAGGCCAAAAACGTGATGATGCAAGTCGATGATGCGACAGAAACAGAGAGAAAGATTGTCCAGATTGCAGAAAATAATACGGCGACCTCGGAAAAAGCGGTATCTTCCTCCCAGGAACTAGTCGCCAGGATGGAAGAGTTTGCCAATTCCGCCCAAAAACTGAAACAGATGGCAGAAACGTTGCAACATGTAATCCAGAAATTCCATTAATTATCATGAAAATAATACAGGCAGAGAGTGGGTCAAATGGTACCCGCTCTCTGCCTTTTTTCTTCATATTAAAGCCCATTGATTCAACTAAAAGAAAACTGACTCAATTTCCAAATAGACTTTTGAAAAAGTCGACAATGGCATTCCATAAATCTTTGAAGAAATTACCGATTTGCTGCAAAACACCTTCGTCCACACCGGCTTCTTGTAATTTATCTTTGATACTGCCTGCTAATTCTTCAAGCTGGCCCTGGAGTTGCTCGAAATCAATATCGAGGGCGCGGATTTTATCGAATAATTCGTAAAGCAGCTGCTTGTATTCCTCGGAAATTTGAATGCCAAATTCATCGAGTTTTTCCTGGACGATTTGTTCTACTTCTTCCCGGGTAACGGGATTTTGTTCACCGATTGCCTGTTTGATTTCCGCCAATAATTGGCTGACCTGATCTTCGGAAATTCCCGCTTCCTCGGCCAATTTTGTGGCCACATTCAACTCTTCATCGGCTACTTCTAAACGGGCGGTATCCAGTTCTTCACCTGTCGCCTCGTATGCTTTAAAAATCCCCGTTAACGCCGAGTGACCCGTTACGGGAATGGGGGATGCCACTTCTACTTTTGCATCCGTAACGCCAGCGGTCAGTAATGCGTTGGCATACATATCATTCGTAACCTGGGTAATATTTTCTGGCGTGATTTGAATAATCCGAATCCCTTCGCCTTCTTTTAATTTTGTTATTTTAGCTGAAGAATACATATTGGAATTCGGATCCCCATTAATGTATTTGACGATATCCTCAGCCGTAACCGTCAACTCCAGCACATTTTCCTCTTCATTCACTTTCAGTAACTTTTTCGTTTCTTCCAGTTGAGCCGGTGACAAAGCCTCACCATAAACGGCGATTACTTCAGCGTCTGACTCTTCTGTTATTGCAAAAGCATTTGGAATACTAAATAGGAAAGAAAACAAAACGACTAATAGCATAGTTTTCATGAATCGTTTCATAGGCATTTCTGCTCCTTATCCATTGATATTTCCACTCTACTATAATTCTATTGCAAAATCATCAGTAAATATAATAAAATTTCCAATCGTTTTTTGAGCAAGAACTGCTGTCATTTTGATAAATATCCGATATAATGAAGTATCGAATAAATATGCCACCTACGTGTTGTTTATTGATCAAACAATCATAATCTAGCATTTGCAAGTATACCATCGAATCATAAAAAAAATCAATAAGTCAAAGACTTACATTCGGGAGAAATGAGGATGAAATCAAAAGCGATATACATTCTATTAACGGACACCGGCACCTGGTTTACGCGGATGATTAAATGGTTTACAAA
The DNA here is from genome assembly GCA_937951955.1 of uncultured Bacillaceae bacterium. Taxonomy (GTDB): domain Bacteria; phylum Bacillota; class Bacilli; order Bacillales; family Caldibacillaceae; genus CALGAD01. The sequence continues at coordinate 19,564 of CALGAD010000031.1, forward strand.
TGCCCCTTTTAATCATGTTTCCCTCGTATTTGACGATCAATTACAAGAGATTTATAGTTTTGGCCGGAAACGCCCGCGCAATCCTCTTTTTGCCGGTTTTGTTAGGGAGAATGTTTATACCGGTACGTACTATTATTTTCAAGAGACTCGCTGTCTCCTTCTAAAATATCATGTGACGGAAGAAGAACTGCAGAAAATACGTGCAGTCATTCAAGATTTCGAAAATGATCAAGAAAAATTTTCTTATAATTTAATCGGCTTGCTCGGTATTTTATTCGATTATCCTATCGCGAATAAGAACGCGTATTTCTGTTCACAATTTGTTGCGGAAGTTTTAAGAAGAAGTGGTATTCATCTATGGGACACACCCCCGGCACTAGTGACGCCGAATGATTTTTTCACCCATCTCGATTTTGAAGTGATCTATTCCGGAAGACTGTATGATTATCCGCTTCTTGATCACACCCGGATTCAGCAAACGGATACCGAAGGCAATCTTTTGGAAAAAATTCGTTTAAATGTATTAAGAAACCATTTGCCCTTATAAATTTATCAATATATTGTTTGACTTCAGAAATTGCTATTCATGAATCCTGGTAGATCGTAGAAATATTTCATATAGAAAAACAAACAGTCACAACCTTGCTCTGATGATAGACTTGGTTGTGACTGTTTGTTTATGATTATTTTCTTTCCATTTTAAACTGGAGATAGAGCTCGTTATAAAGAGCGAGATTTTCTCTGCCCAGGTTTTTGTACACTTCTAATTTGTCCGTAATTTCATCCGGGGGATAAAACCGTTCATCATTGACCGTTTCTTCATCGAGCAATTCCATCGCCGCTTTATTCGGTGTCGAGTATCCGATATAATCCGTATTTTGCGCGGCCACTTCCGCATCAAGCATAAAATTGATAAATTGATGGGCACCGTCGATGTTATCCGCAGTTTTCGGAATAACCATTGTATCGAACCAGAGATTCGAACCTTCCTTCGGTACAACAAAATCAATATTTTCATTTTCCCACATGGCATCGGCCGCATCCCCTGACCAAACAACACCGATCGGGGCTTCTTCATTGACCAGTAACATTTTCATTTCATCGCCGACAATCGCTTTAATATTCGGCCAGAGGGTTTTTAACTTCTCTTTCGCTTCAAGCAAGTGCTCGGGATTCGTATCATTTAAAGAGTAATTCAAGCTGTTTAAGCCGAATCCCATCACTTCCCGGGCACCATCGACGAGCAAGATCTGGTTATCCAGATCATCTGCCCACAAATCATTCCAGCTATCAAATGTCCGTTCACCTAACATTTTTTTATTATAGGCGATACCGACCGTGCCCCAGAAGTACGGTACCGAATATTGATTGCCCGGGTCGTAGGACATATCTAAAAAGCGAGGATCGATATTTTTCAAATTCGGCAGCTTCGAATGATCGAGAGGATATAATAAATCTTCCTCTTTCATGCGCTCCACCGCATATTCCGAGGGAACCGCCACATCAAAGGATGTTCCCCCTTGTTGAATTTTCGTCAGCATCGACTCGTTGGAATCAAACGTTTCATAGATGACTGTAATCCCCGTTTCCTCTTCAAACTGTTCGACTAGATCCATATCGATATAATCGCCCCAGTTGAAAACGGTAATCGTGTTGTCCCCGGTATAGCCTTCCGAAGCGTTCAACCGGTTTACCCACAGGAGTAAAACAATCGAAACGATAAAAAGAGCTGCAAAGGCTTGAATGAGTTTTTTCATTTTCGGGCCTCCAATCTGGCGGGATGACCTTGATTCTGTTTGGAGACGATAAAGTAATAGCCGATCACAAGCAAGATCGTGACAAAGAACAAGATTGTAGATAAGGCATTAATCTCCAGGGAAACCCCTCTCCGGGCCATGGAATAAATTTCAACGGACAGTGTCGAAAAGCCGCTGCCTGTTACAAAGAATGTGACGGCAAAATCATCAAGGGAGTAAGTAAGCGCCATGAAAAAGCCAGCAAAAATACCTGGTGTAATTAGGGGTAAAATAACTTTTGTTAATACCCCCCAGTGACTTGCTCCCAGGTCGCGAGCCGCATCGATAATCGTCATCGGTAACTCCTGTAATTTCGGCAAAACCATCAAAACAACAATCGGCACACTAAAAGCGATATGGGCAAGCAAGACAGAGGTAAAGCCGAGTTTAATGCCGATGATGGTGAATAAGATTAAAAAGGAAGCACCGATTACGACATCCGGACTCACGATTAAAATATTGTTTAATGATAAAAGGGTCTGTCGAGAAATCTTACTTTTGATGAGCCAAATACCGATCGCTCCACAAACACCGATAATCGTTGATATCGCCGCGGACAGCAAAGCGATGATAATCGTATTTAAAACGATGATGAGCATCCGGGTATTTCCGAACAGCTCCCGGTACCAGTCCAGCGTGAAACTTTCAAAGTTATACATCTTGCCGCCGCTATTGAAGGAATAATACATTAAATAGAAAATCGGCAAGTATAAAATGATAAAGACGATGAATAAATAAATGCTGGAAAAATTAATTTTGCGCTTTTTTTCCATTTCTTACCCCCCGTTCTGTAAAGAACACAATGAAGAACATGATGATCACGAGGAAGACAGCGATGGTCGATCCCATGCCCCAATCCTGGTTCACGAGGAATTGCTGTTCAACCGCTGTTCCTAGCGTAATCACCCGGTTTCCCGCGATCAATCTTGTCAACATAAATAAGCTCAGAGCCGGGATAAACACAACTTGACAGCCAGACTTGACGCCGTTTAATGTTAACGGAAAAATGACCCGGCGAAATGTTTGCCATTTGGAAGCCCCAAGATCCATTGCGGCATCGAGATAAGACTTATCCAATTTATCCAGGGCGTTAAAGATTGGTAAAATCATGAACGGAATAAAAATATAAACCGCAACAAAGATAAAACTGAAATCGGTAAATAAGATTTGTCTCGAACCGACTCCCAGTACTTCCAGCAGGGCATTGGCTAAACCGTATGTCCCGAAAATACCAATGAAGGCATAAGCTTTTAACAATAAATTAATCCAGGAAGGCATGATGATTAATAAGAGCCATAGCTGTTTATACTTCGTACGCGTTAATAAATAAGCAGTCGGATAGGCGACGATCAAGCAAAAGATCGTGATCAGAAGCGCGTACCAAAATGAGCTCACCGTCATTTCTAAATAAACCGATGAGAAAAATCGCTGATAGTTTTTAAACGTAAAATTCCCGTAAATATCAAGGAATGAATAATAAACAATTAACAAAATCGGGGCGATAACGAACAGGGCCAGCCAGAGATAATAAGGGATGAGGAACCATTTTTGGCTTCTAGTTTTCATTGGCAACACCCTGCTCATAACTTTCTAAACGGGCATCAAATTCTTCTTCCGTTTCCCCGATGCGCATGACATGAATATCTTCTGGATCAAAATAAAGCCCGATTCTTTCTCCAACTCTGGCATTCTGCGTCGAATGGACGATCCATTCATTCCCTAAATCATCATAACCGCAAATTTCATAATGAACCCCGCGGAAGAGGATAGAGTCCACTTTCACCTGCAGTTTTCCTTTTTCTGGTGTTGTGATATCTAAATCCTCGGGACGGATCACGACATCTACTGTTTCATTCGTATCGAAACCTTGGTCGACACAGTCGAACTCTTTGCCGGCAAATTCGACTAAAAAGTCGCGAATCATCTTACCTTTAACGATATTCGATTCACCGATAAAATCAGCCACAAACCGATTAATTGGCTCATCATAAATATCTGTGGGGGTGCCCCTCTGTTGAATTTTCCCTTTATTAATGACGAAAATCTCATCGCTCATCGCCAGGGCTTCTTCCTGATCATGGGTGACAAAAACAAAGGTGATCCCTAGGCTTTGTTGTAATTCCCGCAGTTCATATTGCATTTCGGTCCGCAATTTTAAATCAAGGGCAGATAACGGTTCATCCAACAGAAGGACTTCCGGTTGGTTCACAATGGCCCGTGCAATTGCTACCCGCTGCCGTTGACCGCCGGACATTTCATGGATTTCTCTGTTTTCATACCCGTCCAGGTTCACAAAATGGAGCGCTTCGCGAACTTTTTTCTGAATCTCTTCCTCACGAACCTTTTTGATGCGAAGGCCGAAAGCGACATTTTCAAACACATTTAAATGGGGAAATAGTGCATAATCTTGAAAGACGGTATTGACTTGCCGCTTATTGGCCGGGATATGGTTCACTAATTTCCCATCGATATAAATCTTGCCTTTCGTTGGCTCAATCAGCCCGGCAATCAACCGCAAAATCGTTGTTTTTCCACATCCACTCGGTCCCAACAGGGTATAAAACTTACCCCTTTCCATGACAAAACTAACATCGTTTAATACTGGTTCATCGTTATCGTATTGTTTCGTGACATTTTCGAAACGAATAATTTCACGTGAAGCCATTGTTACTCCCCCTTTACAGCAGATGTTGAATCCCATTAAAAACTTTACAAATAAGAATCGGTGGCTACTAACAACAATTTGGACTTACCGTCGTAATGATTCAGGATTTGGTGGTCATCGGAGGCATGATAATAAATGGATTCGCCTGCTTTAGCAAAAAAGCTTTTTCTTCCGAGTCGCACTTCAATCTCTCCCTCGAAAATATAGGCGAACGTTTCCGCCAGGGATGGTTCAAATTGTTTAAACGCCCCATTTTTCTCGAGGGTCAGAATAATCGGTTCCATATCATTTTCATTGGATTCGGGAACAAGCCATTGGATTTTATAACCCATTTCCTCATCCACATACTCGGTTTGATCAGCCTCACCATAAACGACCTTCTGTTCCTCATCCCGATCATCAAAAAATTCCTTCGGTGTACAGCCCAATACTTCCAGGATGTCAAAAAAAGTGTCAATGGAAGGTGAACTCAGATCGTTTTCGATTTGGGAAATATACCCTTTTGTCAAATCCGTTCGTTCACCTAATTCCTCTTGGGTTAACCCTTTTTTCAACCTGAGATTTCGAATCTTTTTTCCAATTCGCATACTTTCCCCTCATTACTTAAGTTTAATTTGGGTAAACAAAAAGTTTTAAAGTTTACTTAAACTAAACTACCAGTTTAGTTTTCACAATTCATCATTATACATTTTTTTCCCGGGGATGCAATAGTTTTTTTGCAATTTTTTAGAGCGAAAAATGAAACGGTCATTCCCCTTTAGCATTACCAACCACCGCATATTTTTTCATGATTTGAAGGTTTAATTAGCAAAGGTTTTTTTGTATAGTTTTCACTCATAATATCGTTATAATAAAGTTCGTAGAAACTCCTTTCCCCTCAAAAAACTGTAGATGGTTGAGGGAGCATGTTTCTGCAAGGTGCATGTAAAACTTTTTACAAATGTACACTTGGTATTGTTACTTCTACTAAATCCACTGTTTCTGATTTATTAACTCAAAATAATAGGACAGTCGTAATTAGTTTTTAAGTAATGACGTTGATTAACGGTTGCAAAAAAATGATCCTGATAAAAATGAGCATTGATTGCATGAAAGGAACGTTATATTAAAAAACATATTTGTGATCAGTAATGAAAAAGAAAGACAAAAAGGACAGCTCCTTGTAATTGAGAACTGTCCTCTACTTCAAGATTATTAAAATTTAAACCTATTAATGAGATGGTTGAATTGACCGGCTAATTTCTCCAGCCGTTCGGCATCGGAGGCGACCTTTTCCATTGCCTGCGATGTTTGCTCACTCGTAGCAAAAGTTTCTTGTACACCGGCAGCATAATTTTCTGCCACACTCGCCATTTCCTGTACCGAACTATTCACATCCTGGCTTGTTGCAGCAATATTCGTTAGTCGTTCTGACATCCGGTCGATTTTTTCTGCAACTCCTTTGATGCGGTTTCGGATATGCTGAAAAGTATCATCCGTTTGCTGAATTTGCTTCCTTCCGACCACAACTTCCTGATAGCCAGTCTGTAAAGCGGCTGTAACTACCGCAAATTCTTTTTGAATAGACGCAACAATCTGCGTAATATCCTTTAATGATTGCGCGACTTCACCCGCTAATTTCCGCACTTCAGCTGCTACTACGGCAAATCCTCTTCCCCGGTCTCCTGCCCTGGCAGCCTCAATAGCTGCATTTAGCGCTAATAAGTTCGTCTGTTCGGCAACTGTTTCTATCCATTCAATTAATTTAGAAATTTTTTGTGATTCCTTATTTAAATAATCCACTTTTTGAACAACATCCAGGACAATTTGATCAATTCTTTCCATTTGTTCGGCTGATTTTTCCATTAACTGGCTACCTTCATTCGTTAATATCTGGATGCGGTCTGTACTTTGTTTGATTTCACTACTGTCCGTACTGATTTCCTGAATGTTTGCAGCAACATCATTCATAGTCGTCGATAATGCCACACCGATATCTGCCTGCTTTTCTGCACCTGCAGCCAGTTCTTGCATCGTTTTTGTGATTTGTTGGGAACCGGATTGAACTTCATGGGCAGATCGGGTTAACCCTTCGCTATGTGTGGAAATCAGAACGGAACCTTCAGCTATCTCCTCGATTAATTTTTTTAAATAATGATGTAAACGGGTCATTGACCGGGCCAATTCCCTGGTTTCATCCTGAGTTTGTATATGCAAATTCCCGAATGTTAAATCCCCTTCTGCTAACCGTTCCATTTCTTTCGTAACCTGTATAATTGGTTTAGCGATCGCTCGCGCAGCAATAATCGCAATGCCGATTCCAAGAACCGTTTCTAAAATTAAGATCAGGAGGATAATGAATTCCGTTCGCTCGCCATGTGCAATACTGTCCTGACCTGTTTCCTTCATATTTTTCTCGATATTTTCTGCCCGCTCTGCAAAAGAGGCAATCATTTCCGTCGATACCGGTTCGATTACTTCGTCCAAGATGCTGACGGCAACTTCTTTATTACCGGCCTCATAAATACTAAACAGTTCATTGACCCGGTCGTTCCATCGATTGTTTTTATCAATTAATGTCCTGATTTCAAACGATTGATCGTACTTCAAGATTGTCTCTTCATGCTCTTTGTTTTTTTCCGAGTACTGTAAAAATAGCTCTTTATAACGTGGATCGTCGAACAGCAAATATCCATGGACCGCATCAACCTTTTGCGATGTATAAAAAGCAACTTTTTCATACGCAATCAATAAGTCGAGATGTTGATTGATAATCGTTTTTGTACCTGCATTAATTTTTTCGATCACGAAAAAATTATTTATTCCTAAAAATAGTAAGAGAATCAAGATTAATGAAAAACCGAACAATATTTTCCCTATTATACTCTTAAAAACAAATAATCTTTTCACCTTGTCCCCCCTGAACCCTGATTATTCCAAGAACCCTTGTCCGGCCATTTTGACTGACTATTCGCTGACTGCTTTTAGCATTGCTCCAATGGAAATGTTTCTGTTCAATTTTACACATTAGAATCGTTGCTTTCGCTACTATAAATTTTTCCCGCAATGATGGCTCAAGGGTATCGTTTTTTCTAAAAAATATCGATTGTTAAATACTAAACTCCATCCTGGCTAAACTTTATACTAGAAAAACAAATTGTAAAAATCAGCACGATTATTGTAAAAAAGTCGTTAAGATTCACGAGCTACATTATTCGAAAAAATGGAAAAGG
>CALGAD010000032.1 GCA_937951955.1 uncultured Bacillaceae bacterium
CATAAAACGGAAAAGAGGCTGGAGAAGTGATCGAACTTTCCCAGCCTTTCTTTTTCCTCCAGGTCTTTCTCAATTGAGGGAAAATTTGTTTATTCCCCTTTTAAAACGGAGATAATAAGGGACATACAGAAAGACTTGGAGGGAATACGGATGAACTGGAACATCGTTATTTTACTCGTGCAGTTGTTTTTCGGAATCGTGATCGGTCTTTACTTCTGGGGCTTGTTAAAAAGTCAACGTGTTCAAAAAGTCACGATTGATCGGGAATCCCGCAAAGATATGGAATCGTTACAAAAAATGCGAGCGATTCGATTGACTGAACCACTTGCAGAAAAGGTCCGGCCGCAAAGTTTTGCCGATATTATCGGTCAGGAAGACGGGATTAAGGCGCTAAAAGCCGTTTTATGCGGTCCGAATCCTCAACATGTCATCATCTATGGTCCGCCCGGTGTCGGGAAAACGGCAGCGGCACGGTTAGTTTTAGAAGAAGCCAAAAAAATGAAAGATTCTCCCTTTCGCCCGGATGCCAAATTTGTTGAACTTGATGCGACAACAGCACGTTTTGATGAGCGAGGGATCGCCGACCCGTTAATCGGTTCTGTTCATGATCCGATTTATCAAGGGGCGGGGGCGATGGGACAGGCGGGTATCCCGCAACCAAAAATGGGGGCGGTTACGAATGCCCACGGCGGCGTTTTATTTATTGATGAAATCGGGGAATTGCATCCGATTCAAATGAATAAATTGTTGAAAGTGTTGGAAGATCGGAAAGTATTTTTAGAAAGTGCTTATTATAGCGAAGAAAATCCGCAAATCCCGAATTATATTCATGATATTTTTAAAAACGGTTTACCTGCGGATTTTCGTTTGATCGGGGCAACAACCCGGAATCCGGAAGAAATCCCTCCTGCTATTCGTTCTCGCTGTGTTGAAGTGTTTTTCAGGGAACTGGAACAAGAAGAGATTCAACAAGTTGCTTTACGTGCTTTGCAAAAAGTAAAACTAACGATCAGTCAGTACGGTTTAGAAAAATTATCGGTATATGCCAAAAATGGTCGGGAAGCTGTCAACATGGTCCAGGTTGCTGCCGGTTTAGCGATAACAGAAGGCCGCACGTATATAAAAGACGAAGATATCGACTGGATTATTAGTACAAGCCAGCTTTCTCCTCGTTTGACGCAAAAAATTCCGAAAGAACCCCAGATCGGTCTCGTCAATGGGCTTGCTGTATTCGGTCCCAATCATGGTTCTTTGCTGGAGATAGAGGTTGCGGCCATTCCAGCGGAGAAAAAAGGATCGATTAATATTACAGGAATTGTTGAGGAAGAAAGCATCGGCAATCAAGGAAAATCGATCCGGCGGAAAAGCATGGCGAAGGGTTCCGTGGAAAATGTTATTACAATATTGCGGAGCTTCGGTGTTCCCGCCGATCAGTACGATATTCATGTGAATTTCCCCGGAGGTATTCCGGTGGACGGTCCTTCGGCAGGGATTGCGATTGCCTGCGGAATTTATTCGGCCATTTATAAAATTCCGATCCGGCATACGGTGGCGATGACGGGAGAAATCAGCATACACGGTAAAGTAAAACCGGTCGGCGGCATTTTTCCGAAGATCATCGCGGCGAAAAAAGCCGGGGCAAAGGTTGTTCTCATTCCACAGGAGAACATGCAAAAAATGCTTGAAGAAATATCCGATATCGAAATCGTTCCTGTATCCCATATAAAAGAAGTGTTCAAAGTTGCCTTGCTAAAAGAGAAGGTAAGCGAAACGAAAGAACCGCTGGAGCTGCAAGCGTCTCTTCCATCACGAAAAAGCATTTCTTAAATGATGATTATCGAAAAATAGGTTTTGGGGTGCAGGTGCTTATGGTTTGCAAGAAAATATAAGGAAATGGCGGTTACGGTTTGTGCTAACAAACCGAATTTTTTTGACCGCTTCCCGACTTGCGTCCGCTTAAATAGACAGTAACCGGGAAATAAGGTAAAATTTGTTCAAAGATATAATTTTCTGTGATTACTATATTAGAAAAATATTTGTTGAAATATACATACAGGTTGACATAATGGAGGTTTACATAATGAAAGAACAACATGAAAGGGTCACTGTGCCATTATTACCGTTACGGGGGATCATCGTCTTTCCAACGATGGTTTTACATTTAGATGTAGGCCGGGATAAATCGATTGAAGCACTGGAACAATCGATGATGAATGACTCTTACATCTTTTTAACAACGCAAAAAGAGATCACGATTGAAGATCCGACAGAAGATGATATTTACCAAATGGGAACGTTATCGAAGGTCAAACAAATGTTGAAACTGCCGAACGGGACCATTCGTGTGCTCGTGGAAGGGCTTGTCCGCGGTAAAATCGAAAAATATTTAGAGACGGAAGATTATTTTTCCGTGGAGATTACCACATTTAAAGATCGGGATGAAAAGGATTTAGAAGATGAAGCGTTAATGCGTACGGCGCTCGGATTATTTGAACAGTATTTAAAAATGTCCAAAAAGATTTCTGCCGAAACGTTTGCGACGGTGCAAGATATTGATGAACCGGGACGCCTGGCAGACATTATCACGTCTCATTTACCGTTGAAACTGAAGGAAAAACAGGAAATTTTAGAAACAATCGATATTAAAACACGCTTGCGGAAACTCGTTCAAATTTTGAACAATGAAAAAGAAGTTTTGCAGCTGGAGCGGAAAATTGGCCAGCGCGTCAAACGGTCTATTGAACGGACCCAAAAGGAATATTATTTACGCGAACAAATGAAGGCGATCCAAAAAGAACTGGGCGAGCGGGATGGTAAGAGCGGCGAAGTAGAGGAACTGCGCGAGAAAATAAAACAAGCGAACATGCCAGAACATGTGGAAAAGGCGGCCCTAAAGGAACTAGACCGGTATGAAAAGGTCCCGGCGGCCTCCGCTGAGAGCAGTGTAATTCGCACATATTTAGACTGGCTCATCGCCTTGCCCTGGTCGAAAGAGACGAAGGACGATTTAAATATTAAAAAAGCGGAACGCATTTTAAATGAAGATCACTACGGGCTCGAGAAGGTGAAAGAACGGGTCCTGGAATACTTAGCCGTACAAAAATTAACGAATTCCTTAAAAGGACCGATTCTATGTCTTGTTGGACCACCGGGAGTCGGAAAAACGAGTCTCGCCCGTTCGATTGCCCGTTCGTTAAACCGGAAATTTATTCGCGTCTCATTAGGCGGTGTACGTGACGAATCGGAAATCCGCGGTCACCGTCGGACATATGTTGGCGCGATGCCAGGACGGATTATCCAAGGAATGCGCAGAGCGGGTACGATTAATCCAGTATTTTTACTCGATGAGATTGATAAATTATCCGGTGACTTCCGCGGCGATCCGGCTTCTGCTTTACTTGAAGTACTCGATCCAGAGCAAAATAAAAACTTTAGCGACCATTATATTGAAGAGCCGTACGATTTATCGAAAGTCATGTTTATCGCCACGGCCAATAATCTGGCAACCATTCCGGAACCATTACGGGACAGAATGGAAATTATCTCGATTAGCGGTTACACGGAATATGAAAAACTTCATATTGCGAAAGATTACTTGATCGATAAACAACTGGAACAACACGGCTTAACGCGTCAACAACTGCAAATTCGCGACAATGCGATCATCGACATCATTCGTTATTACACCCGGGAAGCGGGCGTCCGGAGTCTGGAGCGGCAAATTGCCTCCATTTGCCGGAAAACTGCCCGGATCATCACGTCAGAAGAGAAAAAACGGGTGATTGTGACGGAGAAAAATCTGGAGGAATTTTTAGGAAAACGGAAATTCCGCTACGGTCAGGCGGAACAGGAAGATCAAGTCGGTGTGGCCACTGGGCTTGCATATACACCCTATGGCGGCGATACATTACAAATCGAAGTTGCCCTTGCACCTGGAAAAGGGAAATTAGTTTTAACCGGAAAACTCGGCGATGTGATGAAAGAATCCGCCCAGGCTGCATTGAGCTATGTTCGTTCCTCCGCTGAAAAATTTGGCATCGATAGCCATTTCTATGAGAAATATGATATTCACATCCACGTACCGGAAGGCGCTGTGCCGAAGGACGGGCCTTCTGCCGGAGTAACGATCACGACCGCCCTCGTATCTGCTTTAACAGAGAAAGCGGTACGGAAAGAAGTCGGAATGACCGGTGAAGTGACATTGCGGGGCAGGGTGCTGGCGATTGGTGGCTTGAAAGAAAAAACATTAAGCGCTCACCGCGCCGGACTGACAAAAATTATTTTACCGAAGGATAATGAAAAAGACCTGGACGATATTCCTGAAAGCGTCCGGGAGCAACTAACCTTTATACCGGTCTCCCACGTGGATGAAGTGTTAAACGAAGCGTTAGTAGGTGGATTTAATGAAGATTAAAAGTGCAGAATTTATCATCAGTGCTGTATCACCGAAACAATATCCAGAAGGAGATTTGCCGGAAATCGCCCTGGCCGGTCGCTCCAATGTGGGGAAATCATCGTTCATTAATACCTTATTAAACCGGAAAAGCCTGGCCCGGACGTCACAAAAACCGGGAAAAACGCAGACGTTAAATTACTATTTGATCAATGAGGCGTTTTACTTTGTAGATGTGCCGGGATATGGCTATGCGCAAGTGTCGAAGTCGGAACGGGCAGCCTGGGGAAAGATGATTGAAACGTATTTTACCGAACGGAAGCAATTACGTGCGGTTCTCCTCATCGTCGATATCCGCCATAAACCAACAAAAGATGATCAAATGATGTACGAATACTTGCGCTATTATCAAATCCCGACATTGGTTGTGGCGACGAAGGCGGACAAAATTTCTCGGGGGAAATATCAAAGCCATCTAAAACAAATCAAAGATTCGTTGCAACTTGAAAAAAATGTGCCAATTATTCCTTTTTCCGCCAAATCCGGCATAGGTAAAGAAGAAGCCTGGGAGCAAATTAAAACGTTTATCGGTGCAGAAAATTTGGATGAATAAGGAATAGGTTAGATGAAAAGGGATGTGGTCCAATGCCACATCCCTTTTTTCAGCGTTTTTCCTTTGTTTCCAGTTTTAATAATGATTGTTCAAAAGAAGCGATTAATTGATTGCATTTAGCAAGTATCCGTTCTAAATAGGCGAGTGAAGCTTTTTGTTGATGGGGACCGGGACGCTGATCAAGCTCTGTCTTTTTCTTATCGACGATCTGTTCTAATTTACGTAACCACGATTTTAAATACAGCAGAGCTTTATGCCATTTTTTAACCGAATATTCAGGTCGGATGAAAGTATATGCTGCATTAATTAATGAGTAGACGAAGCGTGAAATCGAAATCAGCAAATTCAAAGGAGGCAAACCGGGGCGTATGAGCAATATAATAATCCGAATTAAAGAACTCGCCAGGTATAAGAGCGTGAAAGCAAACCTCATCAATCAATCGCCCCCTCGCTTCATTCTTCCCTACTTCCGTTTAAAAAAGAATAAATAGCAACCGAATACGATCAAAATGAGTGGCCATAATTCCGTGATTGTTTTCTGGCCTGGTACGACAAATTGAAACCAGACGAAGATTTTATCCTGAAACAACTGGATTAGGGCTAAAAGGAGAAAAGACCAGCCGTAAAAAAGTCCCTCTTTCGTTTTGAAATAACGGAGGAAAAATCCTAAGGATAAAAATAAAAGAATCAGTCCGAATGCATCTTGAGGAATGGGGTACTTTTCTGAAAGATGAAAATGGATGCCGATCCCGAGAAAGAGGGATGCCGGTATTAGAAAATCATATTGTTTGCCAAGATACGACTGCAAGATAAAAGCAATTCCTAGCAGGATGAAAATCGCTGACCATGTGGAAAATTGAACAGGCAACAGTCCCTGGGCCTGTGAAAAATAAAAAAGTCCGCAACTGATAAGCAGGATACTGGGAAAAAGATTTTGTGCTTTATTTCCTCTCATGTATGACCCTCAACTTTCAACCTATTATTTTATTATGTTAACATAATTTCATGAAAATTACAGTTCGCATCGCGATCCATTCTCGCCCAAAAAATCCCCTTTCGCTATTCTTTTTGATCATTTTCATATGATGATATGGTTTTCCTTGTAAATCCTCTAGCATAAAAAAGTTTGAAAAATCATACATTGGAATTGAGTAGACAAAGGCCTGCGATGAGGAGAAAGGGGGAAAACGAGTGACCCGTGCATACGAGCCTTCACCTTTAAAATTTTCCCTGGAAGAAGCGGTATCGTTTCGAAAAGGTGAGGAAATTGCGGAATTGCACAGTCTGGCGTTAGAACCGAATATATCGCTTCACGATTTAGAACATTTCGTGTCCATTCGGGGCAGTTTGGAAATGATCGGGGAGTATAAACGGAAAACGAAGGAAATGGTGGATGAAGAAGACTTTTCTTTTTCCGGACAAAAATACGTGACGGTTGTGGAAACAAGAGAGGACGGTATTGATCAGTTCACGTACAATTTTCCGGTGGATATTACGATCCCGAAAAGCAGGGTGCAAAATTTAGAGGAACTCGATTTAGTCATCGATTCGTTCGATTACACTCTGGAAGATGATGACACGCTCGTAATTTCAACGGATATTTCCATTTTAGGTGTGTATGAAGAAGTCGCTGACCGGGCGGACGATGAGGAACAGGAAGAAGAGGTAGAAAACGAGACACAGTTTCACGAAAATCCTTTTGAAGACACGATTGTTCCGTTAAATGATTTTGACTCTGATGAGGATGAGGAAGAACTTACTTTTACCGCCGAAGCACAAAAGGAAGAAGGAAGACCGGATGAGGAAGAATTCAATATCCCGATTGAAGGAATCGATAATTCTGAACCAGGCGGTTTAGGAGATAAAGAACCGATGAAATTTACCGGGGCCGATTCCTTTGCCAAAACCTTTTCTGCCCTGATGGAGGAAACGCCCGAAGATAATGAAGTTGAAAAGGAACAAACAGCACCGGTAGAGGCATTAGCCCGGAATGAAAACGAGCAAGCCGGTCAAGAAGATGAACATGAGGAAGTCGAAGAAGAACATATTGACGAGGAATTTGCCCAAGAATCGGCCGTTTTAGTTCGTGGTGAGGAAGAGATGGAAGCAGTTGCAAAGGACGAAGAAGACGAGATTGATTCCGATGACGATGAGGAAGTACCGATAAAAAGAACGGAGAAACAAATTACTTATCAGCCGAAAGAGGAAAAAGAAGAGAAAGAAACTGCCAGCCTTTCCTTAACAGACTTTTTCTCTTCCAAAGAAGAAAATAACAATAACAGAGCCACGATGCGCATCTATTTTGTGCAGCCAGAAGATACGTTAAGCGATATTGCCGAGCGTTACGAAACGAATGTTTCCACCATTTTGCGGGCCAACGATCTCCAGGTCAATCCTGATCTGGAAGCGGGCCAGTTGCTTTACATTCCGGTTCGAAAGGAAAAGTCGAAGTCTTAAATGAGGTGATTTTTGGCGAAACGAAGCAATTCGTTTCGTTCCTGTTTTTTATAGGTGGTCTACTAAAGGAATGCGTTAAGGTGGTGGTTACGATTGCAGGAACATGATGAAAAATGGCTGGAACCTCTGCTGCGAAACTATCAGATTTTCCCGCAGCGAATCAAAAAGAAAGGCAACGTATATCAAATCATCACGAGGGACTATACCTATGCTTTAAAAGGGATGAAAAACCGTCCCAGATTGGATTTGATGCGCCTGTTCCAGTGGTTGAATATCCAGGGATTTTTCCAGCATGTTTCGATTCTTCCTGACCGGTACGGGCGGTATTATCAAATGGTAAACGGGACGATCTATTATTTGATGCCCTGGATTCAAGAAAACGAAGAGCGACGCAGCAATAAACATCGCAAAATGTTTTCCGAACTTGCCCACCTCCATTTAACGACGGTCAAGATTATACCGGTCACGGATGAAATGATTCAATCCCATTATGAAAACGTGCGGACCCGGTGGCAAAGGGAGGAAGAATTTCTGCTCCGCTTTTTGGAGCAATGTGAACGAAAAGTATATATGTCCCCATTCGAGTGGCGTTATGTCCTTTATTACCATGAAATCCGCAGCGCGTATCAATTTGCCTATGTCAGCCTGGAAAGCTGGCAGGAAGAATTGCTGGAAAATAAAAAAGCGCGGACGTGTATGGTCCACGGGAATCTCCATCCTGACCACTACCTGATCGATAAAAGGGGGTACGGCTATTTCATTAATTTTGAAAAAAGCCGTACCGCATCACCTATTTCCGACTTATTACCGTATTTGGCCCGGAGTTTACGTACATTTCCGGAACCGGAAGGGGATGAAATTGCGTGGTTAGATGCCTATCAGCAAACGTTTCAATTAACAACAGCCGAAAAATATTTACTCCAAAGCTATCTGGCCCATCCCGAATCAATCATGAACATCATTCAAGCCTATCAAAATAAGCGGCGGAACAATCATGAACTGGAATATACGAAAAAAATCGAGCAATTTTACTGGTCCTTGAAAAACCGGGAACGTTTCATCCGGAACATGATCGAAGCAAGTGAAGAAATGGAAAGGAACGAACAATAGCGGAGCGTGTTTTCGAAAGCTCCGCTTGATTATTTTTTGAAATTGAATAAATGTGTAGTTTTATATAAAATCGAGATAGAAGGCGAAGGCAATTAAGACGAAAACTCCTAATAAGATCACATCAAAAGTCGTCGGGATAAGTAACGTACGAATCCCTTGAAAAATCGTAAACGGGATGATCAGCTGTTCCGCGACACCGCGGACGTATCGTAACCACGGGGGGAGTAAATACGGATTGTATCTTTTCTTCACTGTTGTGCACCTCCCGAGGGTATTTACGGTCGACCCGGGGCATAATATAGTTTATGACCTAAAAATGAGGTGTGCCACTAGATTTTCATCTATTTATAAAGGTATACGTATATTTTTCAGAAAAAATGAAAATAATGTTTGACTAAATCAGCCTTTTTCAATAGAATGATACATAAACAAATGAATTTTGGAACGAAATGCGTTGATAGGGAGGAGTACGGAAAATACAGTCTCAAGAGAGGGAATGGGTGGTGCAAATTCCTGGCTGTGTTTTTCGGAAGGTCGCCCTGGAGCAGTTTTTGCGAACGAAAGGGATCTTTCCAGTAGCAAAAACCGGTCAAACCGTTAACAAATGAAGTGCCGAATGGTTCAATCCATTTGGAATAAAGGTGGTACCGCGAAACTCTATTCGTCCTTTAACGAATAGGGTTTTTTTGTTTGCTAAAAAAATCAATTCTCCAGGGGAATTCAGATACGAACAGTTGAAAAATTTAAGGAGGTAGAAATGATGACGCAACAACAAAACATTTCAATGCCGACGAAATATCATCCACAAGAAATCGAAGCGGGGCGTTACGAATGGTGGTTGAAAGGGAAATATTTTGAGCCGACGGGTGATCCTGATAAGAAACCTTTTTCTGTCGTTATCCCGCCACCGAACGTAACCGGTAAACTCCATCTCGGTCACGCCTGGGATACGACCTTGCAAGATATCATTACCCGGATGAAACGAATGCAGGGGTATGATGTATTATGGCTTCCGGGTATGGACCATGCGGGAATTGCCACCCAGGCGAAAGTCGAGGAGAAATTGCGGAAAGAAGGTAAATCGAGACATGATTTAGGACGGGAAGGTTTCCTGAAAGAAGCCTGGCGCTGGAAGGAAGAATATGCGGAGACGATTCGCAAACAATGGGCGAAACTCGGGTTAGGTCTCGCTTATTCCCGCGAACGGTTTACCCTTGATGAAGGGTTATCCAAAGCCGTACGGAAAGTCTTTGTTGATCTATATAAAAAAGGTCTGATTTACCGCGGCGAGTATATTATCAACTGGGATCCGGTAGCCAAAACGGCGCTCTCCGATATCGAGGTCATTTATAAAGACATTAAAGGGGCCCTGTACCATATTAAGTATCCGTTGACCGATGGTAGCGGCTATGTTGAGGTAGCCACAACACGACCGGAGACGATGCTCGGTGATACAGCAGTTGCCGTTCATCCCGATGATGAAAGATACAAACATTTAATCGGGAAAACCGTAACCCTTCCTCTTGTTGGACGGGAAATTCCAGTGATTGCCGATGAGTATGTCGATATGGAATTCGGTACCGGTGTCGTGAAAATCACGCCAGCTCATGATCCGAACGACTTTGAAGTGGGTAACCGCCATGACCTGCCGCGGATTAATGTCATGAATGAAGACGGAACGATGAACGAACATGCCGGAAAATATGAGGGTATGGATCGGTTCGATTGCCGGAAACAGATCGTTCAAAACTTGAAAGAGCAAGGACTATTAGTGAAAATTGAAGAAATCGTCCACTCCGTAGGACACTCGGAGCGCACCGATGCGATTGTCGAGCCGTACCTATCTACCCAGTGGTTCGTCAAAATGAAACCATTAGCGGAACAAGCGCTGGCCATGCAAAAAACGGAAGATGAAAAAATTCATTTCGTACCAGAACGATTTGAAAAACAATACACGTACTGGATGGAAAACATCCACGACTGGTGCATCTCCCGTCAGCTCTGGTGGGGACATCAAATTCCGGCCTGGTACCATAAAGAAACTGGGGAAATTTATGTCGATGAAAATCCACCGGAAGATATCGAAAACTGGGAGCAAGATCCGGACGTCCTCGATACGTGGTTTAGCTCAGCCTTGTGGCCGTTCTCGACAATGGGCTGGCCGGATGAGGATGCAGAAGATCTGAAACGTTACTTCCCGACGGACGTATTGGTAACCGGTTATGATATCATCACCTTCTGGGTATCCCGGATGATTTTCCAATCGAAAGAATTTACCGGTAAACGGCCGTTTAAAGACGTGCTCATTCACGGTCTTGTCCGGGATAGTGAAGGACGGAAGATGAGTAAGTCTCTCGGTAACGGTGTGGATCCGATGGATGTTATCGATCAGTACGGTGCTGATTCATTGCGCTACTTCCTGGCAACCGGTTCATCACCTGGTCTCGACTTGCGTTATTCTACAGAAAAGGTCGAAGCGGTATGGAACTTTGCCAATAAAATCTGGAACGCATCCCGGTTTGCTTTAATGAATATGAACGGCCTCACTTATGACGAAATTGACTTATCCGGGGAAAAATCTGTACCGGATAAATGGATTTTAACCCGTCTCAATGAAACGATTGAAACCGTAACGAAACTCGCTGAAAAATACGAATTCGGTGAAGTGGGCCGTACCTTGTACAACTTTATCTGGGACGATTTTTGCGACTGGTATATTGAAATGGCTAAACTCCCGCTTTACGGTGATGATGAAGAGGCGAAATTAACGACACGCTCCGTTTTAGCCTATGTCCTGGATATGACGATGCGTCTGCTTCATCCGTTCATGCCGTTTATCACCGAAGAAATCTGGCAGCACTTACCGCATAAAGGGGAGTCCATTACAATCAGCGAGTGGCCGAAAGTAAGAGAAGAACTTTCCGATTATGAAGCGGTTAAAGAAATGAACTTGCTCAAGGATATTATTCACGCCGTTCGGAATATCCGTGCCGAGGTCAATACGCCAATCAGCAAACAAATCACGATGGTTATCAAAGCTGCTGATGAAGAGCGGAAAGAAATTTTACACAGAAACGTCCATTATTTAGAGCGGTTCTGTAATCCGGACGAGTTAACGATCGATACGAATATTACACCTCCGGAAAAAGCTATGTCTGCCGTGGTAACGGGTGCAGAAATTTACTTGCCACTTGCAGGTCTCATTAATCGGGAGGAAGAAATTGCCCGGTTAGAAAAAGAACTGGAAAAATTAAATCAAGAAGTGCAGCGGGTTCAGAAGAAATTAAGCAACCCGAACTTTGTCGAGAAAGCTCCAGAACATGTTGTTGAAAAAGAGCGAGAAAAAGAAAAAGATTATCTGGAAAAACGCGCGGCCGTCCAAACTCGCTTGAATGAATTAAAAGAACTGTAATTGATTGAACAACTGTGACATTGGGAAGACGGATCGTTTTCGGTTCGTCTTCCATCATTTTCCGTGATATTGTCGGAATATTATTGATTTGGAGGATAATAGATGTTTCAAACACGCGAAGAAGTCATCGACTGGATCAATTACCGCAGTAAGGCCGGGATGAAACTGGGATTGGAGCGGATTGAATATATCCTCGAACGCCTGGGAAATCCCGAACGTCGCTTCCGTTCCGTTCATATCGGCGGAACGAACGGCAAAGGCTCGACAACGAGTATTTTGCGGGAAATTTTACAGGAAGCAGGGTTTACGACAGGAACCTTTACATCTCCTTATTTTGAAAAATTTGAAGACCGGATTTGCATCAATGGAAAACCAATACCTTCCGATGATCTTGTCAAAGTGGCGAATCGAATTAAGCCGATTGTTGATGAACTGAAATCCCATCCGTTCGGGGAGCCGACTCCTTTTGAAATAGTGACAGCTATTTGTTTCTTCTACTTTGGTGAAGTAAAACATGTCGATATCGCACTCATTGAAGTTGGGTTAGGGGGTAGGCATGATTCGACGAATGTTTTACAACCTCTGCTTACCATCATCACAAATGTCGGCTATGACCATTTGAATGTTCTCGGCACTACGCTTCAGGAAATTGCTTTTGAAAAAGCGGGGATTATTAAAGAACAGACACCACTAATAACAGCGGTGGATCAGCCGGAAGCAATCGCTATTTTACAAAAAGTATGTGCCACGAAAAATGCGCCGCTTTATGAAGCCGGAAAAGATTTTTCTTTTACGGATCTCGGACCGGTTGAAGATGGGGAATTATTTTCTTTTACCTCGTCATTTCAGAATTTTGAACGCCTAAAAGTTTCATTGCTGGGAACTCATCAATTGAAAAATGCCACTCTATCAGTAATGGCAGCATTGCTTTTAAAAGAAATGTATTCGTTTTCTATTAAAGATGAAGCTATCATTACTGGATTGGCAAAGGCGTACTGGCCCGGACGGTTTGAAATTTTGTCAAAAGATCCTTTCATTTTAATTGACGGTGCCCATAATAAAGACGGTTTAGAAAGTTTTAAAGCCACTTTAAGCAGACATTATCCGGATCGAAAGGGAACGATTCTGTTTTCTGCCTTACGGGATAAACAGCTCGAGGAAATTATACCTATTTTAGATTCGTTGCCACATACTGTCGTATTTACCGAGTTTGATTTCCCACGGGTAGAGAAAGCTAGTAATTTATTTGCACGGTCACAAAAGGATAATAAGGAACTTGCTCCCGACTGGCAGCGTTATTTGGAGGAGAAAATTCCTCGTTTAGAAAATGGAGATATGTTCATCGCTACCGGTTCTCTGTACTTTATTTCGTTAGTTAAGCCATTTTTACGAAAATTGTTATAAAATGTATGACAAAAGACCTATAATTTAGTAAAATTATTTTATACTTTTTAGTTCAATATTCCTAAACATATTCAATAAAATACTACCCTAAGGGCGGGAGAAAGTTGATCATTGAAAAAAAGAAAAGATTCGTAGTGTTATTGGGCTGGCTACTTGTCTTTACTCTTGGTCACTATTTAGCTTATGTCATCTCGCCTCCCCAGGATTCGTTATTTAGCCTGGATTTTCTTTTATTTATCCTCTTATTAATACCGTGTGCATTGTTACCACTTGTGATAGAAAATGTCACGATATCCGTTACCATTTGGATTACACTGGTCGTTTTTTTGAAATACGGTTTATTTGCCGAGATGGTCATATCACAAATCTTTGTGATTATTGTCATGTTAAAAAGAAAGTTGAATAGTGAGCAACATACACGCTTTTTGATTAACTCAATAATGTTTGTTTTAGTCTCACTTTTTTCAGGATTAACCTATTACGCTCTCGGAGGTACTCACGAAGCTTACACATTGAATGATCCATATTTTTGGGTTATTACAGCCATCTATTGTTTAGTCCACTCCGTTTTAAATCAAGGAATGCTATTGATTGGCTATTACTATTTTTTTAATAAAAAACTTCCCATCCTTTCACAAGATACCAAGTGGGAATTTTTATCGATCTTAATTGTTTTTCCGATTGGAAATATTTTATATTTCTTACATAATACCGTTGGCTTAATTGCCTTTTTATTAGTCGGTATCCCCGTTGTTATGATTCTTTTTATTCTGCGTTTTTATTATTCTACTAAAGAGATTAATAAACATTTACAACGAGTGGTAGAATTTAGTCACTTGCTAACGGCTCGACTACACGGAAAAGAGGCTTTGCAATTATTTGTTGAAAATTTAACGAAGATGTTTGCTATCGATTTTGTTTATATATTTGAAAAAACCGGCAATGAACATTTGCGGTTAATCCGTTCCTATGAACTCGGTTCTTATGTCGATAAAGATATTCCCTTGATTGAAAAAAATAAAGGGATAGCGGGAATGGCCTGGGGACAGGGAAAGGCTTTGCTTTTTTCCGAGCGATCAGAGTGGGAGGAGCTCGTCTATACGTATTTGCCCGAACATGTTGAAAGCATTATCGTTGTCCCGATGATCAAAAATGAGGAGACGACGGGAATGATTTTTGTCGCGTCGACGAAGAAGAAGGCTTTTGAAAAATATCATTTGATGATCATGGAAATTCTCTGTTCGTATCTAGCGATTGCCCTTGATAATGCCCGGCATTATGAAAAAACGAAACAGCAAAGTGAACGGGATCCGCTGACGAATTTATATAATGCCCGGGTGATTACGGAAAAAATTGAAGAAGGGTTTGAACAACTAAATTCTGGACAACTGGAAAAACTCGCCTTGCTCATGGTCGATATTGATCATTTTAAGTCGGTCAATGATACGTACGGTCATGAAAGTGGTAATATCGTTTTGCAACAAGTAAGTGAGTTACTGAAGAAAATGGTGGGCGATAAAGGTATTCTCGGTCGTTATGGTGGTGAGGAATTCACGATTTTATTGCCCGATTATGATAAGGATCTTGCGCTCGATTTTGCAGAATTAATCCGGCAAACGATTGAAGATCATGTCTTTGTTCTTTACGATGATCTTGCAGAAGTGCGACGGAAAATCAACGTGCGCCTCACCGTCAGCATCGGTGTAGCCATCGCCCCCGATGATACCGATGAAGTCACGTCATTTATCCGTGTGGCCGACAGAGCTCTTTACCTTGGAGCGAAACAGGTAGGACGGAATAGGGTGGCGGAGTATAAAAATTAGTATGTCCCCTTGAGATAGATAGGGTAAAATTAACTTTCTATCTT
>CALGAD010000033.1 GCA_937951955.1 uncultured Bacillaceae bacterium
TAAAATAGAAATATTTTATTTTTCCCCTAGACACATAGTAAAAATCGTGTTATTATATTTGTGGAATTTAAATGTGAAACTATTCACATTTATATGTGAAGAATCACACAAATAAACATGCAGAAAGGAAGAATACAGATGAAGTTAAAACATCTTGCTCTCATTGCAGCACTTATTTTCAGCTTGTTTTTAGCTGCTTGCGGTGGATCTGACGATGCAGCTGAAACAGATACGCAACAAAACGGGGACGAAACAACAGAACAAGCTTCTGAGGAAGCATCAGAAGATGCTGCTGAAGAATCAGCAAACTTAGTTGCCGGTGCTCCTTTACAAGATGGAACATATACGTTAAAGGAGACCGAAGCTGATAAAAACGGCTGGAAAGTGGAAATGACGATTACTGTTGAAGATGGTAAAATCGTTGAATCCAACTTTGACTATGTAAATGATGAAGGTCTTCTTAAATCAGAAGATGAAGAATATCAACAATTAATGAAAGATAAATCCGGTATTGGACCTGCAGAATTTGTACCTGCTTTAAATGAAGCTCTTGTAGAAACACAAAATCCTATGGATGTAGAAGTCGTGACAGGTGCAACTGGTTCCTGGCAAACATTCAGAAACTATGCACAACAATTAGTACAAGCAGCTCAAAAAGGTGATACAACAACAATCGAAATTAATCCGAATGCACCTTTACAAGACGGAGAGTATTCCTTAAAAGAATTAAATCCTGATGCTCACGGCTGGAGCTTCTTCATGAACATGACCGTTGCAGGCGGACAAATCACAGAAGTTGAATGGGACTATGTCAATCCTGAAGGCACATTGAAATCTGAAGATGAAGCCTATCAAGAACGGATGGCTGAAAAAGTGAATATCGGTCCGAAAGAATTCGTACCTGCTTTGGCACAAGACTTGATTGAAAAACAAAATGCCAAAGAAGTTGAAGTTGTCGCAGGAGCCACTCATTCCACTTATTCCTTTAAAACATATGCAGCTCAATTGATCAACGCTGCACAAAAAGGCGATACAACTCCGATCGAAGTTGATAACTTAGTATTTGAATAATTAAAATTGCATGATCATTTCAACTGAAGACTTTAGAGGCATACTCTAAAGTCTTTTTCTCATCATAGGGCAATTATTATTTGAGAATAATAAATATGATGAACAATAACTCTCATCTTGCTTTCACTTTTTTGTTTCATAATGCCGCATTCGGAAGGATGGAAATATGAGAAAACTCGCACTTATACTTACTGTTATCTTTGTTCTATTCGCAGCAGGGTGTAATAATGAGAAAGCAGAAAATCGTTCTCCCTTAAGTCGAACGGAATTTTTAATGGGAACTGTCGTAACGATCAAGGTTTTTGACGGAAATATGGAAGAGGCCATAGATCAATCATTTGAGCATTTAAAGATGTTAGCCGAGCAAATTTCTGTCAACGACGAAACCGAATCCATCATCGATCAAATCAATCAAGAAGCAGGTAAAAAGCCTGTCGAGGTCCCTGAACATATCTTTACTTTAATCGAGACCGGAAAAGAATACGGGGCTGTTTCCGACGGTGCTTTTGATATCACGATCGGTCCGCTAACGAATTTATGGCGCATCGGCTTTCCAGATGCGAAAAAACCGGAGGATTCAGAAATTGAAGAAGTATTGCCCCTCATCGATTACGAGCAAATTGACCTGGATGCAACCAAGCACACGGTATTTTTGAAAAATGCCGGCATGCAAATCGATTTAGGGGCCATTGCTAAGGGCTATATGGCTGATGAAGTCGTCAACATATTGCAAGCAAACGAAGTGACATCGGCCATCGTCGATCTCGGCGGAAATATCTTCGTGTTAGGGAAAAATACTTCCGGTGATGATTGGTCGGTGGGGGTACAGGATCCCTTCTCTCCCCGGGGGGAAATTATCGGGAAACTACATGCATCAAACAAGTCCATCGTCACTTCAGGCATTTATGAACGTTATTTAGAAGTTGATGGCAAAACTTATCATCATTTATTAAACCCAAAGGATGGCTATCCTTTCGATAATGAAATTGCCGGTGTTTCCGTTATTACTAATCAATCCATCGATGGCGATGCATTATCCACCACTTTATTCGCGAAAGGACTGGATGAAGGTTTGCGCTTCGCCGAGGAACTGGAAGATACGGAAGCGATATTTATTACGCGGGATCGTAAAGTGTATATCACTTCTGGATTAAAAGATAATTTTGAACTTGTCGATGAAGATTACGAATTAATAAACGGATAAAGAGTTCCATACGTTAAACGTTTTAAAACAATTGAATAACGAAGACTCTTTTAGAGGTGATGACAAATGACTATCTCAACTTTTTTAAAACTCGTGGAAATTAAAACAAAATTATGTAGTGTATTGCCTTTTTTCATCGGAATTCTTTTCGCCTACTATCGCTACGGGACACTGAATCTAGAAAATACGCTCATTTTCTTTTGTGCCATGGTTATTTTTGATATGACGACAACAGCGATCAATAACTATATGGACTATAAAAAAGCCAAAAGTGAAGAATACCGCCGAACGGAAAATATTATCGGACAAAAAAATATTCCCGAATGGCTTGTTGTCACAGTTATTTTGACGATGTTAACGATCGCATCGATTTTAGGAATTATCCTCGTCTTCCGTACCGATTTATTGTTATTATTAATTGGTATGGTTTGCTTCGGAATCGGTATTTTTTACACGTTCGGACCCATTCCTTTTTCCCGGATGCCTCTTGGTGAAATTCTTTCCGGGTTAACGATGGGGTTCGGAATCGTTTTTCTTGCTGTATATGTCAATGGCTTTGATGAGGGAATCATAACTTTGCTCTGGGAAGGCCGGCACGTTACTTTAGAAATGGACATTATCCAGTTATTAGAAATTATTCTAATCTCACTTCCGTGCGTCTTTACGATCGCTAACATCATGCTCGCTAATAATATTTGTGATTTAGAATATGACATTCAAAATCAGCGTTTCACGCTGCCCTATTATATTGGCAAGCCTTTAGCCATTTTATTATTCAATACTTTATATATCGCTTCTTTTGTAGCAATTATTCTAGCAGTTTTTCTCGGTCTTTTCCCTAAAATTATGTTATTATCGTTAATTATCGCCATCCCTGTGTACAAGCATATCGCCATCTTTAATAAAGAGCAGGTGAAAGCCAAAACATTTGATGTTTCCGTAAAAAATTTGGTTTTAATTGACGGAACGATTCTTTCCCTGTTGTTACTGGCTGTTATTTTATAGGAGGTGAAGGGAGATGGGAAAATCGGTCATTAAGGTGGAGAATTTATCCTTTCGCTATGATCAACGAAAGGAAAAGGAAATCTTATCATCCATCTCCTTTACGGTTAACGAAGGAGAATGGGTGGCGATTGTCGGACCGAACGGCTCAGGAAAATCCACTCTTGCCCATTTATTAGCCGGTCTATTGCAACCGGAATCAGGAACGATACGCATTTTCGGAAAAGCTTTAACCGCAGAAACGATCTGGGAAATCCGCAAGAATATGGGCATCGTTTTTCAAAATCCGGATCATCAATTTATTGGAACGACCGTTCAAGATGATGTTGCCTTCGGTCTGGAAAATATGAACATGTCCTATGCGGAGATGGAAAAACGTGTGGAACAGGCGCTTCAGCAAGTCGGTATGTGGGAATATCGCCATACCGATCCGTCCCATCTTTCCGGCGGACAAAAACGACGGGTGACGATTGCCGGTATCCTCGCGATCAACCCGGAAATCATTATCTTCGATGAGGCCTTTACGATGCTTGATCCGAAAAGCCGGCGCGAACTTTTTTCCTTATTAAAAGAGATGCAAGCAAAAAGGAAACTGACGATGATTTCGATCACTCACGATATGGAAGAAGCCTCCCTTGCCGATCGGATTATCGTTTTAAAAAATGGCCGCATATTGAATACCGGTGCTCCGCAAGAAGTCTTTGCCCAAACAACAGAACTTGCTGCACCTTTTGCCGAACGCTTGCGACGCTTATTAATAAAGCGGGGGCGCAAACTACCGGAACAATATATGACAGAAACGGAAATGGTTGAATGGCTATGGAAATCCAATTTACCAATGTAACAGCTGATTATAAAATTGGGCCGCTGCGAACGGCACAAGTTTTATATGAAATTAATTTGCACATTCCTTCCTCTTCTTTCACGGCCATTGTCGGACCGACAGGAGCCGGTAAATCCAGTCTATTAAAAACGATGAACGGGTTGCTCCTGCCGAAAGAAGGATCTGTTCAGGTTGATCGCTTTTTGCTTGATCAACACACCGAAAAAAATGTTTTAAAACTCGTGCGTAAAAAAGTCGGATTAGTTTTACAGTTTCCCGAATCACAACTTTTTGCCGAAACCGTTGAAAAGGATATTTGCTTTGGGCCGCTCAATTTCGGGGCCACACCCCAGGAAGCTAAAAAACTGGCTATCGAAGCCCTGCATCACGTTGGTTTGCAGGAAGACATTTTAACGAAATCCCCCTTTTCCTTATCGGGTGGACAGAAAAGGCGGGTTGCCATTGCCGGAATCCTGGCCCTTAAACCGGAGGTACTCGTTCTTGATGAACCGGGGGTCGGACTGGATCCGGAAGGGAAGGAAGAAATTTTCCAATTACTGACAAAGCTGAACCGGGAATTGGGAATTTCCATTCTCTTTGTCTCCCATGACATGAATGAAGTCGCCCGTTTTGCTGAGGATGTTATTGTCATGAATAAGGGGAAAGTCACGTTTTATGGTAAGAAAAGAGAGCTCTTTACCAATGAAGAATTGTTGACGAACATGCGTCTTGAGTTACCCGATGCCTTACGATTCCAGCGGCAATTTGAAAATAAAATCGGGAAGAAATTAGGGAAAATTTGTTTAACGGAAGAAGAGCTCGCTGACGTGTTAATGGAGGAGGGATATGTATGAATAAGCTATTGTTGGGTCGATATGTCCCCGGGACATCCTTTTTACACCGTCTGGACCCGAGGGCAAAACTTGTTTCGGCCATCCTTTTTATAGTCTTAATTTTCACTGCCGAAAACTGGCTCTCCTTTTTCATCCTGTGGGGAATTACTTTCGGTGTCATGCATTTATCAGGAGTACCCTCTTCCATATATTTTCGCGGAATTAAACCGTTGCTCTGGTTAATTATTTTTACTGCGACCCTCCAGATGTTGTTTACAACGGGGCACAGGAATTTCATTGAATGGGGATTGATCACGATTTCTGATTATGGTATTCAAACGGGAATTTTCATTTTCTTCCGCTTTACCTTGATCACTTTACTTTCTACCGTTGTGACTTTAACGACGAGGCCGATCGATTTCACCGACGGATTTACATTTTTACTTAAACCACTGCAATACGTAAAAGTTCCCGTGAATGAACTGTCCATGATGCTCACGATCGCCTTTCGCTTCATACCAAATCTCCTGGATGAAACCCAAAAAATTATGGATGCCCAGCGCATTCGCGGTAATGAGTTCGGTGTCGGCTCGATTTTCCAGCAAATGAAAGCATTGGTTCCGGTCTTCCTGCCGATTTTTGTCAATACGTTAAACCGCGCCGAAGAATTGGCCAATACGATGGATGTTCGGGGCTACCGGGCTGATCAGAAACGTTCCAGTTTTCGAAAATTACACTGGCAAAAAATCGACACCCTTTGTTTAACCGTCACGATCGCCATTATGGCCCTTCTCCAGCTGCTCAATTCCACCATGTAATGATGAAAGGAACCCGACAGCTGATGAAGGGTCATTTTTTTATAGAAAGCGCCGCTTGCTCAGAACAAACTGTCCCGGGCAAGCGGCGTGATTAATTTCGTATTACAAATGAATGATTAATGAACAATCTGGAGCAAATAATCTTTGTATTGTTCCGTGACTTTCCTGCTGCATTCCACTAACATTTTCGTCCCCTCTTCGTGATAATCCGTCTGCAACACTTTTCCGTGTTCATTCAAGTATGAAACAATCTGGCCCTCTGTATAAGGAATGAGAAACTCACACTGCACGAAGTCCGTAAAAATCATTTGACTGATCATCCTGGAAAGTTCAAGGATACCGGTCCGCTTTTTTGCTGATAGCCAGATTTCATTGTCGCGGATTTGCGGGTATTCAGCATCTGTCAAATCCGCTTTATTGTAGGCATAAATCATCGGTGTATCTTTTACTCCCAGTTCTTCTAATAACTCATTTGTCAAGCGCTTCTGTTCTTCATGGTGAGGATTGGAGTAATCGACGACATGAATAATCACATCGGCTTCTAGCACTTCTTCTAACGTTGACCGGAACGCTTTGATTAACTGGTGCGGTAATTTATTGATAAAACCAACGGTATCCGTTAACAAAAAAATTCGGTGTCGGTCCAATTCAATTTTCCTTACGGATGTATCCAACGTAGCAAAGAGCATATTTTTCTCAAATACTTGTTTTTCCTTATTGTCCATGAATATTTCTACCATCGCATTCATTATCGTTGATTTTCCGGCATTCGTATAACCGACAAGGGAAACGACCGGAATTTGTTTTTTTCTGCGACTTCTTCTCTGTGTATCCCGCTGTTCTTTAATTTTTTCTAACTCTTTGTTTAAGGAAGCAATCCTCGCTTCAATTTTCCGACGATCGAGCTCCAATTTCTTTTCACCTAAGCCGCGGTTTTTAAACCCTGCTCCCCCTCCCTGTCTGCTCAGTTCTGTCCCGGTACCGATAAGGCGAGGCAGCATATATTTTAACCGGGCGACTTCCACCTGGAGTTGCGCTTCCTTTGTTTTTGCGCGGCTGGCGAAGATTTCTAAAATTAACATGGTCCGGTCCATGACTTCACAATCACAGGCATCTTCCAAATTCCGAATTTGCGAGGGTGATAGTTCATCATCAAAAATCACCACATCCGCACCGGTTTCTGCCACGACATTCGTTAATTCTGACAATTTCCCAGAACCGATATAATAAGTTTGATGAATTCGTTCTAATTGCTGGGTGACTTCACCCACGACTTCCATATGACAGGCATAGGTCAAATTCCTCAATTCTTCCATAGAATAGATAAATTCTTCATCCCGTCCACCAACATTGACACCGACAAGTATCGCTTTTTTACTCATAAAGTTCCCTCCATTTCTAAATAAAAAACACAGGCATCTGCCTGTGTTTTTCGAGAAAAAAGGGAACGCAAATGAACATGCGGAGCTATACTAGATGGACTGGCGAACAGTTGTCATCTATAGCAAACCGCATGATATCCATTTTATTCCAGCTATTCATACCATTTTTCATAAAGATGAGGTTTCCATAAAAAATGGCAGACTATTCCCTCTCTCTGCACACAGGCAGAGCCTTTGAACGTATAAAATTATCTGTTCAAAGTTTGGAAACGTAGTCTGCAAAAAAACACCTGGAAACCCTCCGATCGCTTTTCGTTACACTTATCGTAACATAACGATACCGTAAAAGCAAAGGAGTTTTTATTGTTAAAATAACCCCCTAAACGGGGGTATGCATAGATTATTTGGAAATAGCTGCAAGCGCTTCTTCGACTTCGCTCCAGTCGATACCGAGGGCCGCAGCGACACCTTTTCCGTAATTCGGATCGGCTTTATAGCAGTTCGTAATATGTCTGAGCTGCACTTCCTTCGTCGTTCCTTGCATCGCTCTTGCTGTGTTTTCAAAGAGCCGTTGCTGCTCATCCGGCTTCATCAAGCGGAACAGTTTACCCGGTTGTTCATAATAGTTGTCATCATCTTCACGGAAATTCCAGTAATCGGCATTTCCGAATAAATCTAATGCCG
Organism: uncultured Bacillaceae bacterium; assembly: GCA_937951955.1. Lineage (GTDB taxonomy): Bacteria > Bacillota > Bacilli > Bacillales > Caldibacillaceae > CALGAD01. Next base: position 7,818 of record CALGAD010000033.1, read on the forward strand.
GCTCTTGATGTTCTTTACTGTCTTCCCACTCACCGTAGCTGTTCGGGCTGTAAGAGATTTCTCCCCCTTCATTCGTATGCAAGATTCGCATCGCACCGTCCCGGTGGTAAGGATGGAAGTTTTTTGCATTTTTCGGATAGTTTACCGGTATTTGCCAGTAATTGACTCCTAAACGGTAACGCTGGGTATCGGCATAGGAGAAGAGACGTCCTTGTAACATTTTATCCGGTGAAAAGCCGATTCCTGGAACAATGTTCGCTGGTGAAAAGGCAGCTTGCTCAACTTCGGCGAAGTAGTTTTCCGGATTGCGATTTAATTCAATTTCACCGACTTCAATGAGCGGAAAATCTTTCTTATACCAAACTTTCGTTAAGTCGAAGGGGTTATAAGGCATGTTGCGCGCTTCTTCTTCCGTCATGACTTGAATATACATTGTCCACTTCGGATAGTCACCTCGTTCGATCGCTTCATATAAGTCGCGCTGATGGCTATCCGGATCATTTCCGCGAATTCGTGCTGCTTCCTCGTCCGTTAAGTTTTTAATACCTTGTTGTGTTTTAAAGTGGAACTTGACCCATACGCGCTCATTTTTATCATTAATCATGCTGTAAGCATGGCTGCCGAACATGTGCATATGTCTGTAACTGGCAGGAATGCCCCGATCACTCATCGTAATTGTTACTTGGTGCAATGACTCTGGAAGTAATGTCCAAAAATCCCATTGGGCTTGCGGATCGTGCATATTCGTTTTCGGATTCCGTTTTACCACATGGTTCAAATCGGTAAACCGTTTCGGATCTCTATGGAAAAATACTGGCGTATTATTACCGACTAAATCCCAGTTTCCATCTTCCGTGTAAAACTTGATGGCCGTCCCACGAATATCGCGTACAGCATCGGCGTATCCCCGCTCACCTGCAACGGTGGAGAAGCGAATAAATACATCGGTTTTCTTGCCAATTTCGGAGAATAATTTCGCTTTCGTATATTTCGTAATATCATTCGTTACGGTAAAGGTTCCATAAGCTCCGGATCCTTTCGCATGCATGCGCCGTTCGGGGATGACTTCCCGATCAAAATGGGCCAATTTTTCTAAAAACCACACGTCTTGAAGCAACATAGGCCCACGGGGACCGGCTGTCATCACATCATCATCATTCACAACAGGTGCACCAAACGCTGTTGTCATTTTCTTTTTCTGCTCATTATTTTTGGACATTATAAAACCTCCAATTTAATAATGATTTTAATTTCAAATCAATTACAATATACAACGAAATATAAAGTAAGTCTAATATTTCGACTTCTATCCTGTTTTTAAAGGCCTAGTAGCCATTACTTTGGTAGCTATATTTTTTAAAAAAAGCCTATTATCAATTGGCTAACACCAACTGATAATAGGCTTAATTGAGCAAGACGCATATCTTGATAAAAAGTAAAATCGTGGTCGACGACTTTGCTTTTCATAAAAGAAAACTTACGATTCAATAATTAGACGGTCTGTCTTTTGTAGATCTTGAATCGTCGCTGCGCCAACGCCAAACATGGCCATTTTTAATTCCAGTTCCCGAATTTCCATCGCTTTTAATACTTCTTCTACCGATTGCGTTGCCGCTTTTAGGATGCCCCGGGCAATTCCGACAAGATCCGCTCCAAGTGCAAGCGCTTTGGCTGCCTCCATCCCATTTTGGATTCCGCCGCTGGCAATCAAAGGTTTATCAGGGAATTTTTCGCGAATGCTCAAAATACACTCTACGGTAGGGATACCCCAATCGGCAAAAGCTCCTGCAGCCTCTTTTCTAATTTCATCTTTTGACCGTAATTTTTCAATCTGGCTCCACGATGTTCCGCCAGCTCCGGCCACATCGATATAAGCCACACCGGCATCGAACAATTTCTCCGCAACCGCACCATCAATACCCCAGCCAACTTCTTTGACACCGACGGGAATTTCCAGCTGTTCACAAAGTTTGGCGATTTTCGGTAACAATTGTTTAAAGTTCGTATCACCTTCGTCTTGCACTACTTCTTGGATGCTATTTAAATGGAGAACAAAAATGTCGGCATCCGTAATTTTGACAATTTCTTTACATTCCTCAACGCCAAACCCATAATTCAACTGGACCGCACCGAGATTGGCAATAATCGGCGTATTGGGTGCGAATTCACGTACCTGAAAAGAAGACCGGTACTCTTTACTCTCGATTAACGCCCTTGTTGAACCTAGCGCAAAAATCCAACCCCGCTCTTCTGCAGCTGTTGCCAAATTCCGGTTAATCGTGCTCGCCAGTTCCGCACCGCCAGTCATCGAACTAATTAAAAAAGGGGTTTTTTGCTTATACCCGAGAAATTCCGTAGCGAGGGAAATTTCTTGAAAATCAATTTCTGGGAGGGCATTGTGTAGAAAACGTACCCGTTCAAACCCTGTTGTAATTCGTTCCCCGGTAACTTTTTCATTCAAAGCAATGCGAATATGCTCCGACTTTCTTTTATGAATGGATCCGAAGCCAGCCATATGAAACACCTGCTTTCCCCTATATTTTTACCTGATTCATCAATCAACTGTTTTGACCGTTGCTCCCTCTGGTGAAACTGATAATTCCAGTGGATAAATATCCTGGTTGCGCCAGGTCGCTTTTAATCGTTCGATATCCGATTCATCTGTCACAAAGGCAATGCCACAATCTCCGCCACCAGCCCCCGAGGTTTTCCCGACACCATACCGATTGGCCGTTTCAATCAAGTTCCGCAATTCTTCAGTTTCAATAGGGACTCCTGTCAAATCGCCTAATTTTTTCAAAGCAGCACGGTTTGATCGAATCCCCTGAAAGACCTTATTCATATCGTTTTCTTGAAAACCTGCGAGGATTTTTTGCACGGATGCCTTGCTATCCGCCAGAAATTGTTCATAACTTTCCCGATGGTCTTGTTTTAAATGTTGAATCCTGCCGACCATCGATGCTGTTGAAGCTTTTTCGCCAGTCCAGCCTACACATAAATGGAGAGAATCTGGCGGTGTGATCTTGGTAATCTCCAGTCCAGGCCACTTTCTGGAAAGGATTTCTTTTAAAGGTTTCTTGCTAGCGATTTCCCGGATTAGCCACCTTTGATCAAAAATGGAGTACTGGATCCATCCGCCATATGTCGATGCGGCAATATCGGCACAAGACCCGTTTCCCTGGGTTTTAAAATGGGCGATGGAGGCCAGTTTAAAAATCAATTCCCTGGAAACTTGCACGTCACGTTGGTGAAAGAAATGAAGGATGGATGTTACTACCGTGACGGCTGTTGCGGCACTGGAACCAAGCCCATATTTTTTTCCGGATGCATCATCGAGCTCACTCGTGATCCGTAAAGAAAAAGGGGCAAGGGGAATTTGCCTTTCCGATAAATACTGCAAACAAACTTCTAACGTATTTTTGATAAAGGAGAGTCGTTTGCTCGTTTTTGCAAAAACGACTTCACCATCTTCATAGGTCCAGTATAAAGAATCTAACCCCAGTCCGGGTAATGAAAGGTGATATTCCCGATTCGGGCGAATATCACCTTTCATATACCGATTTACGGCGATAACCATCGCCGGATGTCCGGGTTCTAATACGGCATATTCTCCGGCGATGAACAGTTTACCGGGCACTGAAATTTCTAAACGTTGTTCCGACATCGGTTCCATTCCTTTCCAGAACGAATTATAAATATTGGATCCCTGGACCGGGGTGACAAATATGTACTTCACGGGTTGCCGGGACAGATTTTAACGTTGCAGCAACTGTTTCTTCGTTTTCCCTTTCACAAATCACTTTAACATTGGGACCGGCATCGATGGTGAAATATGCCTGAATACCTTGCTCGCGCAGGTCATGAACCGCATCGATAATATCTAAAGTCGCACTTTCCCAGTAGAAAAAGGGCGGGTTTGCTCCTAATGTCGTTGCATGCATTTTTAACGCATTACTTTCCAAAACCTGTCCAAGTTTTTCAAAATCCCGGGCGTGAATCGCTTCTTTTGCCTGCTGTAAATCGGTCGCAACGGTCGCAAGCCAGCCATCATAAAAGCAAGACGTCTCTACCGTTCGTTTCATGCCTTCCCGGCTGGATACTTTTTTCTTTTTCGTATTTAAGACAACCGACAGAACACTTAAATCCCAGGCATCTTGTTCCAACACAGGCACTGCATAAGAATCACTGCCATCATCTTTTTCTCCCTTTTGCCATTCCACAAAACCACCATATACAGAACGGCAAGCGGATCCCGATCCCTGACGGGCAATGCGAGATAATTCTTGTTCATTCACATCTAAACCGATTGCTTTACAGGCTGCACCGGCAAGGGCACAATATCCTGATGCCGAGCTGGCAAATCCGGCCGCCGTCGGAACTTCATTCGTCGAATCAACCCGGGCATACCATTTCTTTCCGGACAGACGACGAATATGATCTAAAAATCTGGATACTTTTTGCGTTTCGGTTTCATCCATTACTTCACCGTTTAAAATAAAACGATCTTCCGAAAAATCTTCACTAAACTCAACAGTAGTCACCGTATAAAACCGATCCAGTGTAATGGATAAACTGCTGTTGGTCGGGAGAAATAATTGTTCATTACGTTTTCCCCAGTATTTTATCAAAGCAATATTCGTATGCGCCTTGGCTGTTGCCTTCAATGAATTCTTCTCCCTTCTATTCTTTCCATTTCATCTCGCAAACCAATTTGTCCATCATAAAACAGCTAAAGAGCCATAGTTTTCACTCACACGAACGTACCATGTATTTGTAGCGCCTTTTTCCAACAAAGTGTAAGACAACTCTTTGGCTTTTTGGAGGGTATCCGTTAACGCTATAATACAGCCGCCCCGTCCGCCACCGGTCAATTTTGCCCCATAGGCCCCGGCTTTTCTTGCCTCATTCACCAGGTGTTCAATCGTTTCATCGCTCACACCGAGTTTTGTTAATTCATCTTGAGCAGCATTTAATAAAGTGCCGACGAGGGGAATATCACCGTTTAATAAGGCCTCTCGCACCTGATACGTATAAGTTTCCAGCAAATCGATCGAAGCACCGGTTCTTACCGGATCGACTTCATATTTCTGTTTGATCCCATCAACAGCTGCCCGGGTATCGCCAATGCGGCCCGTGTCCGCGACAATCAAATAAAAGGACGTGCCTAATTTAACAGTTTCTGTGTTCTGCCCCTTTTGAAACCAGATCGGATTGGCACTTGATGCAGCTTCCATATCAATTCCACTCGGATTCCCGTGGGCATATGTTTCAGCAATATGGACGAGTCGCATTAATGTTTCCCTGGGCAGATCATGGCCAAAATATTTAAAGAGCGCACGGACACATGCGATCGCAATGGCGGCACTCGATCCAAGACCGCGACCGAGAGGGATATTGGAATCGATTTTCATGGAAAAACCGGTCAATTTTTCTCCTAATTCCTTTGCCGCTTCTTTTAAACAAGCGACAATCCCTTTCATTTTTTCCGGAACTTTATGTAATGGACCGGCATATAATTCCGTTTTGACGTAAACAGGTCTTCCCGTTTCTTCAATGGTTGTTGTGACATTGAGGGTGGGAAAAGGTAGCGCAATGGCAGGTTTTCCATATACTACAGAATGTTCGCCGATAAGAATAATTTTACTGTGTGATGTTCCGATTGCTTTTTTTCTAAGAGTATATAGCACTGATTTCCCTCACTTTCCTGAATCCATGTCGGCGTGACTGTTGCCCGGTCAATGGAGATTGCTGATTACCTCCATGAGCCATGGAGCCGAATATAAGGCCATAAACAGCACACCAAAACTAACTCCCAGTCTATGCAAAGTTCCTGCCACAAGCGATACTAATAAGACCCCGGCGATATTGACCCAACCGGCGTCGATATAGCCTAACAGAAAGACAAGGCCAACAAATAAGCCGATAATCGCTTCGTGGGGAATCCATTTGAATACAAACGCACTGATTTCTTTAGAATATTTTACAACAATAAAGTAGGTTATGCACAGCGCGATACCTGCTCCAATCAAGGTCGCCCAAATAATCTGGTTAAGATTTAAGGCATGATGCATATTATACTCCTGATCAAATACGGGCGGCGCCTGAAAGAGCGGTAATCCCGGTCCTAAAGAAACAGATGAGAAAGGAATACCAAAAGCAATTAAAGGAATTAAAATACCGGAAATATACGTCGCATTGGCCAGAGCTTCCATACAGGCAATAGCCAGCGAAGATTTTTTCAACCGCTCCTTTTCAAAATTGGAAAATAATTCGCCGATTAATGTTGTTGTTCCGACAGCACTTAAGATAAAAGTCAGGCTTCCGATAATCGAGGCCAGTCCACTTAAACAACTTTCTTTTAGCGTTAAAATTCGAAAAGGATTTGGCATCCGTTTCTTCTTCTTGCTTTTTTCAATGGATAAGGTTTGTTTCGGATATCTTTTCATTTTGTCTCTTTTATCTTTATTCAGCAATTCGATCAAGGTGACAATAACAGGACCGATCGTTATACCGAGGAAAAAGGAGGTAAACACATTTCTCCCTTCAGGTACAACCCCTGTATCCCAGTATAGATGCCTTAACCCCTGTACAAGCAACATAAAGGGAATAATGGCTACTAAAGATACGAAGCGGTTTTTTGATAATAAAGCCAGCAAAATCGCCCCGAAGAAAAACAAAGGACCGGCATAGTTCTGTACCCAATCGGCAATCGGTGTTAACACCCAGGCAAAGACCAAACTAAAAGGAACAGCGACAAGGGTTCCGATTACTGATCCAGAGGCCATTTTCCGGATACTTAAATCAGCCTGTCCATGTTTTTTAAACTGTACGGCATGCTCCACCATGGGCGCTGCCATGACTCCACCTGGAATTCCGGCAACCGCAACGGGTACGGAATCGGTTACTTTATGGGCAATAATCGCAGCCATAAAAAATGTGAAAACATAAATCGGTTCGATCCCTAGCAAAATCAGGGATAAAGTGACGGGCGCAATCACGGCAGTTTCATCGGTACCGGGAATAATCCCGATGATCGTGTAGATTACTGTACCGGCTAATGCAGCTATAATCATGCCGAAAAGTAGTTCAATCGCCATCGTTGTCTCCATCCTTTATTTCAATCGTTCGTTTCGGTTTAAAAATAAAGGAACTGATTGTAAAACCAATAATCGCTCCTGTTAAGCCAAAAAATAAAGGTAATGGTTCTTCAGCGGGAGCAAGAAAGTACCCGAGCATCGTGATCAAAGCCGTAATGACTATGGATAAAAACAAGTCTTTGATACTGACCAGGTCTTCCCAAACTTCTATGTATTGGTCTTTTGTTTGTAAATCGTCTCGTCCGCGCTTTTCCATAACGGCGCCCCTTTCCAAAAGTTCAACCATGAGAAAATCCTGACATCATGTGTTAAAAAAACAAATAGAGACCATTTATTTCCATATGTATGTTTGATCCACGAGCCAATTATACCATAAGTTAGTTCTTATTAACTATTTTCATCTTTTATATTGCTCCAATGAGAAACAACAAATAAATGCCAATACTTACAATTTATTGTGACAACAAACAATATAGAATAAATGCTGTGACTCGTTAATTTTTTCTCGCTTGATTGATCATACAGACATATTTCAAATAAGGAAAAACTTATCCAAAATTTGTATAAAAAAGGGTTCTTTGTCAAATGTTGGGGTTTAATGGCTACCGCGCTGTCGCTTGGTGGCAA
>CALGAD010000034.1 GCA_937951955.1 uncultured Bacillaceae bacterium
AACATATCGAGACTTATTTTGATGCTACGGAAGAACAGATTTTGGCCATGCATGAGTTGATTCAAAAAGGAAAGAAACTCTTAGATAATGAATTTAAACCAGATGGCTATAATATCGGGGTAAATGTCGGCTTTTATGGAGGGCAGACTATTCCACATTTACATATCCATTTAATTCCTAGATACAAAGGGGATATTGAGGATCCCCGAGGTGGGGTCAGGAAGATTGTGAAAAATTTGGTACAGTATCCGTAACACATGGGAGACGCTTTGTTTTATAGAAATATTTTTATTGAACTTCCAATTCTATTTAGAAAATATTTTTATCCTAAAAGGTGTTGAGGATTTTAAACTTCATGTTGAAGATATCATGAAAAACATTAAACAGTTTTCTTTTTTGCTTTAGTCTAATGAAAAATGTAGGGAATGGTCAATTAGAATACCCAATAATCCGAATAAATATTCATATTTTTAATCGCTTGACATGGAGCCTCTGTGGGCATGATTTTTTTAAGGTGGCAAGTCATACATAGACTTTGGCTTTGCAATGCAAATTCGATAACCATGCCCGCCACTCCTTGTAAAGTGTTGGATCTAAAGCAAATTTTGCATAAATCTTCATGGCCAAACACTACAAAAATAAATTGCCATTAATAATTTGTTTAACAAGCTATGGCTTTGAGGGAGAATACAGTTAAATCTAATGTATATAAAAAAATATCGGAGGGACATGATGAGTAAAACAATCGCAAAAATCATCCCCCATCTATGGTTCGACAAAAATGCCCACGAAGCCGCACAGTTTTACACTTCCATATTCCCGGATTCAAAAATTATGAGTACCACAACCCAAAATAGCCCGTATTCCGGGGATTTTGACATCGTTTCTTTTGAACTGTGGAATCAGGAGTTTATGGCGATTGGTGCCGGTCCCTATTTCAAATTCAATCCGTCGATATCATTTATCGTAAATTTTGATCCATCCCGTTTAGATGATGCGGGTGAAATGTTGGAACATGTGTGGAGTAAATTATCCGAAGGCGGCGCAGTGTTGATGCCCCTTGATTCCTATCCCTTCAGTGAAAAGTTTGGATGGATTCAAGATAAGTACGGTTTATCATGGCAGTTGATGCTTACCAATCCAGAAGGAGAAGAACGACCGGAAATTGTGCCATCCTTGATGTTTGTCGGTGAAAATTGTGGTAAAGCGGAAGAAGCAATGAATTTTTATACAACTGTTTTTAAGAATGCGAAGAAGGGACAGCTTACCCGTTATCCGAAAGGGATGGAACCGGATAAAGAAGGAACCGTCATGTTCTCTGATTTCAAGTTAGAAAATTTATGGATGGTCGCGATGGATAGTGCCCATGAGCATAATTTCAATTTTAATGAAGCCATTTCACTTTTGGTCAATTGCGATAGCCAGAAAGAAATTGATTATTATTGGGAAAAATTATCCGCAGTACCTGAGGCGGAACGATGCGGCCGGTTGAAAGATCAATTCGGTGTTTCTTGGCAAATCGTTCCAAGAGAGCTAGATGAGATGATGACAAAGGGTACCCCGGAACAAATTGCCCGGGTGAATGAGGTCATGCTTAAAATGAAGAAACTTGACCTGGAACAATTACGAAAAGCGTATACGGGAGATGGCTATGAAGAATGAAATCCAAGAGCTTTATAAAAAGTTAATCGCTGCCTGGAATAACCGGGATGGTCGTGGAATGGCCGGGTTATTTTCTGAAGAGGGAGTTCAGATTGGCTTTGATGGAAGCAAAGTGGAAGGAAAGAAGGAGATTTACGCACATATTCAACCAATTTTTGCAGATCATCCGACTGCTCCATTTGTAACAAAAATTAAATCGATTCGATTTTTGGGAGCGGATGTAGCCATATTACATGCCATTGCTGGAATGGTTCCACCGGGAAAAACCGAGATTAACCCTGATGTAAATGCCCAGCAAACCATGGTTGCACATAAGAAAAATGGAACATGGCAAATTGAATTGTTTCAAAATACTCCTGCCCAATTTCATGGCAGACCGGAATTAGTTGAAGAAATGACGGAAGAATTAAGCCAGGTTATACAGAAATAAATATAGTAAAAATATTAAGAGCCGCACTGGATTTGCGGCTCTTATACATTTTTTGAAATGATTATCTTAAGAAGCGGTGTATTTTTTACAAAATTAAAGGAGGATGCAATCACGCATATACCGAACGTTATTTAGGTATTTTTAATACTTGACCGATTCGAATCATATCAGATTGCAGGTTGTTTATCCGCTTGATTTCATTCACGCTCGTATTGTATCGTTTTGCAATTACAGAAAGAGAGTCACCGGCTACAACTGTATAGTTGATTAATGATTGTTCCGCACTCTCTTGTTGGTCGGAAGGGATGGTCAACTGCTGTCCGACATAAATTGTATCGCTAGTCAAATGATTCGCATTTTTAATTGCCTGTACCGAAGTATTGTATCGTTTCGCGATCAGCGATAAGGAATCACCGGGTACGACGGTATAGGTGATAGATGCAGGGGCCACGCTTTCAACTGTTGTATCTGTGGGTATGGTCAGTGATTGCCCGATATAAATCGTATCGGTTGTTAAGTTGTTCGCTTCTATAATAGCGTTGATCGTCGTATTAAATTTTTGGGCAATTCGATAAAGCGAATCTCCTGCTGATACTACATAAGTTGTTGCTTCGGTAACCGTATTTTCTACTGGTGCATTTTCCGTTTGCGGCGCTTCCTCCACGGTATTGCTTTCAGGTTGCGTTGGTTCATCTATTGGAACGATCACTTCTTCATCTGTAGGTTCAGGTGCTACTTCAACGGGTTCAGCTTCCTCTACAACTTGTTCATTTGGAATAAGCAACGTTTGGCCGACAAAAATCATATCCGAAGTTAGATGATTTAATTCTTTTATTTCATTGACCGTAGTACCAAATTTTTTAGCAATTTGCGACAAGGAATCACCGGCTACGACCGAATAAGTTGATCCCTGTGGTGCTTTTTCAACAGGCGGGATGTAAGGGTTGCTAACCGGTACGGAATCAGGAAGTCCTGTCGCGTAGTTATTCCAAATCCCTTCCGTACCTTGCACAATATTCCAGTTACCGACACCACGCAAATTATATTTTTCTACGAGAGAAAGTTTATATTGAATCGACTCTTCGTTTTCATACCAGATCGTATAGGTTCCGGCACTGAGTGTTTTTCCATTCACAATCGGTTTCGGATCATTTTCATCAATCGTAATCCGTGCCATCGGCGATAAACTTTCCTCATCAAAAATGACAGTACCACCGTATTTTTCCACTAGCTCTTCTACTTGCCAGTTGGCGATACCGTATCCACCAACCCGGTCCCCGTCTTTCCAGTACCGGCCATACTGGGCGATACCTACAACGATTTGATCGGACTGTACTCCATCTTTCAATGCCTGGATGATCGAACGTTCCACCCAGCGGTAACTGGCCACCGGCCCGGGGTCACTGCCGACGAAGCTTTCATCATAGGCCATAATCATTAAATAATCAGAAGCCTCTGCCAAAGCTTTATTATCATAGGAGCCATGCCAACCCTCGGTCCAGCCATTCGGGTTGGCGGCAACTGCCACGGATACTTCTTTACTGTCCGGAATTTTTTCACGAAGTAGACGAACAAATTCGGTATAATCTGCCCGATCTTCGTCGGTAACATTTTCAATATCGACGTTGACACCATCAAGATTGTATCGTTCGATGGCTTCGGCAATCTGGGTTGACGCAAGTTCCTTATTTTGCAGCATCGCTCGTCCCAGATCGCGATCCCAGTTATTACTTAAATACGGGACAACGCGAATGCCCTGGTCGTGCATGGCCTCGATAAAGGCGGTATTCAACGCCCACGTAATTTTTAATGAACCATCGGGATTAATTTCAAAATAGCTCGGTGCCACGATGTTCATCGATGCGGCGGTTTCATTGATAAACCGTTGCGAATCTTCCACATCCCCATAATACATATAGCCTAAATTGACGACTTCAGTCGCTGTAATGGGTAAGATAAGCGATTGACCGGCCTGAACAGTATCCCCGGTAAGATTGTTTATCATTTTAAGGGCATCGACCGTCGTATTGTATCGCTTCGCAATGGAACTTAATGTCTCGCCCTGGGTAATTGTATGGGTGTCCATTGCAATGGCAACCACTTCACTCGTATTTCCAGCTACATCCCTTTGGGTGACTTCCGTTCGGGCAATTTGCGTATAATCATCCTGATTCAGGGGAAAAACCATTGCATAAAAGCCATTTTGATTTGCTTTGGTGCTTTGAGTGACGATCACGTTGTCATGTTGATCATAAAATGTGACGGTGACATCAGCACCAGCTTCCGCAGAACCGTTCAGGCCAAAAATTAATTGATTGCCTTGATAGTAAAAGCCGTTTTTTGAAATGACCGGATTTTCAACGATTGTATCTTTTTGAACGGTAATCGTGCCTAAAACCCGTTCGTTTCGATAAAGATCTTTTTGGGAAAATTCAATCGTGACCGGTCCATCGTCTAACGTGGAAAGATCCACTGGTAAATTGAATTTTCCATCTTGCACATGAGCAGTCGCCGTTAATTCCTTTGTGCCATCGGAGGCAATGACGGTAATCGTTGCCCCTTCTTCTGTACTAAGTCCAGATAAAACAAATTCATTTTGGTTGGAACGATTGATATAATCGGCGACTTTCTCGAGGGTGATATTTTCGATAATCGTATCTTTGATAAGGGACATTGTTGTTAGTTCATTTCTATTCCCTGCTTTATTAATTCCGGTGAAGGAAATAGAGATTTCGCCTTCCTTAAATACGCTCATATCGACGGTTTGGCTAAATTTTCCCACACCATCGGTCATGAATTGGTAAGTTTCACTCAAATCGCCATCTGTAATGACCATTTCTATTTGTAATAGGGGCTCAGCAATGCCGCTGATTTGAAATGCGGATTCATTGCCGTTATATATCCCGGGTAAAGCGTCCAATTCGATTTGCTCAGGGATACTCGTATCTTTTGTCATCACTTTTTTACTAGTTGCGCTTAAGTTTCCGGCACGGTCAACTTGATATACTTCCACCGTAATTTCTCCGTCTTGGAGGGTTGATACATCCATCGGTAGAGAGAATTCCCCTCGTTCATTAACTTTTCCACTCGTTTCAATGGTGTTTTCCTCCTGATCGATGATCTTCACGAAAATCTCAGCTTGTTTCTCGGCGAATCCTTTAATAGAAAAATTGCTTTGGTTTTCTAGATTGATGTAATCACTTAGAGTCAAATCGGGTATTCCCGGAACCGCTGTATCTTTCTGGACAGTCGCCTTGGCAACGGCACTTTTTACACCATGTTCGCTTATTTGGGAGGCGGTGATGTTTAATTCCGCATCAAGGAGTGAACGCACATCGATATCGACAGAAAATTCCCCGTTTAAATCGGCTGTTGCTTCTGTAACAACAGGTGGATTGACTCCATCGGAAATGACCACTTCTACGGTAGCATTCGGTCTTGCCGTTCCGAAAATCGTATACTGACCGGCATTTTGTGCATTGATTGGATTCGCCGTACCGATAACGGGTGCGGGAATGACGGTTTCTTTTACGGTGGTTAAAGATTGGGAAGCGCTTCTGTTTCCCGCCTGGTCGATCGTATACGAAGTGAAGGAAATCGGACCATCGGC
>CALGAD010000035.1 GCA_937951955.1 uncultured Bacillaceae bacterium
TCTGCCCGGGAGAAATAGCGGTAAGCATCTTCCCACATCGACTTATTCGTCCCGAGCATGAAAATTTTATCCACTTGCAAGTGCTTGCTCAGGGCATCTGCAATAAAAGGTGTGGTGTATACTTGCGAACTGTTTTGAAACACATAATCCGCCTTTTTGTACTCGCGTTTTCTCAATTCTTCCTTATCTGCATAGCCTGGACCTACACCAAGTGATGTAATTAATACTCTTGCCATGAAACCTTCACTCCTCAACAAGCTGAATTTTAGCCCAGCCTAATACCGATTCATATATCCCCTGATTGCTTATAACCGTACGCGTTCTCGGGAATAACCCTTTCCCTTTTCTATTCAAAGGTAATTTTTCAATTTCCTCATCCGTGAATAGACGAGTTACGGTATTATCGAAATACGTTTTGCCACTACCAAGTCGGAGTACGCAACCATTTTGTTTACGGACAAATTGTTGCGCGGTAGCCAGTATTTGTTCATACTGGTGAATAATCAAAGCAAATTGAAGTCCTTGATTTTTTCTAAAGATTTCTAGTTCGGCTTTTAACAAATCGATGGTAAATTCATTGACTCGCCGCAAGATTTCTCGCTCGCCACTCAAGTCTTTTGACTCGTAAAAGTAAGCAAAACGGTCATCTATGTTATCGTAATCTTTTTGCGATTTCGACTGGATACGAAAACGAAGTTTCTTATTAGCGGGAATAACTTCTTTCACAATCGGAATATCCGCTTCTTCTTTCACTAAATTAACTCGATAGGTTTTTACAATTTCAATCTCGTTCTCATCCAATAATTCTGTATCCGATATATATAAATATTTAAAAAGGTCATTACCAAACTTTCCGAAAAGATCCTCACCATTAGGCCCCGGTTGACGTCCCCCTTTTTTTCCTCCCCCAATATCATAGAGTGCATCTTGAATTGTATAGCCATCCTCTTTTCGGTGTGTATAAAGTACCCCGGTGCGCAAAGCTCCTTTAATACTACTTCCTGGTACATACGGTCTTGTACCGCTTTTTATCGTTTCAAAGATTTGCTCACTTTTCAGATGCTCTTTTACCTTTATTTCCGTTTTAACAATCTCTTGATAATTAATTTGGTAATCATCTAAAAATCGCTTCAATGTATAATGCTTCGTGGAGGAGCTGCTTAAAATCTTATCGACATACTCATCCATTAAATTACGTTCCGGATCATTTAATACACGTGACAACTTGTTCGGATCCACCAAATAAACCGTCTTTTTATTCGGGTCGTAAATATAATCCCCATATGGTGACAAAATTTCACCATTTCCAATATGAAGGGGAGTGAGCGTTTCAAATAAAAAGGTAGTCATCTAGAATCCCCTCCAAATCCAACCAGGAGTGGTTTTCCATAGAAATAGACGGGATGATCTGGAAACCGGACCGGCTTGATATCTAAGATTTGCCCTTCTACTTCGTCTTTCAACAGACTCCCTTCGCGAATGGTCAAAATGCTTTTTTTCCGAAGAGATGTGCCGTAACGGGAATAAATATATCCATTGCGTTTTTCCAGTTCATAACTGTAGAGTGTATCCACTTCATCCCGCTTTGGAAAATACGTGGAAAGCGTCATTAACATTGGTCCATCATCAGGAAAATGATGGGGACTGTCAACAAGTTCGACATTTTGGAAAAATCCTCTCCCCGAAGAGCGACGACCTCCGACACCTTCATCAGCGAGTAGCCGAATCGCCGCACGGACATAATCGGGAATTTCTCCATTAACATAAAAATAGAAAAACGGTTTGATCACATAATTTTTCGTTTCTTGATAACGAATTACAATATCTTCTCTCGTAAAATAGTTTTCACTTTTGGAATTCAAACGATTGACTTCAACACCCGGTTGCACATGATGCGTCATAAAT
Organism: uncultured Bacillaceae bacterium; assembly: GCA_937951955.1. Classification (GTDB taxonomy): domain Bacteria; phylum Bacillota; class Bacilli; order Bacillales; family Caldibacillaceae; genus CALGAD01. The sequence continues at coordinate 1,906 of CALGAD010000035.1, forward strand.
GAGAGGAATTCCCACTCGTTCACCTCGATGGATATTCCGGCAAGTTCCTCTTTTAATAAAGCAAATTTTTTAGAGACGATCCGCACATCTTCAGGAACAATAATTACCGCATCTTTTTCACGATTCCAAGAGGCCGAGAAACGTTTAAAAAGATTGATAGAAACATACTCGATTTTTTTAAATTCTTTATAGGAACGATAGGTGTCGTTAGAAAAATAAATATCGATTTTTGGCCGCGGGAGAAAATAGATCACGCGTTTCTCGAGAGACTCACCCTTCGGTAAAAATTCTAGCCCGAAACATGCAGAAGAAAAGCCGAGTTTGTTACCCTCCACGAGAGAAACGAAGTCTGCAATTCTTTCTGTGCCGTACATGAGCCGGATATTATTTGTAAGCGCAGAAAACAGCCGGTCGGATGAAAAAGTCTCATTTAAATGACCGTTCGTATCACCGAAATGAAAAGATGCGTTATTTTCTATATGCATTTTGACTATTTTCATTGATTCTCAACCTCTGCAAAAGCCTGTTTTAATGCCGGCAAGGCCTCATCCTGGTCAAATTCATCCAGGCTACCCGAGAAAATTTCTTTGCCCTCATTACCTTCTTCATAATCTTTTACCGTTTTTAAAACAATGGTCAGTTCACTAAAGCGGATGCGCCCGTATCCCCGGGAGCCATTCCCCCCCAAATAATCGTCTTCTAAAAGACGCATGGCGGCAATCATTTGCTTGAAGAAATCGACATCCATAGGATCAAGGAGATTAAAAATCATATGTAAATCAAAAATACTACCTGCCGGAACCCGTTCAGTTTGCCGAGGATTGGCCCGCGAAGTTAAACGATGGATCGTATTCTCCCACTTACCTTCTGTGTAGGTGAGTTCCAATTCTGAAAACGGCCCTTCTTTCTTTTCCATTTGTCGGCGAATTTCTTCGTTCAATTTAGCATCCCGGACGTAGAGACGGGTAGGTAAAGACTCAATATCAATTTTTGATGAAGCCGAGGTGCCAAAGATATTACAAATTGGGCATGTTCTTTTGGCACAACTACAGATATCTTCCTTCCTATATCTTTTTTCCAGTAAGCTTCTCATCTTCCCTTTAATTGATGAACCTGGTATGTAAGGAACGCCTTCTGCATCCTTGATCACGTTGTTATCAATACCACCGATTTCCACATCTGTTTTCGAACCACCGATTGAAAGTCCAGTCAACGCTTCAATTTTTCCTTCAATGATCAATTTCCCTGCTAATTGCATCGAAATTCCCTCCATCCTTAATTAATTTCCGACATATTTCAGATAAGCGACAATCGCTTCGAGAAAAGTCTTGATATTTTTCAAGTGCACTTTTTCCTGCTCCGTTTTCGATTCTGCATGCTTGGCCAAGTGGTCCAAAATATGCATTAATTCACCGAGACGGGGAGTTTCATTATTCCGTCCTGCAGTATAAGCAAATTGCGGCCGTAAATGTTTGATGTCTAATACTTTCTGTGCTCGATAGATTTGGCTATATACTTTGCGAATCTGAGATGTGGTGACTTTGCCTTCATTAAGAACCATTGCATAATCTCTAGCCATATCACAGAATTTGTCGTAATCATGGTTTTCTAAATCCAGAACCATGCGTTTGAAATGATATGAATAATACCCTTCGATCTCACTAATTTGATTTCCGGTTTTCACATAATAAACTTGTTCATCGTCTACCGGTACACTTAGAAATTGTTCCGGATTGACCTTCGTCTCCCTACCATTGTCCTCGATGAGGACTCCGAAATTTCTTCTGAAATTATAAAATTTCATTTTACCTTGGTTCTTTTTATCCATCATTCATCCTCCTCAACACTTGCTACTCTTGTGGCCATTTCAGCCCATTTCACAGCAGCTGGTATAATCATGATTCTCTGAATTTTTTCCCGATCCCTGGAACGGAAAATATTGTGAATCACGATTTCCCGATATTTATTGATAATTAATTCAGCATAATCAGTTTTTGGCTGTCCTTTCTTTTTCGCCTTCACGGCATCATGATGGATATCCCGTAAATAATAGGCAAGGCGCCAGAATTTGATATTGCGGAAAATTCCTTCCGTTGAATCGCGTAAAATCTTTTCAAAGCCGAGCGTTGACCGCTTGACCTTTTGTAATAAACTGCGATTGTCATATTCTAGCACCATTTTTTCTAGTATGGTCTCTAATTCTTTGATTATATCGAACTCTTCCCAGTTAAAAACTTCACCGAGAAATGAAACTTTATTTTTTCTAGGTGGTAAATGTGGTGCGACTGATTTCCCTTTATCTTTCGCCGTATCCAGAGCATCTTCCGTTAAGTCCGCTGCCCGAATCACCGGATAATTATAATGAAAGACACGGATCCCAGCAGAAAAAGTGATATCGGGATTTTCACAAGTAAACTTGCGGAAGTGATCATAAAATTCTTTAGCAAAGTGAAACACTTCATTCCACGTACCGATCAAGTACGTGTCGTCTCCACCGGAGAAGACGACATATAAATGTTTATACCAGCCTCTTTGTTGAATTAAATGATGAATGTAGCCGCTAAAATAAATGCCTAACATCCGGCTTAACACGGATACCCGGGATATCGAACGCCGTTCGCCCAGACCAACACCAAACAAAGAACCGAGGTTATCTACATCCAATTTCAAGTGGGCAAGCTTTTTATCGCCCCGACCATTTTTTACACAGCGTTCGGCGAGTTCTTCAAATGTGATCTGTCCGTGAACATCTGCAGGTAATTCGTAAGTACCGAAATGAAACCCGGAACAATGTCTGTCCAGAAAATCGGTCTGATTGATTGTATAGCGATATTCCCTTTCCGTTTTTCCATCCGGTAATTTTTCATAAAAGCGAATCTCATAACCGAATTTTTGAAAGATATTTTGGTAGCCATTGTAATGGGGATCTTGTGCCACGGAGACTTTCTTGTAAACAATATACCGGGCATTTTTTAATTGATCCGTTAAATCTATGAAACTATCACATAAATGACAGATTTGAACCTCGTTTTCTTCTAACTTTTTCAAATTAATCGGACGTAAGTTGCCAAAAGAGCCGCAAACTTTACATACCTCACGCTCCTCACTGCCCTCATCAATCGGTCCGAAAATCATATCAAAGTTCTCTTTAAGATCCATTTCGCTCCATTTTTTCTTTTTCAGACGGTTCGCCCGGCTTTTCGCC
>CALGAD010000036.1 GCA_937951955.1 uncultured Bacillaceae bacterium
GCAAAACCGCCTTCCCAGTCATCCGTACCGCGAGCCAGGTATGGAATTTTTGATATGTTTACCCCAGGAATTTTGTTGATTAGACCAATTGCCGCGTTTATTCCACCGATAACGCCATTTACAAAGCTCTTCACCTGGTTAACCAATCTTTGTACCGCATTACCGATACCGCTAAAAACACCGGAAACAAAGCTGGTCAATCCAGTCCAGGAACTTTGAATAGCATTAAACACTCCAGTTATGACCGAGCTGACCCGGTTCATAATGCTGGATGCAATCGAGAAAATCCGGTTAAAAACGCCGGACACAACCCCGCTCAAGGTGCTTATAATGCTTGATGCCGACCGTATGACGCTTGTCACGATGTTTAATATATTTCGGAACACGCCAGATATAATGCTAAACACCGTACTAAACACGCCGGAAACAAATGAAGTGATTGGCGAAATCACGCTGAAAATCGAGCTAATAATTCCAGCGATAAACGTGACGATCGGCGAAATTATGCTAATGATTGACGAAATGATGCCAGCAACAAAAGCGACAATTGGTGAAATGGCCGAAATGATATTTGCTACGACATTAACGACCGTCGATAACACCGCCATCACCACAGGAATGATGGCATCAAACGCTGAAGCAACAGCTCCGAGAATCGCAATAAGAGCCGGTGCAACAGCCTGAACGATATTCAGGACCGTTTCAATCAAAATCATTAAAACAGGAACCAAAGAGCTGACCAGGATAGCCACTAATGGTGCGACTTGAGCAATAATGCCGGCGAAAGTAGTCACCAGCTGAGTGATGATCGGCAACAATTGACTAAAGACATCAATCAGAATCGGAATTATGGCCATCGCTAAATCCATGATGGTCATCCCTAAACTCATAACGACAGGCAACAGAGCACTGATCACATTCATGACCATCGGAATTATGGCCGCCGCCAATTCCCCTAACGTTTGACCGAGCATGGTGAGCAACGGTAAAGCCATAGATGCAATTTGACTAAATCCCTGTGCAATTTGAGGACCGAATTCTTGCAGTATTAACAAAGCCATGCTTAAAACCGGATTAAAAGCCAGGAACAAGGAAGATAGCGACGTGACTTCACCGCCGGCACTTTGGAAACCTTGGATAAAGCTAGAAACGAATTCCGTAACAGCACCAATAACCGTCTGCAGAACGGTAACAATCAATTCTAATCCATTTATTAATCGACCGCCTATTGTTTCAGCAAAAGATGCCAGACCTTCACGAGCACCATCCCACATTGTCTGCAGGATCGGCGACACCGTAGCAACAACAGTGGAGATAAAGCCCGATAAGGTTTGAAAAACGCCAAAAACAAGATTCCTAAACTCTTCACTTTTTGCCATTGCCACCCCAAAGGCAACAGCCAGCCCCGTAATCCCGACAACAACCAGACCGATCGGACTTAACAACAACGACGTGATATTCAGTAATGAACCAAACTGTGTCGTTAAAAAACCTACAAACTGCAAAGCAGGCCCGATCCCAACTAAGAACCCAGCACCAATGGCTACAGCCCTTGTAATAAGTGTTTGGACGGAAGGTGATAGGCCATCAAACCAGGATTTTAACTCACGAACACGATCAATAACATTATTAAACGCCTGACCGAACGCAACGCCCCAATCGGCCGCCTGTTCTTCAACTTGAGCCAAAAATCCGCGGAATTCGGTTAATAGTGGCTTAACCGTTGAGAAAAAACCTCCGGCTTTGCCGCCAGCGTCAAGGAAGTTAGCACCAATCCGAGCAATGTCAGCCCCGATATTAGCAATAGCCGCAGAAAATGATTCTTCCCCCATGATTTTGGCCGCACCGCCAATATTCTTCTCAATCGCATTCAAAAGCATATCAGTGGAGATTTGCCCTTTACTTGCCATATCAAATATGGCGTCCGCGGTCGTATTTGCTTCTTCAGCCAGCCATTGATAAACCGGCAACCCTCTGTCGGAAAGCATTTGTAGTTCACTGTTGTAAGCCCGGCCAGATGTGGTAACTTTGTTCAGGATTGCACCGATCTCACTTAATGACGCACCAGCGATCGCCGCAGTATCCGCTGTTAAGCTCAAATAACGAGTTAGCTCTTTCCCCGGTGGGATTCCAGCCGCTACCGCATTGGCCGCAGTCGTAGCCGCTTCATCTAAACCGAAAGCTGTCCCCTTAACAGACGCCAACGCGGATTCCATGATGCTCTCAATAGTCTCGGCATCATGGCCTAAACCTTTTAATTTGGCACGAGCAGAATCAATCCCTACCAGACGGTCAAAACCTTTTACAAGCGTAATGCTAGTGAGTGCCGTCGCCGCCCCTACCGCTGGTAAAGTTATATTCCGCGTCAATTTGCTACCAAAATCCGAAATGGATTTCCCGATCGATTGAAACCTTTTCCCGGTTTGATTCACTCGGCTTTGAAGGTTTGCCAAAGATTCCTGTGCTTTTTGGAACCCAGCCCGGAATCCACTCGGATCCGCTGTTAATTTAGCTGTAAGAGTGTAATCTGCCATTTAATCACCAACCTTCCGTCCCGGTTTCACCGGCCGTTTCAGGCCCGCTTCTTTGTAAATCCTGTCAATCCAGGACTTACCGTCGCGTTTTTCCATTTCCGTAATGATTTTAATCGCGTTTTCGTTGTATTCTTTGTCCGCTTTGGCCTGTTTCCGTTTGAACAGCTCTATGAATTTTTTGTTTTTCTTTCTGAATGCGTTATTGATCGCATTCAGAACCGCATTTCTAAGATGCGTCATTTCCGTAACCAGTTTTGTTTCATAGGCCTTGTAAATAAACGCCTTTTCCACCTCGGTCAATTCGTTATAATCCCGTTTTGTAAAGCCAAAATTGACAACAAAAAAAGCAAGCTCTCGTTCACGAGAATAAGAACTTGCTAATTCCGCCAATTCCTTCTGTTTCCTGGTTCGCGGTTCGACTTGGGAAGTATCAAAATATTCATATTCGACCAGCTCTAACGGAATAAAAAACCCAGGTCTTCTTGCAGTTTAGAAACAATAACCGCATTTAAATCGCCATAGCCATGCTCCTCAAGTAATTTCTCGAAAATCTCCTGTGCTTTTTTACCGCGAACTGGCTGTTCTTGAGTGACGTTATACAAACCGACACTAAACAGCCCTTCCATCAAGTGAAAGGAAAGGATCCCCTTGCTTTGGCTCAATTCAGACATCAAAGAGATTTTATATAAGTTTTCCAGGTTTTTTATTTTTTGCAGATTAAAACGAAGTTCTAACACATCGCCATCGACTTCAAACATGCACCATCATCCTCCTTTTTAAAATTTTTAAGCCCCAGCTGGCTCACCATTTCCACCGTCTCCATTTTCGCTGTCACCAGGCATCATGCCGCCTTCTTGATCAGACAAATCAACCAAAGGCCCGTTTCCTTCCAGGCTAATCGAATAGGTAACCGCATCATCAAACGGTGCCTCGATTGGATAATCCGTCACAATCGCAATACCGCCAAATAGTGCTTGTTTTGTCTTTTGATTAACGATCTTTAGGCAAACGAACTCATCATCATGAAATGCTTTTGACAGAGCTTTGTGAGATTCATCATCAGCAACATAAAGACCATCATTATCGATGGACCATTCCTTCATGCCGCCGATTTTGGCCTTCCAGCCGCCCTTTGTATCTTTCGACGTAACTTCGATCGAGTCTTTCGAGCGGTTAATCGTTAAACCTTGCTGACCAGCAACAGCCAGCAATTTATCACCAGTGCTATTAAAAATCGCCAATAAAATATCCTTCCCAGCTACAGCTTTTGTCGCTGTCCCGGAAAAATCGCAATAAAGATTGTTTTCAAAAGCCATCGCTATCACACTCCTTAAATTTTAACTTTAAAACCATACGAAATTCGGAATATGAATCCCAGGACTGCATGATGTTCCTTTGTTTGTGGTTCGATGTAATTTGAAATAAGGCCGCTTTCCACTTGGCCCCAGAGTTCGTAGCCATCCGGCAGACGAATATACTCCGTCAAGGCTTCATCCACCGCCTGGATGTTCCGGTAATGAGGAACACTGCTACCAGGTGGAGAAATAATATGAACATGAACCTGGTATTCATGGACAAACATCGTCTTTGTGTTCCGCGGTCGAGAATTAACAAATTCCAAAAAGGTAAACGGTGGCTTTTCAGACCGCGGAATATCATCCAAGCATTTCAGATCGGTTCCTTCATGGATCCGTTCTTGAATAGGCCTATGAAGGTCCAAAAGCGAAAGTTTTTTCAGCATTTTAACTCACTTCTTCCTCAATTCTTCAAGTAAATCTTGACGGAAAATCGGCTGTTGGATGTTGACGTTTGTCCGCAAATAATATTGACCTGGAACATAGCCAATCGTCCGACCACCACGAACAAGCCTGTGGCCGAATTCCACATGCGGCGCGTAATCCTTGGTATAACCAAATGTATCGCCAGCCGGATTCACTGTCGCACTCAACCGCAATTCACCGGAGTCTTTTGGAGTTCCACCCTTAGACGGATCCGTCGACCGAACAGCCCGATTCCGCAATTCAAGAATGTTTTTTTGTTCTACCTTTTTGAAATCAGTTTCGCTTTTACGCTTTAAAGCCCTAGCAAGAGCTTCAACGCCCATCCATTCATAGTGAATTCTCATGGATCATCAGCCTTTACATGGCAAAGACGCCACCGACGGAAATCCTTTTTTAAATCGGTGATGGTATAGGAAACGCCTTCTATTTCGACGCGTTCAGCACGCTCCAGGACAGAACGCGGTGCGTCTGTTAATAGCTTCTGATGCGTTTCTAAAACTTCTCGATCCATAACCGCAATTTCTTCCAGCGACCATTGAGTTAAAACCCCTTTATACGAACCAATAGGAACCGGTTCATAGATTGGATTGTTTAATTCATCGCGGCCGACTACTTCCAAAGCAAAAAAATGGACCGGCTTCATCCTCATAGAAACCGGACCTTTCTATCTTCGTCGTCTTTCAGCATTTCCCGATATTCCAGCAATTCCGCTTCATATGGCCGCAACAGATCATCAATGAACCGTATGGAAAAGACGTCCACTTTTTCTTCAGTTACGCCTTCATGATTCATTTGATGGCGATTATACATAGCGGTGACAATTTCCACGCCGATCGATTCCAATTCAGCCGGCAAAGTTTCCTGCCGCAAACCGATACGCAAAAGGATCCGGTCGGTGGCTGTTTTGATTAATTCTTCCGCCAGCGTTTCGTCAATGTCCGGAATTCGGACCTTTAAACGCTCCAACATATTATCACCGCTTTATTTTTTGGCTTTTGTTTTGGACGTCGATTTTTTCGTCGTTTTCTTTTCTTCTTGCTTTTCCTCTTTAACCAGAACTTCAACAATTAAAGGCTCTTTTCTTCGGTTTTTGTCGCTGGCCAATTCTTCAGCACGATCCTCATCCAATTCGACGCCTTCACGCGGATAAAAATCGCCAGCCCGATAGATATAGCCATTATCCTTTAGGTCTTTAAAGTCTTTAATTACAACGAATTTCCGCATTAGCTATCACCTCCACCAAACACTTCACCTT
>CALGAD010000037.1 GCA_937951955.1 uncultured Bacillaceae bacterium
GGCTGAGGATGAATTGAAAGATTATTATCAACAACAAAAAATGAGCCAAAACTAATCCGGAAGAAAATATCTTCCGGATTTTTTTATGGTGCAGGAAAAGGCGATAGCATATTTTGCTAAAACACGTACAGCTTCCTATACAAATTCACCAATATTATCATTTATTGATTATATGACTTTTTCCAAGTGAAGGTCAAAGTTGAAAAGTAAGGAGGTAAGGAATTTGTCATATTTGACCAATGTCAATCGTCTCAGAAATATCGACGTCAGCTACTCGGACAAAATGTTTGTAGCAGATTTCAATAATGACGGGGTTCTCGATATCGCGATGATCAACGAAAAAGAAAACAACATCGGCGTCTTCCTCGGCAATCAAAATGGTACTTATCAATCCGCACAAATTTTTCCGGTCGGTAAATCACCAGGGAAAATTACTGGCGGTGATTTTAATGGCGACGGGAATATGGATTTAGCGATTACAAACCGCGAGTCCAATAATGTGACGATTTTGCTAGGAGATGGACAAGGAGGATTTATAGAACCAGCCGGAAGCCCCCTGAATACGCCGGATCCTTACGATATAGTCTTAACAGACTTCGATGGCAATGGAACCCTGGATTTAATTGTTACGAATCAATCCATTGGTTCCATATCGATTTTTCAAGGAAATGGCGCGGGGCAGTTCTCACTAGTCTCTTCTTTAACAGTCGGCTCAAAAGTGAAAGGTATCGCTGCAGCGGATTTTAATGGCGACGGACTCCTCGATTTAGCGATTTGTGATGAGGCCAATAACCAGGTAGTGATTTTTATCGGTAACGGTCTTGGTGATTTTATCCGCATGAATCCGGTCGAAGCGGGGTTATTACCGCAAAAAATTGTCACCGCTGATTTTAACCATGACGGAAAAATCGATCTGGCTGTTTTAAATAGTGTTTCGTCGATGGTTTCCATTCTCCTCGGTAATGGTAATGGCTCGTTCCAGCCGGCGCTGAATTTTATCCCCGAATTCACCATTGATGAAATTAAAGTCGATGATGTTAATCAAGACGGTTTTTCAGATCTTTTATTAATTCGCAACGGGGTCGGTGAAGGAGTGCTTTACGGTACGCCCGATGGCCAATTTTCATGGGAAAAACCGAAAAATAAACAATCGAAAACGGAAGATGAAGAACCGTTATTACTGGCAAGCAATCTAGAACAATCGGAAGACGAATCCGTTGATGAAGCACAGCCGGAAGAAACGAAGAAAAGAAAGAAATTTAAAAAGAAAAAGAAGGAGAAAAAGAAAAAAAAGGAAAAAGATTAATGATTCTTCCCGGGAAATCTTGCGAGAATACGTTGATTTCCCTTTTTATTTTCTTATCGTGGAACTTTTGCATAAAAATGGACAGGGTACACATACTGAATACGAGAAATATTGCTAAATAACGGTTGGTCCTTCGTTAAACCAAAAAAGTCATTTTCTTTGTACCCATATAATGAATTAAAGGAGTGTAACCTTGTGAAAGAAGAACGTGTGAATAAAATTGTTCTCATCGGATCGGGAGCTGTCGGAGCTAGTTATGCATTCAGCTTATTAAATCAAGGGGTTTCATGTGAACTGGCGATCATCGATGTTAATAAAAACAAGGCTGAAGGGGATGTGATCGATCTTAACCATGGATTACCTTTTGCACCGGCCTGGATGAAAATTTATAACGGAGATTATTCGGACTGTCGTGATGCCGATATCGTTGTCATAACGGCCGGTGCTAATCAAAATCCCGGGGAAACGCGATTAGATCTTGTTGATAAAAATGTTCGCATCACAAAATCGATTGTCGAAAACGTGATGGAGAATGGTTTTCAAGGGATTTTTATCATGGCGACAAATCCCGTCGATATCCTAACATACGCTGTCTGGCGTTTTTCTGGCATACCGAAAGAACGGGTGATTGGTTCCGGCACGATATTGGATACGGCCCGATTACGTTTTTCTCTGGGGGAATATTTTAATGTCGATTCACGAAATATCCATGCCTACATTATCGGCGAACACGGCGATACCGAGTTACCCGTTTGGAGTCACGCCAGTGTCGGCGTTATTCATATCGATGACTACATAAAGTGCCATAAACAATTTCGCAAAGAAGATTTGGAGCAAATTTTTATTAAGGTGCGAGATGCAGCTTACAACATTATTGAAAAAAAAGGTGCAACTTTTTACGGAATCGCCATGGGCCTTGTCCGTTTGACGAAGGCGATTTTACAGGATGAGCACTCCATTTTAACGGTATCTAACTATTTGGACGGTGAATATGGGCATCACGACGTATATATCGGTGTGCCATCTATTGTAACAAGGCAGGGAATTCGCGAGACGATTGAAATCGATTTAAATGAGGAAGAAAAACGATTGTTTGCCCAGTCAGTGAATACGTTAAAAGAAACAATGGCAACTATTAATTGGGAAGGGTTATAATTCAAAACAAACGTGAACAAAAGGAAAGGTGAAAAAGCGCTCAAAGCGCTTTTTTTCATGGAGATATATGCCGATGATGATGGAAAAAGCAAAAAATTAGGCGGGATCACTATTTTAAATAAATGCTAATGAAATTGTATGAAAAACCTTGACAAAAAATGAATTTAGGTGTCAAATAGAAGATAAATAATTTTATTCACTTTAAAGCAATAAAGTATTTTTAATATTTTTGCAGGTGGGGGAAATTTGATGAATATTGCCGCTTTACTCAATTCCATTGAAATGGGCATGATCTTTGCCGTCATGGCTCTAGGAGTTTATATCACCTTCCGGGTCTTAAATTTCCCGGATTTGACGGTCGATGGCAGCTTTGTGACCGGAGCCGCGGTTACGGCTGTGTTATTAGTCAATGGCGTGTCGCCAATCATGAGCAGCCTGGTCAGTCTGATTGCGGGGTTTATCGCCGGTTTATGTACAGGTATTTTGCATACGAAGGGGAAAATTAATCCACTTCTTTCCGGGATTTTGATGATGATCGCCTTATATTCGATTAATTTACGCATCATGGGTACCACGTTAGACGGGGATGTATCAAGACCGAATATCCCTTTATTGAATACCGATACGTTGATCACGCAATTCGATGCGTTTGTTGCCAATGTAGGTCTCGGAACGTACGGTCTGTTAATCTGTTTGGCACTCATTACATTATTCTTTAAAATTTTTACCGATTATTTTTTGAAAACGGAAATTGGCCTGGCTCTCAGAGCAACCGGCGATAACCAGCAGATGATTCGCAGTTTTTCTGCGAATACGGACGGGATGATTATATTAGGTGTCGCCATCTCCAATGCTTTTGTTGCTTTTTCCGGTTCACTGCTCGCCCAGTACCACGAATTTGCCGATGTCAATATGGGAACCGGGATGATTGTAGTCGGTTTAGCTTCGATTATTATTGGTGAAACGCTTTTCGGTAAAAAGACTATTTTTCGCACGACGCTTGCAGTCGTCTTCGGGGCCATTTTATACCGAATTATTATCAGTCTCGCATTAAGTTCGGGAATATTGGATGCAAGTGATCAAAAATTAATTACTGCTGTATTGGTAATCCTGGCGCTTGTCGTCCCGCATATGACAGAACGATACAAAGTGCAAAAACGCAATAAACTGCGCCAGAAAGAATGGATGGAGGAGAAATTAGCCAAAAAGGGGGAGAAAACCATTGCTTGAGATAAACAATGTTTACAAAGTATTCAATGAAGGAACACCGGATGAAAAAATCGCTCTCAATCATATTAATTTGAAACTCGAAAAGGGTGAATTTTTAACGATTATCGGTAGTAACGGCGCAGGGAAATCGACGTTAATGAATTTGATTTCCGGTGTTCTGCAGCCGGAAATCGGAACCGTTATGATCAATGGTCGGGATGTAACGAAAATGCCTGAGCATAAGCGGGCCCGTTTCATCGGTCGTGTTTTCCAGGACCCGATGTCCGGAACAGCTCCTTCGCTCACCATTGAAGAAAATTTAGCCCTTGCCTTCTCCCGCAATAAAAAAAGAGGTTTCCGTTTGGGGATTACGCGGAAAAGACGGGAATTGTTCAAGGAAGCATTAGCCTTTTTAAACCTGGGACTGGAGAATCGTTTGCAGGCAAAGGTTGGTCTTTTATCCGGGGGAGAACGGCAAGCTTTATCCCTGTTAATGGCTACATTTACGAATCCGGATATCTTGCTTCTTGATGAGCATACCGCCGCCCTTGATCCTGCCCGGGCAGAGCTCGTTACGGAATTGACGGGGGAAATCGTTGCTAAAACCGGTTTAACGACGATTATGGTTACGCATAACATGCAGCAAGCCATTGATTTAGGAAATCGGCTAATCATGATGGATCACGGTGAAATTATTCTAGATATCAATAAAGAAGATAAAAAGAAACTGACCGTTGATCAACTGTTAAACGAATTTCATCGCATTCGCGGTAAACAAATGGTATCCGATCGTGAGTTATTATCGTCGATCGCCGCTGCCAAATAAAAAACGCGCAAGGTCATTCGGGTTTCAGGGGATTATCCATCGCTCATAACGATAACAAGACAATGAGCGTGTTATTGATGAAAATAGAGAACTATCGTTTTAAAAGTTCTTTTCTATATTACAAGTTTGATATCACCAGGGAAACATGTTGCCAGATGAGGGGGGAGCGTGGATACCTCTCATTTTTTATTTGTTAAAGAAATCATCACAATCGGAAAAATTTCCTAATTTTGGATATGGTACAATATTTAAAGAGATTCCCTTTTAATGGGAAAATGCTTTTATTTTTCCCTGCTTTTTCCATGTGTATCGTTCTTCAATGAAGTGTCATGAAATTTTTCGAGAAGCGAATCCATATGGCTGCGTTTTGGTTTACTGAGAAAGGGGCTTAAATTGGATGAAGGCATTAATCTTTGATTTCGACGGTACCATCGTCGATACGGAAAGTTTATGGTACGAAGTGTACAATGATTTCTTTCGCGATCATTATGGCTTTGATGTACCGATCGATTTATTTGCCCGAAGCACAGGGTCTGGCGATTTTGATGTGTTTTACGAACTGGAAAAAGCGCTGGACATTCAACTCGATTATCATGCCTGCAGTAAAAGTTTGCATGCCCTGTTTGAAGATCGGGCAGATTCCCTTATTGTCCGCGACGGGATTGTGGACGTCATTAAAGCTGCGGAACATAACGGGATACAATTAGCGATTGCTTCCAGCTCTACACGGTCTTATATTGTTCATTATTTGCAAAAATTTAATCTGGATTCCTATTTTACCGTTTTAAATACGAAAAACGATGTTCAGCATGTGAAGCCAGATCCGGAACTTTATGTAAAAACGGTCGCGGATTTACAGGTGGCGCCGGAGGATGTTGTCGCTATTGAAGATTCACTAAATGGGGCGAAGGCTGCAGTTAACGCCGGTCTTCCTTGTTTTGTCGTACCGAATAAAGTTACGATCCATTCTACATTCCCGAAGGAAGTTACAATACTATCAGGCTTTTTTGAGATTATAGAAAAAATAAAGCATATGGAATAAAATCAACATCCCGTATTGCGATGAGCGGGATGTTTTTTCAATGGCAAAATAGGTTGCAAAATGTGAAAGGATGCGGCTGTTTTCACGGTTTTCCGTTTGTTTAAATAATCACAAATTGTCCAAACAATTTTTATATTCCTATGATTAAAAAGTTGACTTTAAAAAATAATATCATTACAATGTAATTGAGAATGATTATCATTGAAAATGCCATCGAGTGGAAAAAAGCCTTATAATTGGATTGAACTAGATATCACTTAATAGAAAAGTAGGCAGGCGAATGAAAAAAAGATACTTGCTTCTAGCATTAATCATTTTATCTTTTATCTCAATCTTTGTCGGGGTAACGGACTTAACACCGCTGGATTTACTTAATCTCGATGCTGATCAAGAACAAATTTTGTTCGTAAGTCGCATTCCACGATTAGTGAGTATTGTCGTTGCAGGGGCAAGCTTAAGTATTGCCGGTGTCATTATGCAGCAATTAACCGGTAATAAATTCGTATCCCCAACAACCGCTGGCACGATGGACTTTGCCCGGTTAGGCATTCTCGTGGCGATGCTCCTCTTCGCCAATACGAGCTCTTTTGGAAAAATGGTTGTGGCTTTTTCTTTTGCCCTGGTGGGCACATTACTATTCATGAAAATCTTAGAAAAAATTCGGTATAAAGATACGATATTTATTCCGTTAGTCGGTTTAATGTTAGGGAATATTATTAGTTCCCTCTCAACTTTTGTCGCTTATCAAAATGATTTAATTCAAAATATTTCATCGTGGTTAATCGGTGATTTCTCGCTGATCATGAAAGGGCGCTACGAATTAATTTATTTAAGCATTCCGATGTTACTTCTGGCTTATTTTTATGCCCAAAAATTTACCATTGCCGGTATGGGCGAATCGTTCGCCAAAAACCTTGGTTTAAATTATCAACAAATTATCCATATCGGCTTGATTATTGTTGCCTTTATCACATCAACGGTTATTATTACTGTCGGTGTGATCCCGTTTTTAGGATTAATTGTTCCGAATATCGTTTCCATTTATCGTGGTGATCATTTGAAGAAAAACTTACCCCATACAGCTTTATTAGGAGCGAATTTCCTGTTAATCTGTGACATTTTAGGTCGTTTAATTATTTTTCCGTATGAAATTCCGATCAATTTAATGGTGGGGGTTATTGGCAGTGCCATCTTTATTTACTTGCTGATCAGGAGACAGAAAAATGAAGCTTAAGACGAAGTTATGGATGCTGACTTTGATTGCTTTGCTTTTGATAGTGTTATATTTATTTGTCGATCTCGGTGGCATGTGGACTTATATATTGGAAAAGCGATTTGCCAAAGTGCTGGCGATTATTTTAACCGGTGGCTCCATCGCCCTGGCAACGGTTGTGTTTCAAACACTTACCCAAAATAAAATTTTAACGCCCAATATATTAGGTTTAGATTCCCTGTATTTATTTATACATACGGTCATCATTTATTTCCTCGGATCGACGACACTGACGATGATGAACCGGAACATACAATTCATCTTAGTCGTTATGGTCATGACGTTGTTTTCCGGGTTTTTATATAAATTTTTATTTAGCGGCAAAATGAAAAATATTTACTTCTTATTACTCATCGGTTTTATTGCCGGAACCTTTTTTGATAGCCTGGCGACTTTTATGCAAGTTTTGATCGATCCGAATGAGTTTTTGGTTGTTCAAGACCGCATGTT
This sequence comes from uncultured Bacillaceae bacterium, assembly GCA_937951955.1. GTDB lineage: Bacteria > Bacillota > Bacilli > Bacillales > Caldibacillaceae > CALGAD01. Next base: position 7,262 of record CALGAD010000037.1, read on the forward strand.
CGCATCCTTTAACAATATGAATACGGATATATTACTACTGGCCACTGTACTCAGCCTGCTCGTTCTCCTGTATATGGCCCGGTTTAGAAAGTATTTTGATGTTCTCGCTTTGGGAAGAGATATGGCGATTAATTTAGGCGTACCTTTCGAAAAGGTCGTCAAAAGACTATTAATCATTATTTCGATTTTAATTTCCATCGCGACGGCCTTAGTCGGTCCAATTACTTTTTTGGGATTAATCGTGGCGAACTTATCGTATGAATTTATGAAAACGTATAAACATTCGTATTTAATTTCGGGAGCGATATTGTTCAGCATTATTGCTTTAATGGGTGGACAAATTATCGTCGAAAGAATTTTTACTTTTTCAACAACGCTGAGTGTTATTATTAATTTCTGTGGGGGAATATATTTTATCTACTTGTTATTAAGGGGGAGCCGATCATGGTAGATATCATCCATGTAACGAAACGTTACGGAGAAAAAGAAGTCGTTAAAGATGTTACCGTCCAGATCGAAAAAGGGAAAATCACTTCCTTTATCGGTCCAAATGGTGCCGGGAAAAGTACGCTACTTTCGATGGTCAGCCGTCTCATCGTGAAAGATGAAGGAGAAATTCTCATTGACGGTAGTGATATTACAAAACGGAAAAGTCAGGAATTGGCTAAAAAAATATCGATTTTAAAACAATCGAACCACATTAATTTGCGCCTGACCGTTCGGGAGCTTGTTTCCTTTGGTCGGTTCCCATATTCACAAGGAAGATTGACTGAAGAAGATTGGCGCCATGTGGACGAAGCGATTCAGTTTATGGAATTAGAAGATATTCAAAATGATTATCTGGATGAGCTCAGTGGCGGGCAAAAACAGCGCGCATTTATCGCGATGGTCATTGCCCAGGATACGGAATATATTTTGTTAGATGAGCCTTTAAACAATCTGGATATGAAGCACTCTGTGCAAATTATGAAAACATTACGCAAACTCGTTGATGAAAGGGGAAAAACGGTTGTCCTTGTCATCCACGATATTAATTTTGCATCGGTTTATTCCGATTATATTGTTGCTTTGAAAGGGGGGAAAATTGTAAAGCAAGGTACGACTGACGAGATTATCCGCCAGGATGTCCTTCGAGAAATATACGATATGGACATGACGGTCGGTAATTTCAAAAACTGCCGTTTCTGTTTTTACTTCCACTAAAAAGAAAAAGAGGTGTGCTGAATGAATCAGCACACGACACGAAATGAAAATGATTCTAATGTAAGTGTATCGAAAAAAATCGATTATGTCTAATCATTCGAATTACTTTATGAAAAATTGCTTGAGGTGACGATCATGAAGAAATATATATTCATATTTTTGCTATCAATATTTACGATTTTTACTGCAGCCTGTGGAGCAGGAGAAACACAATCGAACGATAACAAGGCGACTGCTGATAACAATACAGCAAATGAAATAGTAACAGTTACCCATGAATTAGGTGAAACAGAAGTACAGAAAAATCCTGAAAAAATCATCGTATTTGACTTCGGTGCATTAGATACCCTCGATAAAATGGGCGTAGATATTACTGGACTGCCCAAAAGTGGCGCCGTTCCGCCATATTTATCAAAATATGAAGAAGATAAGTATGCGAATGTCGGAAGTTTAAAAGAACCAGATTTTGAAAAGATTGCCGAAATCGGTCCAGATCTCATCATTATTTCCGGAAGACAGGCAGAGCTGTATGAGGAATTTAGCAAAATTGGTCCGACCATCTTTGTCGGTCTGGATTTAAACAATTACATGGATTCCTTTAAAAACAATGTCCGCACTTTAGGGGAAATATTTGGAAAAGAGGATTTCGTGGAAGAGGAACTTACGAAAATCGATGAACAAATTGAACAGGTCAGGTCAGAAGTAACGAATCTTGGGAAAAATGCATTGATCGTTTTAGTAAATGAAGGAAAAGTCAATGCATTCGGTCCAGGATCCCGCTTTGGGTTGATTCATGATGTACTCGGCTTTACCCCGGTCGATGAGAGCATTAAAGTAGCGACCCACGGGGAAACCATTTCCTTTGAGTTTATCGTCGAAAAAGACCCGGATTACTTATTTGTAGTCGATCGCACAGCCGTTGTAGGTGGAAATGGAAGTGCAAAAGAAGTGATTGAAAATGAATTGACAGAAAATACAAAAGCCTATCAAGATGGTAATATTGTCTACTTAGATCCGAATTACTGGTATCTTTCTGGCGGCGGATTAGTTTCTGTCGCGGAGATGATTAACGAAGTAAAAGAAGCGATTCAGTAAATTCGGGCTGTGTGCGGCAAGTGGTGGAAACTTCGGTTTTCATCACTTGCTATTTTTTTTTGCAAAAACAGGTGTGCTTATTCATACATTAAACGTGAAAGAAATTAAAAAATATGCTCAGGTTTGAAAACTTTATTAAAAATTGTCAACGGATATTGACCAGTGTGGTCTATTTTTGTTATCGTTATAATAGACCGGATTGGTCGAAATTAAAAGTGTAATATATTAAACTCTGGGAATGGTGAGCATACATGAATGATACGTTTCTAAAATTAGATAAGGAGAAGCAGCAACGGATTATTAACGCAGCTTTACTAGAATTTGCCGAAAAGGGCTATAAATATGCTTCGACAAATGAAATCGTTAAGCGGGCGGGCATTGGGAAAGGAATGTTGTTTTACTATTTTAATAGTAAAAAAGAATTGTATTACTTTTTAGTGAACTATTGTATCGATTCCGTGATGGAACAATTTGTCGGAAAAATAGACACATCCATTACGGATATGATCGAGCGCCTGGCACATATTTCCTATTTAAAGCTCAAGTATTTTAAAGAAAATCCGGAGATCAGTCATTTCCTTGTGACATTTTTCTTGAAAGAAACGGAACCTTTACCGGAAGAACTGCAGAAAAAATATGAAAGAATGTTCCAGATTGGTATGGATAAGGTCTATGTTTTTAATCAAATTCAATACGATTCGTTCCGGGATGATATTGATCCGAAAAAAGCCGTCCAATTAATCGAATGGATGTTGTCCGGGTATCAACGGGACTTCATGCAAAAGTATCAAGGAAAAGGGATCGATGATATCCCCCTGGATGAACTCTGGAATGATTTCGATGAGTATCTACAAATATTGAAAACTTGTTTTTATAAATAAGCGGGAGGGATTCGGATGAGTGTAATCGAGGTAAATGGTGTTACGAAAAAGTTCGGGCAGTTTAAAGCGTTGGATGAAATTAGTTTTCGCGTCAATGAAGGGGAAATTTTCGGGTTTATCGGTCCGAATGGCGCGGGAAAATCAACGACGATTCGTATTTTGCTTGGAATGTTGAAAGCGACAACCGGGAAAGCCAGGGTGTTCGGTATGGATGCGTGGAAAGATGCTGTTAAGATTCATAAGCGACTCGCATATGTGCCGGGGGATGTGAATTTATGGCCGAATTTAACCGGTGGTGAGGTTATTGATATCTTTTTAAAAATGAGCGGGAATGCGAATTACAAACGGCGCGATGAATTAATTGAGCGCTTTGCCCTTGATCCGACGAAAAAATGCCGTACATATTCAAAAGGAAACCGCCAAAAAGTAGCTCTTGTGGCTGCCTTCAGCCAGGATGCGGATTTATATATTTTGGATGAGCCGACCTCTGGGCTCGATCCATTGATGGAACAAATTTTCCAGCAATGTGTGCTGGAGGCGAAAGCAAACGGAAAGGCCGTCTTTTTATCGAGCCATATTTTATCGGAAGTGGAAAAACTATGTGACAAAGTCGCGATTATCCGTGAAGGAAAAATTATTGAGGAAGGTACACTGCGCGAATTGCGTCACCTTACAAGATCTAATGTCATCGTCCAAACGAAAGAAAAAATTACCGGACTGGCTGATTTACCAGGAGTACATCATTTAGAAGAAAAAGACGGGGAGCTCACTTTCCAGGTTGATAGCGAGCACATGGATGTCGTGATGAAACATATCAGTCCGTTCGGCATTGTTAAGCTCGAATGCATGCCCCCGACATTAGAAGATCTATTCTTACGTTACTACGGTGAAGACGAACAACAAGGTTCGATGGGGGGACGGTAACATGAAAGGTTCAGTAAAAGGTTTTCTTCCATTGACGAGATTGTTATTTCGTAAAGATCGCATGAAAATCATCATCTGGCTCCTCTGTTTAATCGGTGTAACCGTCGCCTCTGCTCTTGCTTATACCGATGTATATAAGACGGAGGCGGATATAATGGGATTTGCCATGACGATGGAAAACCCGGCTATGAAGGCGATGATCGGTCCGGGCTATGACCTGGAAGACTATACGTCAACGGCACAAGTTTTCGCCCACGAACTATTACTTTTTACGACAATCGCTGTCGGTGTGATGAATATTTTATTCGTCAGCCGCGCCACCCGGGCGGATGAAGAAGAGGGACAGGTAGAACTTGTCCTGTCATTACCGGTTGGTAGACTTTCTTATTTGCTAGCTGCAGTTATTGAGGCAATAACTATTAATCTATTCCTGACATTACTAACCGGCGTTAGCTTATATGCATTGGATATCGAGGGATATACACTGGAAGGGGCGTTTTTATATAGTGCCATTCTGGGCGGAACCGGGCTCTTTTTTGCCGGGATTACCGCGGTTTTCGCCCAGTTGATGGAAACAGGAAGGGGGGCAACGGGTTTTTCCTTTACGGTTCTGATCGGAACCTATATTGTCCGCGCCATTGGCGATGTGGAAAGCGAGACATTATCTTTGCTCACACCTTTTGGCTGGGCATCCCGCGCTTATGTATTCACCGAAAATGAATGGTGGCCAGTTTTCCTGTTAACAGGTACGGCCTTACTCCTATTTGTCATTTCCTTTTACTTAAATTCCATTCGCGATATGGGAGCCGGTTTTATCCGGGCGAAAAAGGGAAGAGCCCGTGCCTCGGCATTGCTAAAAAATCCTTTTGGTTTTGTCCTCCGTCAGCAGCGGGGCAATATTATCGCCTGGGCTTTCGGATTGTTTTTCTTAAGTGCGGCTTTCGGTTCAATCATGGGGGAACTGGAAAGTTATTTTGCCGATCTTGATTTGATGCAAATGCTCTTTCAGGAAGAGGCGGATTTTTCGCTGCAGTTTACCGTTTTATTGATGGCCATCATGGCCATCTTCGGTGTCGTCCCGGCCATAATAGGGATGTTAAGTTTGAAAGGGGAAGAGAAAAACAATCGTACCGAACTTATTTATAGCCGTACCGTATCCCGGAATACGTTAATGACGACTTACTTTGCGGTCAGCATAATCATTACTGTCATCATGCAACTAGCAACGGCCGCTGGATTCTGGCTGGCGGCATCATCCGTTATGGAAGAGGCATTGGCAGCGGAAGAAGTTTTCCGTTCCGCCCTTCTCTACTTGCCAGCCATGTGGGTGCTCGTTGCCATTGTGGTTTTATTAATCGGCGCCTTTCCGAAAGGAACAACACTTATCTGGCTTTATTACGGCTTTTGCTTTCTGGTCGTTTATTTTAAAGATATTTTAGATTTACCGGATTGGCTGGCAAATCTTTCGGCTTTTGAACATATTCCCCAATATCCGGTTGAAGACATGTCCTGGCTGCCGTTGTTTGCACTCGTATGCGTGACAGCAGTTTTCACCTTGAGTGGATTTATTCGCTATAACGAGCGGGATATCACCGGTTAAGGGGGATTTTGTTACCTTGGCTATTTCATCCGTTCTGCGGGTGGAATAGCTTTTTTTGAATTGCGCGAAATTCTGGTAAAGGAACTGTCTCTTTCTATAACTTTTTATTATCGTGATTTTCATATATGATAAATGTAAAGTAAAAAAATGAGGGATTCTATGAAAAAAGTGTACAGCGATGTGATTCAATTTCGCGGCAGTCATTATGATTTCGGTTTTATGCAAGGAAAATTACTGGAACATTCTTTGCTTGTTAAAAATCGAGAAAATCAATGGAAAGTACGCATTCCGCGATTTGAGATAAATGTAGAAGAAACAAAACAAATGTTTTTGCGCTTTGCACCGAAAATTTGGGAAGAACTCCTGGGTCTTCAAGATGCACTAAAATGGCCAATGGAGCGGGTGTTGTTAGAATTCGGGGGCTTCCGCGTGAATATCCATCCGTCAGGCTGCTCGATCTATGTGGGGAAAGACTTCCTCATTCGCAATTATGATTACCATCCGAAAACATACGATGGCAGGTTTACAGTATTTCAACCGACGGATGGTGGATATGCGGTCATCGGTCCGAGTCAAAAAGTGACGGGCCGCATGGACGGTATGAATGAAAAAGGGTTTACGATGGGCTATAATTTTATGAACCGGAAACGTCCCGGTGATGGCTTTATTTGCAATATGATCGGACGCTTCATGTTGGAATTGTGTGCAACAGCAGAGGAAGCGGTCGAACTGTTAAAAGAAATTCCCCACCGTCATTCCTTTAGTTACGTCTTATTTGATAAAAGTTGTGAAACTCCTTTTATTGTTGAAACGTCGCCTAGAAATGTCATTGTCCGGCGTGGCTATACGTGTACGAATCATTTTGAAATGATGCAAGAGGAAAACCGGCATGTCCTGGAGGACTCCAAACAGCGGCTGGATGTCTTGAATCGTCACCCGGGATTAAGTGGCGACGAAGCGTTTCGACTGTTAAATGGTACGGATCAAGGGGTCTTTTCCAAACTATACGCAAGCTGGGCAGGCACGATCCATACATCCGCTTATTTTCCAAAAGAATTGACTGCCTGGTTTGCAATTGGCGGAGACCGGGAGCCTGTCGTATTTGATTTCGCCAGATGGCTTGCTGGAGAGGATTTCCCGCTGACAAAAGTTTACGGGGAAGTCGATACAGATCTCCCTTTCGTTCATATGGACGATCATGCAGACTGGTTTCAATAAATTTATGCCACATGTATAAAAAAACGGAGGTCTTTCTAAACTACTTGTATAAACGTGATGGTGGTGGACATAATTGCCTAATGCTTTCCTCCGTTTTGCCACTATAGGCGCATTAAATACGTTAAACTATTTTATCCTTTATTTTCTTTTCATTGAATGGCTTGTCCTTCCTTACATCTTTGCTCATGTTTTTGCAAGTTTAGTCAGTATGCTTGGTGCCTATTTTTTACATGTGTTTTTTACTTTTCACACGAAGCCAAACATGAAATCTTTTTTGTTTTTTCCGTTAAGCCAGCTGGCAAGTATCGGTTTGCAAGCAATCTTGTTGTTCATTTTTGTACAAGTTCTCGGTGTTTCCGAAAAATGGGCACCCGTGATCGTTTTAGTGATCATTGTTCCGATCACCTATCAGGTTACAGGAAAAGTAATCAGATCCGGGCTCTCTTCATAAAATGAAGGGGGTCTTTTTTTATCGGCAAATTTCTTATTTTAAATTTCCTGGAATCCTTCATGCTCTTTCTCCTTCCTTTTGCATATAATACTTTAAGCGAAAAGGGGGAGAGGGTATGGGTTTTTTTATGAACTTAAAAAAACACCCCGATGTTTATACGAAGGAGCCGAAAAATACGAAAAATCAATCTTACGCACGAGTGAATTTTTTATCTAACCTTTTGAACAACCAACAATTAACGAATAAAAATGTGCAGGCAACTTTAAATCAGATTCACACGATGCAAAAAAAGCAGCAATTGCAACAAGCGACACAATGGGCTGGCATGCAAAAACAATATCGTGATCTACAGAAAATGATCCGCGATAAGGATAAAGAAATGAAAACGATTCTACACCATATGGAACAATTACAAAATCAAGCAAATGACCAAAGTTCACGGTGGGATCAAATCGAATCGAAGCAAGGAAAGTTATTACAGCAACTGGATAAGGTCGAGGAAATGAATGACCTGATTATGCAGCGATTAACAGCCTATGAAGAACAGCATCGGGAACTCTTGCAAAGATTGGCGGAAATGGAAGCATTACAAAATGAAACAACGAAGCAAATTACCGGACAAACGGAAAGGCAGCGAGAAATTGTAAACCAATTGGCAACGCAGGAAGCACTTCTTGATAAAGTCATGCGTCAGGTGGAGCATATCCGGGAAATTATTTTTGAACGAAGTCACTATTTGTCAACGAAATTTGAACAGGGCTGGCACCACGTCATTCACTTCTTTACAAAACCGAATCAAACTTCCTCCTATTTGCTGGAAAAGAAAGAAATAAAAAAAGAATAGATGTTAATCTTGCCCCTTTAAGTGTGCCGGCTTAAAGGGAATTTTTATGGCTTTTCATCGGGAGTGACCTCGACGGTCGGCGTTTGATTACCGGCTTGGTAAAAAGGAGGCTGTTTCGTTTGTCTTTTTTTCTGATGGAATTGTTGGTTTAATTGGATATTCGCCTCGTTCGTATTGCGGGGCTGTATGTTCTGTAGTTGCGGAAACTCATTCAACCGTTGATTGATCTCGATATTCGCTCTATTTGTCTGTTCCTTCTCCATAAAATCATCTCCACTAAAGTTTAAGAAATTATCATTTAGTTTCCCCTTTTTGTTGATTTTATATCAGTGAGTTTAATTCTTAGCAGGGAAGAGATATTTCATAAAACGATTGCTGTGTCTCGTTCCGAACAACAGGATTTCCCTTTTGCCAAAAATGAATTGGCACATCCCCCAGTAAATTTTATCGAGGGCATTATTGTGGTATAATTCACCTATAAGTGATAAGGAAAGGAGAACAGTTATGGAAAAAACTGAATTTCTCGGCTTTGTAGGTACGTATACGAAAGTAAAAAGTGAAGGCATTTATTCTTTCATATTGGATACAGTAGAAGAAAAAATCAAAGATATTCGTCTGGCGGCAAAAGAGGGAAATCCGACGTATGTGGCGATTAGTGCGGATAAGAACTATTTGTATTCGGTGGCAGCTGGAGATGGTGAAGGTGGGATAAGTGCTTACCGAATTGATAAAGATACGGGAAGCCTGGAACGAATGAATCAGGCTCTCACGGAGGGAACATCCCCGTGTTATGTGGAGGCAAATAAAGCAGGTGATCTCGTCGTTGCTTCTTACTATCACCGCGGTACGGTCGAAGCCCATTTAGTAAATGAAGATGGCAGCCTTCAGCCACGTTCATCTTTCATCCAGCATGAAGGAAGTGGTCCGAATAAAGAACGCCAGGAAAAACCGCATGTTCATTTTTCCGGCTTTACACCGGATGGCAAATATGTCATCGTTGTCGATTTAGGGACCGACCAGATCGTTACATATTCCTCCCGAAATGGCGAGTTGCAAAAAGTTGCCAGCCTTTCTGTGCAACCGGGATCCGGCCCGCGTCATATCGCTTTCCATCCGAATGGTCGCTTCGCTTATGTCATGACGGAATTAAGTAACGAAATGATTGTTCTCGCCTATGACGAAGAAACAGGTCGCTTTACAGAATTGCAGTATATCTCGACAATCCCCGCAGAATTTACAGAGAATAGTCAGGGAGCAGCGATTCACGTGACGAAAGATGGCCGCTTTGTATATGTTTCCAATCGCGGTCATAACAGTATTGCCGCATTCCGGATTGACGAAAGTTCTGGCAAGGTAGAGCTCGTTGACTACTTTTCCACAGAAGGGAACTGGCCGCGGGATTTTGTCCTCGATCCTACAGAACAATATGTCATCTGCGCCAACGAACGCTCCCATAATCTTGTGCTGTATAAACGCGATCAAGAAACGGGCCGTTTAACCGTGCTTCAATCAGATATTGAAGTTCCCGAACCGGTGTGCGTGAAATTTTTAGATTAAGAACTTGTCCATTCCCCGTGATGAGAAAAAACGAAGGTAGGAGAACGATGCTTCTTTTCTACCTTCGTTTTTTTATTGAAAGAGAAAGGTAATTTTCTTTTCTCGATCATTCCAGGCTAATTTGGCACGAAACGTTTTCTCTTTACTTTTAAAACCATCGATTGAATCGGTCTGGCCTTCTTTTAATAATTTTCGGATTTGTGTTTGCGGGATTTTTTTACCAAGAATTGTTTTGGAAATTGTAAATGTGCAGCCGTTTTTTTGATAATGGGTGCAGCCATAAAAAGAGCCTTTATCCACAACTTTCCCATCACAAATTTTACAGGAACCGAGGGTTCGGACGGATTTTTTCTTCATTTGCCCCGGGACGAAGTTTTCTTTCAATTCTTCATTAAATGACCAATTTGCTGCATTTTTCTTTGTTTTTTCCACAAGATGCTGGATCATCCGGTTCGTTTGTTCCATAAACTGTTTCGGTACAGCCTTCCCTTCGGAGATTTCTTTGAGGCGCTTTTCCCACTTGGCCGTCATTTCCGGTGAAGCAAGAAGTTCCTCGCCAATCGTTTGGATAATGATTTTTGCTTTTGCAGTAGCATAGACCAGGTTTTTCTTCACCTCAATATATTTTCTTTGTTTCAGCATCGTGATGATATTAGCCCGTGTCGCTTCTGTTCCCAAACCTTCCGTTTCCGTTAAAACTTTTTCCAGCTCTTTATCTTCGACAAACTTACCGGCTGTTTTCATCAAGGTGATTAACTGCCCTTCCGTATATCGTTTCGGGGGCTGGGTTTGACTTTCTTTCGTTTCAGTCTTCACCACGACTCCTTGTTCACCCTGTTCCAGTTTCGGTAGGATCATATCTTTTTCACTTTTTTCAGGAAGGACTTTTCGGAACCCTTCTTCTAATTGAACTTTTCCCCTGGAAATAAAGAGGGCCCGATCGGCGACTTTTGTTGTAATCGTTGTATACTCATAGACGGCTTTCGGATAGTGGGCAGCAATCACGCTATTTACAATCATTGCATACAGCTTTCGTTCATCACCGCTCAAACTTTCCAGCTTCGGAACTTGTTCGGTCGGGATGATCGCATAGTGATCGGTTACTTTTTTCTCATTGACATAACGCCGATTCCCTTTCAAGGTTTGAACAGGTAGCGGGAAGTATTGGGAAAAGTCCGGGATTTTCGCTAGTTTTTGTAAAATCTCTGGCAGAGTTTCTGCTTCACCATCGGTAATATAGCGGGAATCCGAGCGTGGATAAGAGATGATTCCCTTTTGATACAGGCTTTGTAACACATCTAACGTTTTCTTCGGTGAAAACTTATACCGGCGGTTGGCATCGGCTTGCAAGGCGGACAAGTTGTAAAGTAAAGGCGGATTATATTCTTTCTTTTCCGTTTTTACTGCCGCGATTTCTGCCGGTTTATTGAGACAAAATTGCGCGATTTTTTCAGCCATTTGCTTTTCCTTTATGCGGGAGTCGCCACCTTCCAGGAACCACTTGCCCCGGTAACTTTTTCCGTTAATGGAAAAGTCAGCAAATACTTCCCAGAAAGGTTCCGGTTGGAACCGTTCGATTTCATATTCGCGTTTGACGATAAGGGCGAGTGTCGGTGTTTGCACACGCCCGACGGAAAACACGTCGGAAAAGCCATGGTTGCGTAAAAGAAGTGTATAAAGCCGGGAAGCATTAATACCGACAATCCAATCGGCACAGGCCCGCGTATACGCTTCATAAAAGAGATTACGAGTTTCCGGTTCATTTAATAGATTGCGAAATCCATTTTTAATCGCATTCGGGGTTAGCGAGGAAATCCATAATCGTTTCATCGGCTGTTTTGCCTTTGTTAAACGGAGAATGTTGCGAATGATTAATTCCCCTTCACGCCCGGCATCACCGGCATGGATAATCTCCGTTACTTTCGGGTCATTCACAAGTTTTTGGATGACTTGAAACTGTTCACGCTTATCTTTCATCACTTCCAGCTGGAATTTATCTGGCAGGATCGGCAATGCAGAGAGGGTCCATTGCTTCCATGCAGGATTATATTTTTCCGGGGGAGCCAGTTCAGCAAGATGACCAATTGCCCAGGTCATATAAGCACCATTCGGAAAGAGATCGTTCGGTAAGATTTCAATGTATCCTTTTCGTGTTTTCGTCTGAAAAATGGAGGCGAGTGTTCGCGCCTGGTCAGGTTTTTCGGCAATTATTAATTTCATAAGCTTGGGCTCATCCCCCTTTTGAAGATTTTTCCATCTATTAAACAATGAATTTTAAGGTGCACGGAATCGCGGTTTACAGTGAATAAAAATAAAAAATTCCTGGCTTTCAGAGCAGGAATGAACAATCCTGATTTCTTTAATTATAGTCGGTGGATGAAGAAAATAAAAGCAGTGGATGGAAAATGAAAGGAAGCGCGTTCGCATACAAAGAAGCCAGCTGTCCCCGGCAGGAAAGAGGGGAATCTACCAATCTGTGGAATGAACTTGCAAAAACACGTACGGGGACAGCTATAATTCCAGTTTATCCGCTTCCATTATCATATCATACATTTGTTTTGTTGCATCCATCGGTTCGACGCCTAGTTCCTCTTTTAAAATGGACGAGCACAGATGATAATATTTAAGTGCGAGGGGGCGGTTGTTTTTCTGGTAATAGCAATACATTAATAAACGGTAACTTTCTTCCCACGTACGGTCGATTTCTAAGATGCGCTCGCACCAGCGGATCGCCACATCAAACCGACTTTGCTGCACGTGAATTTGCGCCAGCCGTTCTGCACCTCGTAGAAAGAGTTGCCGGTATTGGTCCCGTTTGGCACTGATGTGTAGATGATTGGCTAACTCCGGTAAAAAATCTCCTTTATAAAGATGAATTCCCCGTAAAAGTAGCGATTTCGCCTTCTCAACGTCCTTCTCCTGAAGACCTTGATGAATCCACTGTTCAAAATCGATATAGTCGATTTCAATCGCCGCTTGTGGATTGATTCGGTATTTATTTCCTTCACGCATGATAAAAAACGGAGTGGAGCGGGCTTTACGCTTCGGCTCTAACGTTTTGTTCAAGGCGTTCATGATCACTTTAAATTCCTGTTCGGCACTTTTTTCTGGCACATCCGGCCATAATTGTTCGTAAATTTCTTCCCTCGTCCACCATTGCTCCCGATAGACGAGGAGAAATTGAAACAATTCTTTCGCCTTAATCCGCTGCCATTCTTTATCCGTTACAGGACGGCTGCCGAGGAAGACGGTAAAGGTGCCGAAAGTCGTCACCTTCACCGTATAGCCGGGATGGGAATCGAGATTATCGTACCCTAATCTTTCCAGTAAACGATGCAAATAAGACAAATGGATCGCCATGTCTTTCGCCTTTAACAACAATGGTAAACAGCTTTGCAAGTCGCGCGGACCGAACAAAGTTTTTTTCGTCAGTAAGAATTCATAGTCGCCGATTTGGAGTTCTTGTAGGAAGATGGTCATGGCCTCTTGAAATCGCTGCCAATTTCCTTCGCGATAGAAAAGATGGGCTTGCCATAGGCAACAAACGGTATAGCCATAAGGATCGCCGATTTCTTTAAATTTTTTTTCGCAATATGAAAAAATCTTGAGTGCTTCATCGTCCGCACCGTGAAAATAATGAACGATCGCTAACCCCAGGCGAATGTATGTCGAAAGCCACGTGTCGTGAACTTTTTCGGTCTCATAAAGGGCCAGTTGCGCATATTCTTTCGCCTGTTCATATTTTCCCATCTTACTGTACAGCAAACTGAGTCCCATGTAAGGTTCAGCCTTGCCACGAGGAACATCAATTCTTTCCATGATTTCCAGCGCGGTGACATAACATTGCTCCGTTATATTGTCCGCATATGTCGCTAAAAGTTGATGAGCATTGCCGAGCCGCATCCATCCGCAGGCTTCCAGGAACGAGTTTTTATATTTAAGCCCGTGTTCAATCCCTTTTTGTGCAAGTGCTTTTGCTTCTTCGGCAAGTCCAAGACAGGCATTGATATAGGAAAGCAGGACAGCGGTTTCCCGATGGGTTTGGGGTAAAGAGTTGTCCTCTTCTAGTCGCTTTTCCAAAATTTTTCTTGACTTATGGAGTTTGCCCGTGCGCAAGCATAGCCGGGCATCGAGGTTATTCATCATTAGTTGAGATTCTGTTAACTTCCCCTTTTGTATCCACTTTTCGGCTAGTTTTGCCTGTCCTAAATTAATCAAGTTTTCCGCCATAAAGATATAAAGCCTTTTTGTATCGGGATGGGATTGGCCCAGACGTTTTTCTGTTGTTTCGATGGCTAAACGCAAATAATTTTCCGCACGGTAGGGCTGGATCGTATCTAAAAATATTTTCGCTATGCCTTCGTACGCTTTTGCCAGTAAATGTACATCCCCGGATTCTTGACAAAGATCAATTAAATGTTCATAACATTGTTTCGCCTTTTCATAGTACGCCATATATCGTAAAACTTCCCCTTCGTAAAACCAGAGGGAAGGAAATCGATCTTTAATGGCATCGGGCAGGCATTTTAAACTATCCATTAAACTTTCAAGTTTCCCGTCGAGCAATATTTGCTCCGCATAATGGCTCAGTAAATGGGCAACGGCTTCGTCATCTTCTGCTTTTTGATAATGAAAAATGGCCCGTTCAATTTGTCCATTGTTTACATAAACTTCTGCAATGCGCTGATTTAATGCCCGATAAAAATCACTCTTTTCTTCTTTTACTTTTCTTTCGATCGCTGTTTTAAATAATGCGTGAAAGCGATATTCATTCGTTCCATCGAGTTTATAAATAAAAGCATTTTGCGACAATAATCGCTCTAATATCCCTTCTGAACCTTGAATCCCTAGAATTTGGTCACAAAGGGCAGGGGTGATTTCCTCCAATACAGCAACTTGTTCGATAAAACTTTGCACGAGGGGCGTTTGGGTTGAAAATACTTCCATCGCCAGGTATTCGAACAAATCGTTGATGGAGGAATGATGTAGCTTCAGGATATTTTGCAAACTGGCTCCCCTTTGTAACTGTTCACCGATGAGGCTGATCGCAATAATCCACCCTTCTGTCAGCTCATGAATTTGCTTTAATTGTTTGCCGGCAAGGTTCACGCCGTAGTAATCGGTAAAGAGTACTTCCACATCTTCTAGGGATAAGGCGAGCTGTTTTTCATCAATTTCCAGTAATTTTCCGGTAACTTTCCATTTCAACAAATTTTGCCAGCGCGGCTTCATGCGGCTGGAAAGGACAAGATGGATATTGGCGGGGAGATTTTCGATCAGATTTTCCAGCCAGCGGTTGATCGCAAAGGAATGATCGACAAGATGGTAATCATCGATGACGAGGATTGTTTTTTCTCGTATTGAGGTGAGTTCATTTATAAATAGAGAGTTTAAGAGACCGATTTCCTCATCGCGAAAATATTTTTTCATATTTTCGAGATCATTTAATAGGCTAGCGCCAAACGAGGGATACCTTGTCCGGATGGCATAAATAATGTATCGAATAAACGGGACGAGATCATCGTCACCGGAGGTAATGGAGTACCAGCAATAGTTCGGGTGATAGTCATACATATAAAGGCTCAGAGCGGTACTTTTACCAAAACCAGCCCCGGAATGAAGCAGGGTGAGCGGGTATTCGGTCATCTTTTGCAAATTTTTCATGACACTGGCACGCCGGATATAGTGCTCTTTGATCATTGGTGGTTTTAATTTCGTTTCAATAATATGATTCGTTAGCATAACGACTTCCCCCTTGACGGTGGAACAGTGGAAAATTGTCTCTCTTTCTATTATATTCCTTATTTTTTAGAAAAAACAGAATTTTGTAATTCGTTTAGTAGAAATGTCCGGCGAATTCATCCTCCGTTTCCATTTGTAACCGTGCTGTAACTTGCCCGGGATAGGATAGATGTACTCAATGAGCATTGAATAAAGGGGGAACGTTGAATGAACAGGAAAAGGCGTTTCGGTATTCTGTTTGCACTTTTCATTGCTTTCATCTTTTTTGTCACTGCCTGTAATTCAGGAGGAGAACAGGCAGAACAAACAAGTTCCACAGCGGGGAATGGAAATGGAGAAGAACAGGGTGAGCAAGAAGTTGTTAAAATCGGGGTTCTCGCATCCTTGACGGGAGCACTGGAGTCTTACGGAAAACAAACAACCCAGGGGTTTGAACTTGGAATCGAATATGCGACAGATGGAACGTGGGAAGTTGCCGGGAAAAAAATTGAAGTCATTTATGAAGATACGGAAACTTTAGCGGAAGTTGCTGTTGAAAAGGCGACAAAACTGCTGGAGGAGGATCAGGTTGATTTCCTTGTTGGATCTTCGAGCTCAGCCGATACAATCGCTGTGCTTCCTCTTGCGGAGGAGTATGAAAGGATTATGATCGTCGAGCCAGCTGCAGCGGACAGTATTACCGGTTCAGAATTTAATCCGTACATTTTCCGGACCGCCCGTAACTCCTCCCAAGATGCGATCGCCGCCGCGCAAGCTATTGCCGGCGAAGGGGTAAAAATCGCAACCTTTGCTCCGGATTATTCCTTCGGTTGGGATGGGGTTGCTGCTTTTAAAGCTGCTGCGGAAAAATTAGGGGCGGAGATTATCCTGGAAGAATATGCAGATCCGCAAGCAACAGATTTCACTGCTCATATCCAAAAAATCATCAATGCCAAGCCGGACTACTTATTTGTCGTCTGGGCGGGGGCAAATTCTCCCTGGAACCAGTTAGCGGATATGCAAGTTCAAGAACAGGGAATCAAAATTTCTACCGGAGCACCGGATATTCCGGCCCTGTCAATCATGGAGCCACTTGTCGGCATGGAAGGGTTTACCGTCTATTATCATGAATTGCCGGATAATAAAATCAATGATTGGCTTGTGGAAGAACATAAAAAGCGGTATGACGGCGAAGTTCCGGATCTATTCACACCGGGTGGGATGAGTGCGGCGATCGCCATTGTCGAAGCCTTGAAGAAAACAGATGGAGATACAGATGCGCAAAAGCTCATTGAAACAATGGAAGGCATGAGTTTTGAAACACCGAAAGGTACGATGACATTCCGTCCGGAAGACCATCAGGCATTGCAAACGTTATACGCCATTCGCCTGGAAAAAAGGGAAGGAGTACCGTATCCAGTACCGACGTTAATTCGGGAACTCTCTCCGGAGGAAACCGAACCGCCCATCATGAATCAATAAGCGTGCGGTGGCGATGACAGCCATTTAAATGAGCCAATCCTTTCTTTAATGACAATGACCAGAAAAGAGGCGGGTGCGATGAATAAACCGATTCTTGAAGCCTATGATTTAACGGTGCGTTTCGGCGGCCAAACGGCCGTCGACCACGTGAATTTGACGGTGTATGAAAAAGAATTTAAATCGATTATCGGTCCGAATGGTGCGGGGAAAACGACCTTATTCAATTTGCTGAGCGGTCAATTAAAACCGAATAAAGGGAAAATTTTGTTTAAGGGAGAGGATATTACCCACCTCCCTTCCTACATGCGAACGCGAAAGGGGATTGGACGCTCTTTTCAAATTACGAATGTGTTCCCAAACTTAACAGTATTTGAAAATGTACGTCTTGCCGTGCAATCGCAAATGGGCATACGCTACCAAATGATTAAATCATTTTATCAATACAAGGCGGTTATAAACAAAACATGGGATATTTTGCGGCTGACTTTATTAGATAAAAAGGCGGACCAGTTAGCGAAAAATTTGTCTCACGGTGATCAGCGGAAACTCGAGATTGCATGCATTTTAGCCCTGGAGACCGAACTGTTACTTCTTGACGAACCAACCGCCGGAATGTCTGTCGATGAAGTACCGGCGATTCTGGAAGTGATTGAAAAAATCAAGGAAGAAAACAATAAAACGATTCTATTAATTGAACATAAAATGGACTTGATTTTGCATTTATCCGATTCGGTCATGGTGTTGTACAATGGCGGTTTCCTTGCCGAAGGAACCCCGGAAGAAATTATGGAAAATGAAACGGTCCAGACGGCCTATTTAGGAGGGCTGTACGATGGAAAACTTGCTTGAAGTAAACAACATTCATACGTATATCGGTCAGTACCATATTCTCCAGGGTGTTTCCTTTACAGCAAGAAAAGGAGAAGTCACCGTTTTATTGGGGCGAAACGGTGCCGGTAAAACGACGACATTGCGAAGCATTATGGGGTTGAATCCACCGCGCACCGGCACGATTACATTTAAAGGTGAGAACATTCAAGGGATGGAGACGTTTCAAATTGCCAACCGGGGCATCGGTTATGTCCCGGAAAATCAAGGGTTGTTTAGTGGTCTGACGGTCGAGGAAAATTTAAAAGTGGCGATGAAAAAACAAGATGATCGCACACAAAAGAAATTAGAGACCGTATTGCGGTTATTTCCGGATTTGAAAAAATACTGGAAAAAAGAATCGGGTCACTTAAGCGGCGGGCAAAAACAGATGCTATCGATCGCCAGAAGCTATTTAAATGACAACGAGCTGTTGTTAATTGATGAACCGAGTAAAGGATTGGCCCCCATTATCGTAGAAAAAGTGATGAATTTTATCGATGAAATGAAAGAGGAAACGACGATTGTCCTTGTGGAACAAAACTTCTTCATGGCCAGTTCCATCGGTAATCGTTTTTCGATTATCGATGATGGAAAAACCGTTGCCTCGGGATCCATGAAAGATTTAATTGGCGATGAATTTATGAAGCGGAAATATTTAGGAATCGCTTGAGAAGGGAGGGCTTCCTCTTTGGAGCAAATTCTCAATTTGATTATCAACGGGTTTGCCACCGGTATGCTCATCTTTTTGTTAGCGGCGGGCCTCACGTTAATATTCGGTTTGATGGATGTGTTGAATTTTTCCCACGGTGCGTTTTTCGCCTGGGGTGCTTACGTGGGCGTCTGGTTCTTTTCTTTATCCGGCAGTTTCCTTGCATCCCTGATTGCTGCCATGATTGCCGGTCTCTTACTCGGTGCTTTGACGGAACGATTCATCATCAAGCCGGTTTACGGAAATCACACCCAGCAAATTTTGATCACACTGGGGTTAATGCTCGTTTTATCGGAAATGCTCAAGGTCTTTTGGGGACCGAACCAGTTGCAGGCGAAAACCCCCGATCTTTTGACCGGGAGCTGGCTGCTCGGTGATGTCATCATTATTAAATATCGTGTCTTTATTATTTTCACCGGACTTCTCGTGTTTACAATAGTCCAGCTCATTTTAAAAAAGACCCGTATCGGCCTGATTGTACGGGCCGGTGTTATGAATCAGGAGATGGTCCAGTCGCTGGGCATCAATATTAAAAGAATTTTCCTCTACGTCTTCATGGTTGGTTCGGCGATGGCGGCGCTAGGTGGTGCGCTATTAGGCCCGTATTCAGGAGTCATTTATGCAGAGATGGGGATGGAATTTGCCATACTCGCTTTTATTGTCGTCGTTATCGGCGGCTTAGGAAGCTTTTCCGGTTCAATGCTTGCAAGCATTATCGTCGGATTGACGGGATCTTTTATGGCATTTTTCGTTCCGGAATTGTCTCTTGCGGCGAATATGTTGATCATGCTTGTCGTATTGATGCTCAAACCCGAAGGACTTTTTCAAAGATAAATGTATAGCGGGGAGGTGAGGCGATGAAAGTCCGTGCGGATTGGACGAACCGCATCATGTTGTTTGCTGGAGGAATTTTGCTTATTTTACCGTTTATGATTGAATCCCGTTCTTTGTTAATCACATTGACGCAAATATTTATTTTCGCCATTTTCGCGATGAGCTATGATATTTTGCTCGGATATACCGGAATCGTTTCTTTCGGTCATGCGATGTTTTTCGGTATCGGTGCATACACCACGGGGATTTTTTTGCAAAAACTTGACTCGAATCTTGTTTCCTTTTCCTTATCCATCCTTGTTGCAATTACCCTATCTTTTATCATAAGTTTAATCGTCGGCTTGTTAACCTTGAGGCTCAAAAGTACGTATTACGCTATGCTGACCCTCGCTTTAGCGAACTTATTTTTAGTCGTTGCGGAAAAATGGCGCTCGTTAACATTAGGGAATGACGGCTTCACGTTTAGAGTCCCGGAATTGTTACAGGATCGGACCAATTTTTACTTCATCTGTCTCTTTTTGATGCTAGCTGTCTTTTTTTCTTTTAAAACGATTCACCCACTCGCCCCTCGGTACGGTTTTTGTCGCGATTCGGGAGAACGAACAGCGGGCCGATTCCTTTGGTCTGAATCCCCTTTATTATAAAGTAATCGCTACCGTTGTCAGCGGCGTCATCGCCACGGTTAGCGGTTCTTTATACGGCATCTCGTTACGATTCGTCAATACGAGCGTGTTTTCTTTGAATACAACGCTCGATGCCCTGTTGATGACCATCGTCGGGGGAGTTGGAACGTTAATAGGTCCGATTATCGGCGCGGGTTTTATTGAATTTGCCCATCAGTGGTTAACTTCACTTGCGGATGTTCATCCGATTTTTGAACGGTGGATTATCTTTTTCGGAACCGTCTACATTCTGGTTGTGATTTTCTTCCCACAAGGGATTGTCGGCTTCTTTCGTCAAAAGTTTATTTTCAGACGAAAGATGAAAAAACATCTACCGCAGGATGAAAAAATAGCCGGATAACGGAGGTGGCTCAGTGGCTATCGGCATGTTGAGTACGGGGATTTATTTGCCCGAGCATGTTATGACAAGTAGAGATGTGGCAGAAAAGACAGGAATTCCCGTCGATATCGTCGAAAATAAGATGGGAATTAAGAAAAAAAGAATTCCCGGTCCAGATGATCATACCGTCCAGATGGGCATCCGGGCGGCAAAACAGGCAATCGAAAAAGCCCGGATCGACCCGAAAAAAATTGATCTTGTGATTTATATCGGTGAAGAGCATAAAGAATATCCGCTGTGGACGGCTGCGATTAAAATGCAAGAAGAAATTGGCGCATACCGGGCCTTTGGTTTTGATATGGCGCTACGCTGCGGCACGACCATCATGGCGTTAAAAGTAGCGAAAAGCATGATGATTGCCAATCCGCACATCGAGACGGTTTTATTGGCTGGCGGTTATCGCAATGTGGACTTGATCGATTACCGGAACAGTCGCTCCCGTTTCATGTTCAACCTCGGTGCAGGGGGTGGGGCGATCCTTTTACAAAAAGGATTGAAGAAAAACGAACTGCTGGAAAGTGTTGTTATCACAGACGGTTCCTTTTCGGAAGATGTGATTGTTCCGGTGGGAGGAACGAAGCGGCCCTTAACAGGGGAACTGCTAGATGAGGGATTGTTTCGTCTCGATGTTCCCGATCCGGAAGGGATGAAGCAGCGACTCGATCAAAAATCAATGGACTACTTTCTGCTCGTTATCCGCGAAGCGCTGGCAAAAAGTGGCTATGAAGAAAAAGACATTGATTATCTTGCCATTCTCCATATGAAGCGCTCAGCCCATGAATACGTTTTACGTGAGCTGGGGCTGGCGGAAGAACAGTCGATCTATCTGGAGGAGTACGGCCATATCGGACAGATCGATCAAATTTTATCGTTAGAGCTGGCCCAGCAGCAAGGAAAATTAAAGAATGGAGATATCGTCGTTCTCGTGAGTGCCGGAATCGGCTACGCCTGGGGGGCTAGCGTACTACGCTGGGGAAATCTTTAGCCGGGCGATAAGGGGATGAACAGGGAAATTCATTATTTTTTAGCATTTCACAAGGATATTCAGTTAATAAAATAGACAAAGGGGTGGTTGGATGATTGCTTTTAAAAAAGTTAACTTGCCAAATGACGAAACGTTAACTTATCGGGAGCGGGAAGGAGGAGAACAGCCGGTATTATTAGTACACGGCAATATGACTTCCTCCTTGCACTGGGATGTGCTCATGGAGAAAATGGATGCTCGCTATAAACTGTATGCAGTCGATTTACGTGGCTTTGGTGGTTCTACCTATAACAAGCGGATTACCTCTATTAAAGATTTCGCTTCAGATGTCAAGCTGTTCGTTGATGCGATCGGCTTGAAGGATTTCGCCCTCATCGGCTGGTCTACTGGTGGTGCCGTTGGTATGCAGTTTGCCGCCGATTATCCAGGCTATTGCCAGAAACTTGTCTTGCTTGCTTCCGCATCGACCCGGGGATATCCTTATTATGGCTCAAAAGAAGATGGCACGATTGATCTGGAAAATCGCTTGAAAACGTTAGAAGAAATTGAACAGGATAAAGGGAAAACGATTCCGTTTCAAGCGGCTTATGACAATAATGATCGTGAATTTTTAAAAGGGGTCTGGAATTCATTGATTTATACGCATAAGCAACCGGAACCCGAGCAGTATGAACGGTATATTGATGATATGCGGACACAGCGGAACTTGGCGGATGTGTACCATGCTTTAAATACGTTCAATATTAGTGCTGTTCATAATGGTCTCGTTGAGGGGACAAATCAAGCGAAAGATATTCAAATTCCGGTTTATATCCTGCATGGGGACAGGGACTATGTCGTGACCCGACCGATGCAGGAAGAAATCATGGCGGATTTAGGGGAACACGCAACATTTATTGAATTAAAAGATTGCGGGCATTCACCACTAATTGATGATTTGGATCAATTACTAAAGGTGTTAGAGGAGATTTTGTAAAAGGCGGGGGAAGAAATCGATGCGGTTACAAAATCAAGTAGCGATTATCACCGGAGCGGTCGGAGGCATTGGCTTTGCCGCAACAAAACGGTTTCTCGAAGAAGGGGCGACCGTGATCATGGCCGATTTTAATGAAGAAGAAGGGGTAGCGAAAGAGAAACAATTAAAAGAAGCTGGTTATCCGGTTATGTTTTATCCGGTGGATGTTGCTAGCTTCAAAGATACGGAAAAGTTGGCCCGGGAGGTTGCGGAAAAATTCGGCAAAATTGATATTTTAATCAATAATGCGGGGATTACGCGAGATGCCATGTTAACGAAGATGGGCGGCGAACAATTCCAGCAAGTACTCGATGTGAACATAACCGGTGTTTTTAATTGTACAAAAGCTGTCGCACCAATGATGATCCAGCAAGGAAAAGGAAGGATCATCAATACATCTTCCGTATCGGGAGTCTATGGAAATATCGGCCAGACAAACTATGCGGCTTCCAAAGCGGCGGTGATCGGCATGACAAAAACATGGGCCAAGGAATTGGGGCGAAAGGGAATTCGGGTCAATGCGGTCGTACCGGGTTTTATCGAAACCGAAATGGTAAAAACAATGCCGGAAGAAATCATTGCGAGAATGAAAAACATGATTCCTTTAGGACGGCTCGGTCGGCCGGAGGATGTGGCTCATGTGTACCTGTTTCTCGCCTCTCCTGAAGGTGACTATATAAATGGCGCCGTTCTCCATGTCGATGGTGGAATCATCATGTAAAAGTAGATGAGATTTTTTCATCTACTTTTTTCTGTTTTTCTGGATAGAAAAAGATATCCGAATAAACAATTTATAGAAGAAAAACTGCGTGTAAAAGTTTTCCGCATGCAATATGCTAGAAAAACTGGAGCCAGGAAGAAGATTGCCCGGTCCCGCACTACGAAATACCCATTCATTCATCATTTTTCATTTCAATTCCGCTGTAACTTCTTTGTTACTCTTTCCTTATAAGATGATAGGAAAGAGTAAGGGGGAGTTAAAAAGTGGATTGGATTTCCGCAAGAGCCAGATTATCGCCAACAAAAACCGCATTAATCGATATAGAAAACGGCCGGAAACTTTCCTATGAAGAATTAAATGCCCGGGCCAGTCGCTGGGCGCGATTTTTTCAGAAACATCATGTCCACAAAGGGGACCGCATCGCGCTTTTAACCTACAACCAAAATGAAGTATTTGAAATTATCTTTGCCTGCGGGAAAATCGGTGCGATCTTCGTTCCGTTAAACTGGCGCCTGACCAGTGAGGAATTACAATATATTTTAAATGACTGTTCACCGAAGATTTTGCTTTATCATGAGCGATTTTTCCATACAATAAAAAATCTTGAGGAGACAACGTTCAGATCGTTTTCATTGCAAGAGCTGGAAATCGATACACTTTCAGCAGATCACGTCCCGGTTCCCATCAATGAAAGTGAACCGTGGCTGATTATTTATACGGGTGGAACTACGGGACGGCCGAAAGGAGTCGTGCTTTCCCATCGTGCCGTCGATTGGAATGCTTACAATACAATCATCAGCTGGGGACTCACTCCGGACGAAATTACACTCAATTATATGCCACTTTTCCATACCGGCGGGATCAATGCCCTTTGTATGCCGATTCTCATGAATGGGGGAACGGTCGTCATTGCCAATGATTTTGATCCGGGAAAGGCGCTGACCCTATTAAACGAATACAAATGTACGATCGCATTGTTCGTGCCGACGATGTACCATTTGATGCAACAAACAAAAGAGTTTCAGGAGATGGATTTTCCCACGATGAAGGTCTTTTTATCCGGCGGGGCACCGTGTCCATTAACGATTTATGAGAAATTTATTGCAAAAGGCATACCTTTTAAAGAAGGATACGGATTAACCGAAGCCGGGCCGAACAATTTTTACATTTCTCCTGAAGTTGCGATGCGAAAAAGGGGTTCCGTTGGCAGACCGATGATATTTAATGAAGTAAAAATTGTCACTTTTACCGGTGAAAAGGCCGGACCGAATGAAGTCGGTGAACTGCTGATCCGCGGCAATCACTGTTTTTCCGGTTATTGGCAAAATGAAGCAGCTACGAAAGCGGCTTTTAAAGACGGATGGCTGTGTACAGGGGATTTGGCAAAGTATGATGAAGAAGGCTATTTTTACATCGTCGGCCGCAAGAAAGATATGATCATTTCTGGGGGTGAAAATGTATTTCCCCTGGAAATTGAACAAGTGCTGGCATCGCACCCGGCCGTTAATGAAGTGGCAGTCGTTGGTGTGCCGGATGAAAAATGGGGCGAAAAGGTGACGTCCTTTTTATCAATAAAAGAGGGCAAGGCTGTGACAGAAAACGAACTGCGCCAGTATTGTGAAGGGAAAATCGCTTCTTATAAAATTCCGAAATCATTTATTTTTTTACAGCAGATTCCGAAAACCCCTGTAGGGAAAATTGACAAAAAAGCATTATTAAAAATCGAAATCAAACAATAATTATTGCAGGATATCTCTCTCGTGATGGGGGAGATATCTTTTTAGTTTAACGCAAAGGGAAAGTTCTGCTTTCATTTTTAAATAGCGCGAATTTATTCTTCAGCATTTTCTTTAGATATTTTTAAATAAATTACAGAAAATGTTAAGATTAAACGTAGAAAGATTAAGTTCCAGGAGGCGAAGGGAATGGCAAAATCTTTGCAATGTACGGTAACACTTCATAACGGGGTGAAAATGCCGTACTTCGGTCTGGGTACGTATAAAGTGCCGGATGGAGAGGTTATCGTCAATACAGTAAAAACCGCTTTAGAGGTAGGCTATCGGGCTATCGATACGGCAGCTCTGTATGAAAACGAAGCCGGAGTGGGCCAGGCCATTAGAGAAAGCGGGATTCCCCGGGAAGAAATTTTCGTAACGACCAAGGTCTGGAATACCGATCAAGGCTATGATGCCACGTTACGGGCGTTTGAGACAAGCCTGAAAAAGCTCGGTCTTGAATATGTTGATTTGTACCTGATCCACTGGGCAGTCATGGGAAGAGAAAAATATTTAGAGACGTGGCGGGCCTTGGAGACGTTATATAAAGAGGGACGTGTCCGGGCGATTGGCGTCAGCAACTTCCAAATTCATCACCTAAAAGATATTATGGAACATTTTGAAGAAAAGCCGGTCATCAACCAGGTGGAGCTCCATCCGCTGCTCGCTCAAAAAGAGTTGCGAGAATTTTGTAAACAGCACGATATCGCGGTGCAGGCATGGGGTCCGCTTGGACAGGGAAGACTGTTAAACCATCCCGTACTAGCGGAAATCGGGAAGAAATATGGGAAGTCTGTGGCCCAAGTGATTTTGCGCTGGCATGTGCAAAACGATATTATTGTCATTCCGAAATCAACGAATCCGGAGCGGATTAGGGAAAATGCCGATATTTTCGATTTTGAATTGAGTGCTGAAGATATGGAAAAAATCGATGCCCTCAATGAAAATAAACGCTTTGGCCGCGATCCGGATACGTTCGAAAAGAATAGTTAAAACGCTTAATAAGGCCGTTACTGATCAAGAAAAATAGGCGGATGGTCTAAATAGGGCGCTTCCACTTGAATTTTTTCTAACGTTATCGGATGTTTGAAGGATAGGTATTTTGCGTGTAAAGCCTGCCGGGGAAAAATCGGTTTTCCGCCGTAGAGAGTATCTCCTGCTAAAGGATGGCCGATATGGGCAAAATGAACACGAATTTGATGAGTCCGTCCGGTCTCTAATTTGCATAAAACTTGTGTCAAATTCCGCTCGGGATCAAAACCGATTACTTGATAATGGGTAATCGCTTCTTTACCTGTTTTCGACACCCGTCTTCTCGTTCCGTGATGCCGGTCACGGCCAATATTAGCATCAATCGTACCGGTTTTCTTCTGAAGTCTTCCGGTGACTAATGCGGTGTACATCCGTTCCACCTTACGCTCGTTAAGCAACCGGTCAAACAGACTCTTCGCTAAAGGATGTTTGGCGAGGAGGATTGCTCCTGTCGTATCTTTATCGAGCCGGTGGACGTGCTGGATATAAGGCGCCTCGCCCTTTTTTATCAAGTAGTGCACAATCCCGTTCAGCAAGGTGTTGCGATCACCGGGTTCATTCGGGTGGGTGGCCATATTGGCCGGTTTGTTCGCGATAAGAATATGTTCATCTTCGTATAAAATAGGGATGTCAAGATCAGTAGGATCGATTTTCGACTCGTTTTCTATGGATACGGGAATAGTGAGCCGGTCTCCTTTTTCGATGATCGTTTGAAAGGAGGCCGGTTTTTTATTGATACGGATCGATTTTTCCATGCGATATTGATGGACCATTTTTTTCGGCAATTGCCAAACGTTTCGCAATAACTGTTCAATCGTTAATCCTCCCCAGCTTTCAGGAACGGATATCACGAGTTCTTTTTTGTTTCGATCAGTTTGCAGCAAAGAAATCACCCTGTTTTCTGTAAATTTGTTATGAATTGCCTGTCTTACCTTCAGTTACCAGGTTCCTGATGCATAAAATTATGATATGTTTAATGTAATATCATTTTACGAATAAATCGTTGTGTTAGGTGGGGTTTTTGTGAAAACAGTATACGCAGAAACACAGGAACAAATGGATAAAATTCATTATCTTGTGGATTATTTTTATACGAAAATTTTCCCTGATTATTTTACCGATGACCAGATTCATGAGTTTTATACGATGAATTTTTTAAATATATTGCAAAAAAACGATCGGGATGGCACGCTACCGGAATCGTTTCAAATTATTACAAGTCTGGAAACGATTATTTTTACCATTGAGGCGAACGTACTCGCCAGTGAAAAATATCAACATCTTTTCATGAAAAATGCGGAACGATTGACGCGATTGGGGTTTGATTTTCCGTTTTCTTATGAATCTTTTTTGGAAAAGAACAGTCATTGGCTCAATGAGCTGAGTGAATTTCGCAAAGGACAAAATCAATGGCTCGTTTAAGCCAGTATTTGTACATAAATAAAAGGGGAGCAGACCCCCTTTTTATTTATGTTTATTGAAAAGATGTAAACCATTCCCGGTATTCTTCTTCAGCGCCAGCCCCTTCAAAACGCGTGTGTTCTTCCCCGTTTTCAAAATGGATGAGGGAAGGTGTTCCCGTAATTTCATATGATTTGGCTTCATCAGGAAATTCAAGCGTGTTAAATAATTTTAAATCGATTCCTAATTCTTCAGCCAGGGGAACAATGATTGGAGTTACTTCCCGGCAATACTGGCACAACGGGCTGAAAAAGTAAATCGTTTCTGTCCCACCATTTTCTAAACTTGCAGCTAGTTCATCGGGCATGATCAAGTTCTGGTAATTCGGATCATCGAAAAGTTCGATCGTTTCCGGATGCAAATCATCCTTTGGATAAGGATTGTTTGCCAATTTCTTATTTTGCTGGTAGACCGTTAAAGCGTAAATGGCAATAAATAAGACGATGATGACACTTAAAAATGCGATGATTTTTTTCATTATAGTTCCTCCTTTACCTCTCTCCAGACAAGCAGGTTTAAAATAAAAATCATGATGAAGGCTATCAGTGCTAAAAAGGGAATGGTGATAAAGCCGAACCAGTTAATATAAGCGCCGCTACATGCAATCCCTTCACAAAAATCGACGCCTTGTAAAGCCGGGACTTTTTGTAAGGCATAATGGAAAGTGGAAACACAAGCACCGATTCCTGAGAAAATACATGCATATAGACTCATTTTCCAGTCCTTACGTACATAGCTCACACCGAGCAAAATAGTGAGCGGATACATCATGATGCGTTGATACCAGCACAATTCACACGGAATAAATTGGCGGATTTCGGAAAAATATAAACTTCCAAAAGTGGCAATAATAGAAACGGCCCAGCCTAAAAAAAAGAGATGATCCCGATATTGATTGACCATTATTTCCCCCACCAGCTATGTATTTTTTAGAATATTTTACCACATGTCCAGCGCATTTGCTCATGGAATGACAGGCTTATTTTTTGCAGGCAATAAAAAAACTTGCACAAAAATTTGCGCAAGTCCATTTGTTTCTTCCGTCTTTTCCCGTTTAAACCGAATGAAAAATTTGTTCCTGCAATTGCATCGCCTGCTGATTGGCATGTTCGAGATAATGAAGTAGCGACATGAGCTGTTCTTTCACGACTGCGTTGTCGGTTTGAAAATAGTAAGCGTGGAGAAATTTTTCAATTTTTTTCGATAAAATCTGGTCCTTCGTCCGTACCATCAATATGAGTAAATTATCCCACTCGGAACGATACGTATAGTAAAGCGCCCGGTCGTAATCTGCCTTGTTCATTTCGAACCTCCTTTTAAGGAGCTACATGTAGTGTATGCGGGTAATAAGTTAATTTTCACTGAAAAACTTTACAGCGTGGACCAAGAAGACGGTTTTTATTTTCCAGTATATTTGTATGTAAAAAAAACAGTTTTGTACCTCATTGGCTGGGTGAACATTAAGCATTTACTTAACACCAATAATGGAGGACAAAATGAATGGGTATCGTTTGCTTATTTTTTTACTTTTGCTTTCCTTGTTCCGGCACCAATATGTAACGGCTTCAATCAAACCGCGAGATCCTTACGATTATGAGCAGCTCCAGCGGGATTTAGAACGCCTGAAACATGAATTTGGAGACCTGTTACACATTGAATCGATTGGGACAAGTTTATACGGAAAGCCGTTATGGTCGATACGGATTGGAAAAGGAAGTGAATACGTTTTACTCGTCGGCGCCCATCACGGTCGGGAATGGATTAGTGCGAATTTATTAATGATGCTCACGGAACAGTACGCACACGAGTACCGGGAGGGAAAGGGGCGAGGAAAGCACAGTCCCGCCGTATTCGATCAAATCTCCCTCGTTGTCATTCCGATGCTCAATCCCGATGGCGTCGATATTCAACAAGGGAAAATTCCCCCGGATGTTTTTTTTGAATTATGGCTCATGAACGAAGGAAGTTTTGACTTTTCCCGGTGGAAGGCGAATGGCGCTGGAATTGATTTAAATCGGCAATATGCTGCCGGATGGACGGAGTTACCATCGCCTGATGCTCCATCGTACAAATTTTATAAAGGAGAAAAGCCGTTGGTGGCCAAAGAGGTGAAACATTTAGTTCAGTTCGTAAGAAAAAATCCGCCGCTTTCAGCGTTGAGTTTTCATTCCGCCGGTCAGGAAATTTACTGGCAATTTGGTCAAAAGCAAAATATCGCCCGTGATTACTGTATCGGTGAACGACTGTCCCGATTAACTGGATACCCTCTGGCAAGTCCTCCACAAGAGGCGGTGGGCGGAGGCTTTACCGATTGGTTTATTGAAGAATTTGCCAGACCTGGTTTTACCATTGAATTGTGTAAGGGAAGAGGTGAGACGCATCCCGACATTCGGGAGCTGGATGCGGAATGGAAGAGAAATCGCGATATCGGTTATGTATTAATCGAAGAAATTTTACAACAGACAGTTATTGTCCCAGATGGCTAACGAGAATATTCGCGGCAAGTTTCATCATTTCCCCTTTTCCGTCATAAAATTAGTTAAGAAAAGGGGAGGGTATCATGAAACTAGAAGAGCATCAAGAGCTATACAGGGCAATTGAAGAGATTACCGAAATTGCCCAGGGGTTTGGTCTTGATTTTTACTCAATGCGTTATGAAATCTGTCCGGCGGATATTATTTATACCTTTGGGGCTTATGGTATGCCGACGCGTTTCAATCACTGGAGTTTCGGAAAACAGTTTCATAAAATGAAATTGCATTACGATTTAGGCCTCAGTAAAATATATGAACTCGTCATCAATTCCGATCCGTGTTATGCCTTCTTATTAGATTCCAATTCCCTGATTCAAAATAAACTCATCGTGGCCCATGTTCTGGCACACTGTGATTTCTTTAAAAACAATGTCCATTTCAAAAATACAAAACGCGATATGGTCGAAAGTATGGCTGCCACAGCGGAGCGGATTCGCCAGTACGAAATTCGCTATGGTCGGGAGGAAGTGGAATCATTCCTCGATGCGGTATTATCGATTGAAGAACATATCGATCCGTCATTAATTCGGCCGCAGCTGGAATGGTCCCTCGAAGAAGAAGAAGTTGAAGAGGAAGAAGAACCGAAAATTGCGACACCGTACGACGATTTATGGGATTTAGATAAAAGAAGAGAAGAAAAGCCTATCAAAAAAGGGAAAAGGAAAAAGTTCCCCCCGCAGCCAGAAAAGGATTTATTGCTTTTTATCGTCCATTACAGTCGCGAACTGGATGAATGGCAGCGCGATATTGTGACCATGATTCGCGAGGAAATGCTCTATTTTTGGCCGCAACTGGAAACGAAAATCATGAACGAAGGCTGGGCATCCTACTGGCATCAGCGTATCTTGAGGGAAATGGATTTAACAAGTGATGAAGCCATTGAATTTGCCAAATTAAATGCCAATGTTGTTCAGCCGTCGAAAACGGGCATTAATCCGTATTATTTAGGATTGAAAATTTTTGAAGACATCGAAAAACGGTACGATCATCCAACGGAAGAAATGAAAAAACGCGGGGTGAAACCAGGTTCCGGAAGGGAGAAAATTTTTGAAGTTCGGGAATTAGAATCGGATCAATCGTTTTTACGGAATTATTTAACAAAGGAATTAGTCATGCGGGAAGACATGTACCTGTTCCAGAAACAGGGTAGAGAATATAAAATCGTTGATAAAAATTGGGAAAATGTCCGCGATCAGCTCGTAAACATTCGGGTGAACGGGGGATTTCCGTACATTACCGTTGATGATGGAGACTATTTACGCAACGGCGAACTATATTTGCGCCACCATTATGAAGGGATTGAACTCGATTTAAAATATCTGGAAAAAGTGCTCCCTTATATTTACCAATTATGGGGGCGCGGGGTTCATCTGGAGACGGTTGTGGAAGAAAGACCGATTCTTTTCAGCTATGATGGCCGGAATGTGCAAAGAAAATATCTGTAGTGATCTGAGTCAAAAAAGGTGCGGGATAGGTGACCCACACCTTTTTATATTTTTTCATTTTCAGGCAATTTTACCCTTTTTTGCATATCCCGTTGATATTTGAAAAAGATGGCGAAGGCGATAAGCGAAAAGAAAACTCCAGAAATATACGGCAGTCCAATATAAAGTTCAAACAGGGCACCGCCGACGGGCGGTCCGACAATTCTCCCGAGAGAATCAAAGGAAGAAAGAAGGCCTGTAACATTACCATGGTTCGCATGAGAAGTTTTTGTTAATAAAGCGGTAAGGGCCGGGCGGATCACACCGTTTCCTAATCCGAAGATGGAAAGGAAAAGCGCAGCTGTTAAGAAACTCTCGGTCAGTAAAATCAATGCAAAGCCAGTTGCAGAGACGATAATTCCTCCCTGGATAATTACCCCTTCTCCGAACTTTTTCGCGAGTGGTCCCATTAACCCGCCTTGAACGAAAGCACTTGCCAGGCCCATGATCATAAAAATATAGCCGATTTCGGTCGTACCAAGACCGGCACGCTCAGCCGCAAAATAGGCAAAAGTCGCTTCCAGTCCGGCGAGGGAAAAGGAGATAAAAAATTGCAGCAAGAACAAAATGCCGTTTGTCCCGCGCAGCAAATGCATCCGGGGCTGTTTTCCTTTTTGCTGCAGACCCCGTTTTTCCTTTGGTAACGATTCTTGAATGAATAATAATACGAGAAATACAGTCATAAGGGAGGAGATTCCCGCGACATAAAAAGGAAGGTGCAAGCTCGATTGGGAAAAAATCCCACCAATCGCCGGGCCGACAATGAAGCCTAAACCGGTAGCGGCCCCGATGATTCCCATACCTTTGCTGCGATTTTCCGGTGTTGTAATATCAGCTACATATGCGGAGGTTGTGGGCATGTTGGCGCTCGATAATATACCACCGAGCATGCGGGCGACGAACAACATCCATAATTCCGTTGCCACGGCCATCAAGAAAAAAGAAAGGGCCAGACCGCTAATCCCGATGATCATCACGGGTTTGCGACCGATGGAATCAGAAATCCGTCCCCAGATCGGCGCGAAAATGAGCTGCATTGCGGAATAGACGGCCATTAACCAGCCGAGTTCGGTCGGATCAGCCCCCATATTTTTTGCATAAAAGGG
This sequence comes from uncultured Bacillaceae bacterium, assembly GCA_937951955.1. Classification (GTDB taxonomy): domain Bacteria; phylum Bacillota; class Bacilli; order Bacillales; family Caldibacillaceae; genus CALGAD01. The sequence goes on from CALGAD010000037.1 coordinate 39,826, forward strand.
GAGAACGGGAATGATAATCCCGAATCCGACCATGACTAAAAACATTTGTAAGGCCAGGACGGGTAATGCATATTTGTTTCTCATGAAATAAACCCCTTTATTGCGACAATTTCACAAAACCTTATATTACAATTATAAAACACTGTTCCGGGAAGAACAGTGTTTCGTCTTGCTAAATATCAATTCTTCGCGTGTTTGTGAAAAAATCTTGAACAATTCAGGAAGGAAAAGTTTGCTTCGATTGGTGTTTGGATTTTTCGCCTTTCACAAAGCTCAGGCTGATTAAAGCGAGAAGCATGCTGATGCTGGAGACGATGAATAAGATGCTGAAGTCTGTTAAATCAATAATTTGCCCGAACAAGGGTGGTGAAGTGATTGCTGCCAGAGAAGATACGAGATAGTACAATCCGGTGCGAGTGCCAATCGCTTTTTGCGAACCCGTCGAAACAACGAAAGGATAAGAATTAATATTGATAAAGGCCCAAAACATGCCGCCGATAATCAAAATCACTCGCCACGCGGTAAGGGAAGTAATGAAATGCATCGTCAGGAAAATAAGACCGAGACCGATCACACCGGTGAAAATGACTGCCTTTTTTCCGAAACGAGCTCCGAGCCAGCCGCTCGGTAAGGCAAATATCAGGAAAGAACCGGCGAAAAACGTTAGAAGAAAGGCCGCCTGTGCCTCTGATAAGCCGAGTTCGTGAACACCATACAGGGTAAAAAAGGCTTCCATGCCCTGATAGGCAACAAACCAGAAAAAAATCGCGGTCAGGAGAAAAATCGTTGAAACATTCAACTCTTCGCGGTAATGAATTTTTTCTTTCGTTGTTTTTGTATAGGTAATCGTATCCCGTTTTTCCTTAATAGCAGAAAATACGATAGTAAAACTGATCAGAATAATGATTCCGGCAGTAATAAAGGGAACCGAGCGGTGGATGTTAAAAAGAAGGGAGCCGATCAAAAATGCGATAACGGAACCGACTCCCCCCATGAAGTTGATGATTCCATTTGCTTTTGTCCGGTTTGCCTCAGGAGTGATATCCGGCATTAAGGCCACCGTTGGTGAGCGGAATATGGCCATTGACAGGTTCATCGCCAGCATAAAAATGATCAGTGTAAAAAGAGAGGTATGGAGCGGGATCAAGGAAATAAAAACAGCAGCAAGGGGCATACCGATGATTAAATAAGGCATGCGTTTTCCAAAGCGAGTATTCGTTCGATCGCTACGGTTACCAATATATGGCTGCAAAAATAAGGCGATATAATTGTCGAGGGTCATTAAAAAACCAATGAGAGTGGCGCTTTGGATAAAATGGTGCAAAAATAATGGAACAAACGCGTTATACAATCCCCAGGCCAAAGCAATACTGAAAAATCCAAATCCTAACAGCCATGTTTTATACAAAGTCGGGTCTCCCCCTTTAAAAACAATAACTCTTTCCCATTGTAAAGAAATATACTCGTAAATTGAAGGGAAATATTCATAACATTAAGTAAAAAACAAAAAATAATAAGCGGTGATTCTTGTCTCACCGCTTTTGCATTTATAAAATAGGAGATAGCAACCTGGAAATGGATTCTTTAAAACGGACGATCTTCGGACGATGTAAATACTTCTCTTCGGTCAAGTGCAATGACTTCTCCATATCCCTTTCAAAGATTTCCGCTAATTTTTCTGCACTCGGCCTGTGGTAAATAAAGGCGTTTACTTCAAAGTTTAAGCGGAAACTGCGCACATCGATATTCGCTGTCCCGACGGATGCAGCCTGTTTATCAACAACGATCATTTTCGCATGAATGAAGCCATTATTGTAAATATAAACTTTCGCGCCCGCTTTCAACAGTTCACCAATGTAGGAAAGGGTTGCCCAGTAAACAAACATATGATCCGGCTTATTTGGAATCATGATGCGGACATCCAATCCTGATAACGCTGCAATCCGTAAAGCATCGAGGATACTGTTATCGGGGATGAAGTAGGGGGTTTGTATGTAGATGGACTGTTTTGCACTGGCGATCATTTTAATATAGCCATTTTTAATATGTTCCCATTTGGAATCGGGACCACTTGTAACGATTTGAATGGGAATTTGATCGAGTGAATCTTTGATTTTCGGAAAATATTCATCGGCATAATAAATATCGTTTCTGCTCGATGCTTGATTCCAGTCAAGAATAAAGCGCAGCTGGATGGCATGAACGGCATCGCCAACAATACGCAAATGGGTATCGCGCCAGTATCCGTACTTTTTATTCAATCCTAAATATTCATCACCGACATTGAACCCGCCAACATAGCCGATTTTTCCGTCGATAATCACCAATTTCCGGTGATTACGGAAATTGACCCGTAAATTGACATAAGGAATATGGGAAGGGAAAAATACCTCGACTTCGCCACCGGCTTGCTTTAACTTATTAAAGGAACGTTTCTTTATGCGCCGGGAACCCATCTCATCATATAAAATTCTGACCTTAACCCCTTCTTTTGCCTTTTCCGTAAGTAAGTCAATGAGTCTCATCCCGAGTTGATCATCGCGGAAAATATAATATTGTAAATGAATATGATTTTTGGCCTGCTTGATATCTGCAAATAGCCGTTCGAATTTATCCCTGCCATCGATAAACACATCCATTTTATTGTTTTCCGTCAATAACGCATTGTTCGTTGCTAATGATAAATAAATTAGATCTTTATATTGCTCCTCTTCCTCCGTATTGAACGGGTAGTCTCCACTTTCCATCAGTTCCGTTTGTTTTTTAATTTTTTCGTGTAAGCCAACCTTTTTTATATCTTCCCAATCAAATAACCGGTACCTTTTTAAATTTTGCCCTAAAATTAAATAGAGAATGAAGCCGAGTAATGGAATAAAAAAGAGAACAAGGAGCCATGCCCATGTAGCACTTGGGTCCCGTCTTTCCAGGAAGACGATGACGAGGGCTAAAACGATGTTGATGATAAATCCGACTAAAATGATAAAACTGAAAATATCCATTGGACATACTCCTTACATATAAGTTCAACACAATCTATATCTATTATAAAACATATTACCACGAATGAACGATTCAACTGGTTACTGAATCAAGACAATTGTAGAAAAATCTAAAAAATCGTCATATTTTGCCGATCATTACGTATTATGTAAAAGCTGGAGATTTGCAGAGCTAAAAAATGTGTAGAAAAATTGACAACAATCACAATAATATAGATTAATGATTAAAATTTGTTATACTAATTTAAAGGAACTCTACCCTATAGTGTATTCCATTGCGAGGGGGGTTGGAAATATTGGATGCACTAATTGGAAATAATGTTGTGAAACCGAGCGAAAACAAAAAACAAGTTACTTATAAAAGTATACTATGGAACATCCTGAATCAGATCAACGGTCTAGTCATCCATGTTAATAAACAAGATGAAATAATAGAAATTATTGGAAGAACGGAGAATCTAATCGGATTTCATCCCGGTGAACTTCTCGGGAAAAAAATTTCTGAGTTCATTTTTGAAGAAGATCGGACAGAATGGCTCACTTCAATTCGCGCATATATCTCTGGAGAGAAGGCAGATCCCGTTTTTATCCGGCTTAAGAAAAAGGATGATTCTATTTTTTTCAGCGAGATGCAAATATATTCTGCATTACCTGAAGAAAAAAAGGATGACGACGTGTATTATGTATTCAAAGAAGCCCGAAAATTGCATCCATTTATCCATAAAGAAAAACTGATTACGCTTGGCCGGCTAGGGCAACTTGCTGCGGAAGTGGCCCATGAAATTCGCAATCCGCTAACCTCATTGCAAGGCTTTATTCAATTGTTAAAATTAAACCCCCATCGCTTTCAAGAATATTTACAAATTATGGAGGATGAACTTTTACAAATTGAGCGCATCGCAACGGAGCTCATGCTATTTGCCAAACCCCATGAACTGGAATTCAGGAAAGCGGATTTAGTAACGATTGTGGAACGGTGCCTGAATTTGATGGAAGGTGATGCATATCCTCGCGGTGTCGAATTCATCCGGGATTATGAACTAAAAGAATTATTAATCAACTGTGATGAACAAAAAATTAAACAAGTTTTAATCAATTTAATCAAGAATGCACTAGAAGCAATGGATCAGCCCGGCTATATCACGATTAAAATTTCAAAAAGCGACGCGATGGCGGTGATTACGATTGAAGATCAGGGTTCGGGGATTCCGGTTGACATGATTGACAGGGTGACCGAGCCATTTTATACGACAAAACCAAAGGGCAGCGGTTTAGGACTATTGATTTGTAAAAGAATCATCGAAGGGCATTCCGGGTTTTTGAAGATAAAAAGTAAAGAAGGGGTCGGTACGACTTGTGAGATCGCGCTTCCGGTTAATTTAAACGAATCAGTTGAAAAAACACGATAACTCATATAAGATGTAGATAAGATTTTTAATTGACTAACGATTCAAACAAAGGGGCTGGAAGCAATGCCACTCAGTTTTGGCGAAATCGCTCTCATATTAGTTGTCGCTTTACTTATTTTCGGACCTTCAAAGTTACCAAAAATTGGTCGGGCTGCAGGTGAGACGATTCAAGAGTTTAAAAAGGGTATGAAACAAGTGATCGATGAAGATGGTGAACAAAAGAAAATTGAATCAAAATAAAGACTCCCCAACGGGAGTTTTTATTTTTCGCTTATGGCCTTTCGATAAAATGAATAAATCCTGAGTCTTCCTGTTGCTTTCAATTGAAAAACCACTTTGCACAGAGAGCCCCTGCATCATGCAGGGGCTCGGCCATATTTATTCAATTGTTAAGATTGAGCTTGACCATTCAATTGTTGTTGTGCCATTTGAACTAAACGCTTCGTAATTTCTCCACCAACCGATCCGTTTGCACGGGAGGTGGTTTCAGGTCCGAGGTTTACTCCGAATTCCTGGGCAATTTCGTACTTCATCTGCTCTAAAGCCTGTTCAACTCCAGGGACTAAAAGCTGGTTACTGTTATTGCTTCTTGCCATAATCGGATGCCTCCTGATTTTATTGGGTTGTAACAACCCATGATGTGTAATCCCTACCTTGCGTTGTTGCATGGTGTTTGGATTACACTCTTATTTTGTTATTTTTTTAGCGGATTATCCGCGATATTGCACGGTAAATCATTCCAATGACTTTTCAGCGGATTCAGAAACATAATTTATCAAAAATTGACAATCCTATTAATAACAGTAGCGTTTCGCAAAAAGATCGTTTCCTGTAAAAATGAGGTGAATAGCTGATGGGCATTTGTCCGGTGTGCAACGGCTACAGTTCCTTACAATTAGTATGCGATCAATGTTCAGGAATATTAGAAGACCAGGGAAAAATAAGCGATTATTATGATGATTACAGTCCGTATATGGAAATAGATTGGTTAAAACTGGAGGACGGTATTGCGGACAATTATCAAGAGGAACAGTGCATGCATTTATTCAAATGTCCGAAATGCGGCAGAGAACAGGTGGAGATTATTCAGGAATAAACGCGGGTATTTTCTCGGGAGAAATAACTAGTTTCTTTCGATTTATGCCGAAGTCTTACTGCTGATCAGTCAATAAAAAAGGATAGGTGAGTAACGACTCAACCTATCCTTATTGAAAACAGACACTTTTTGCAGGGAATTCACGAAATTAGCGAATACGAACTTCTGTATCTTTATCAAAGAAGTGGGCTTTGTTCATATCCATGGCAAGCTGTACCGTATCACCCGGTTGTACATCAGAACGGGCATCGATCCGGGCTACGAATTCATGACCGTTCACGGCAGAATAAAGCATCAATTCTGCACCGGTGAGCTCAGCCACTTCAATTTTTGCATTGATAACTGCACTCGGGAAAGAATCGATGAACAATTGTTCGTCGTGGATATCTTCCGGACGGATACCGAAAATCACTTCTTTGCCGAGATATCCTTTTTCCCGCAGTACTTTTAATTTTCCTTCCGGTATTTTCACCCTGTGGGTATCACTTAAGATGACTTCACCTTCTTCGCTCAAAGTCACTTCAAAGAAGTTCATTGGCGGCGATCCGATAAAGCCACCGACGAATACGTTTTCCGGATTGTCATAAATTTCCTTTGGTGCACCGACTTGCTGGATGACACCGTCTTTCATGACGACAATCCGGTCAGCCATCGTCATCGCTTCCGTTTGGTCGTGGGTCACGTATATCGTTGTCGTACCTAAACGACGGTGGAGTTTTGTGATTTCCGCCCGCATCTGCACGCGCAATTTCGCATCCAGGTTGGAAAGCGGCTCGTCCATTAAGAATACTTTCGCATTTCGTACGATGGCCCGTCCAAGCGCAACCCGCTGTCTCTGTCCACCGGATAACGCTTTCGGTTTCCGGTCTAAATATTCCGTTAAACCGAGGATTCGAGCTGCTTCCTCAACTTTTTTCTTGATTTCATCTTTCGGGACTTTTCTTAATTTTAATCCGAAGGCCATATTGTCAAATACGGTCATATGCGGGTACAGGGCATAGTTTTGGAACACCATGGCAATATCGCGATCTTTTGGCGGAACATCGTTCATGCGTTTGCCATCGATATAAAGATCGCCTTTTGTAATTTCCTCCAGACCTGCAACCATCCGTAATGTAGTCGATTTACCGCATCCAGAGGGTCCGACAAAAACGATAAATTCCTTATCTTTAATATGTAAGTTAAAGTCGCTGACTGCTGTAACTTTATTATCATAGATTTTATATACGTGATCTAAAATCAATTCAGCCATTTCTATCCCTCCATGTTAATCAGCTTAATTTAAGTGTAGCGAAAGGGCTTACATTACGGAATGGGCAACGTGCACAAAATTTTATTCAAGTTTTTCGTCAGTTTGTGATATTTCCCCGCGTAATAAAGATTGACCGAAGATACAGATAAAATAGACAGAGATGGCACCGTGGAACGATTTAATATCGATGGACGTTTGTTCAATAAATTTGTCAATGCGGTATTGCAAGCTATTGCGATGCAAATACAATTTTTTCGCGGTCATACTGATATTTGAATTGTTTTCTAGAAATAGCTGGATCGTTTTCAATAGCTGGAAATTGTTATGAAAAATATCCGTCCATTCCTCATGTAAAATTTCCATCACTTTCAAGCGGTCCAGGGAAACGAGAGAAATCGGAAAAGCTTTTTCAAAGGTGAATATATGTTCATCCGGAATGTATTTTTTCGCGAGCTGGAAATATAGATGTTCCCGCTGGAAACGTTCTTTCAATTTCCGATCAGCTGGAAAGAAGCGTCCGATATAAAAATCGGTTGATAAGTAAAAATCGGATTGTAAAGCTTCGGTAAAAGACAGAAAGTCGGCTGAAGTGAAGTGATCTGCAGTTTCCAGTTCAATAAATAGTCCGCTCGTTTCATTGAGCCAGACCGTGGTGACACCTTCCTGAACTAACGAATGGATCGCCTCGAGAAAATCGGAACGGTCGATCTCGTAATCGATAATAAAATGAATAAAGCGGACGCGCTTTTCTGTTTCCAGGGGCAATTCCCCGTCTCCCGATAAAAAGAAATACCACTTTTCTTGAAGCGGCGAACGGTTTAACCGAGAGAGAGAGGATTGCACCTGTTTAAATACCGTTGCCAATAGTAATTGTTCTCTTTCGCTGATCGATTGTTTCGGAATGGCGATATACTGCTTCGACGTATCATCGTAATAACAAAGAAACCCGGAATTGGTGACGGGGTATTTTTCAATAATGGCTTCTGGGAAAATTCGTGTTATTTTATTAATCATCGGTTGCACATCCTTGGGAATTTTTGCATATATTAGTATTTTAATTGTATTCCCCCTGTGCATTCAACCTTAAGTCCGCTATAAAGCCTGACCGTTTTGGAGTCAGGCTGTTCATTAAACGGGCTGGTCCGATTATAAAAAAATGGTGGTCGAAAATCACGAAAAATTTTTCAATTGTATCGGTGGAAAAACGGCTCAAACATTAAATGATCTTTGCATTTTTCTCTGTTGCGCGGTGAAAAGGAATGTAGGAATCGGGCCGTTTAATCATTGCTTCGGATAGCGCTGCGGCAAATGAATAAAGGAGAAAATGATTTTTTCTTTCTAAACTCCGGAAATGCGGATGGGAGAAAATACTTCTTCCTGGCTTCGCATTGGCTTCAAAAATCCAGATTTTCCCGGAAGTGTCCATTCCCATATCAATACCAACTTCCCCGATGAATCCATTGATATTTTCTTCCAGTGCTTCACAAAAAGTTAAAGATATAGCAACGAGATTACGTTCAATTGCCTCTCTTTCCTGCTCATTGGGAAACAGATCCTGTAATGTCTTGATTTCTCCACCAGAGTAGAGATGGGTTGTCGCGCTTTCGGCGCCCGCTACTTTAACCGCAATGGCTGTAACACTCCATGTTCCATCCTTTCGCTTATTCGTGTGAATGCGAAAATCGAAGGCCTGACCATTGGTTTTCCTCAAGGAAATTCCTTGTTGAATGATATATTGTTTCGCGTTCAAGTTCGGGAAAAGATGGCGCATGCAGCTATCGATATTTGCATATTTGATCAAACGGTTTTGTGATTGCTCATCGCGGAACCGGCAGAGAAGCTGATCGTTTTTCCATTTTCGTATATGAAAAATCTTTCTGCCGAAACTACCGTCTACCCATTTCACATACACTTGCCCGTATTGCTCCAGCATTCTTTCCAGATCTTCTTTTTTACGAAATACAATCGTATCGGGGAGGTGGGGTCCAATACGGGAATCCCGGTACAAAATTTTGTAAAGCTCCCATTTATCGAAGAAGCCGGGGTTAAACCAGGGAATGGCATATTCGGTCATCAGTTTCTTTTTGACTTCTTGCACGATTTCCAGTTTTTCTATACGCCGGTTCGGAATCCGGTCATAAATCACATGTGGTAGAGGAACCGTTACTTCACGCCATTCTTGTTTATCAAACACGTATCCGGAAACGAGACCGTCCTGCCAGTTGATATGCTGCATGCCAAATACAACGGGGAGCACCCCTGCTTTTTCATAGATTGACAATAATTTGGCAAAATAAAAGGTTCGGTTGCCGAGCGGGGCTTTGGGGAAATTTTTGAAACCGGCGGTGAATATCCCCACGATCGGACCGAGATAAAACTGACCATCATGTTCCAGAACATGTAGTTTCAGCGGCAAATCCGGGATGTATAAAGCTTCCTGGAGCGGTTTTGTCATGATGATTCGTTGGGCAGGACGTTTTAATCGAAAAATTTTGGCTTCAGCTGCAACCGAGCCAAACACAACCGTTGCTTTATTTGTTTGGGGGGAGGTTTCTGGAAGAAATATACCTTTTTCTTTATGGTCGATAATTTGGACCGGATAAATTTTATCCGTCATGGTAACCTTCTCCTTTCAAATTTAAAAGCGTAAGGCATTGTGATATGACAGAAGATAAGTACTGATTTTTTATTTCTGCGTGCTCACGGAAGTAAAATGGAACATCGGGTTGTGCTGAAATATCCACAATCCAAATAGCACCTTTTTGTGTAATGAGGAAAGTGAACTCCAGTTCAAAGACGGGTGAAAAAATCGTATCGATCACTTTCAGTAAAAGGGGCATGAGTTCATTCCATTCGTTTTGAATATGCGCTTGCAACTGAACAGGTTTTGTTTCCAGCCATTTTGGGAATGGAAGGACGTGCATTTCTGTACTTGTTGTATGTTCAACTATCGTTGTTGCCCGTTCGATCCACTGTGCTTCTGAATTTTTTTGCCACAAACTGCGGAGGAGAGCAGGAAATTCGTCAACGGGATTGATATCGATGTGGCACGACAGATACGGTTCCTGCATAGTGATCCTTTCGAGCCAGTTCCGAAACTTGCCGTAAGGGACATTTTTTTGAAGCAATTTTTCCTTTTTAATCGTAGTAATAGTGACAGAGCTTACTTTTTCTTTGGTCGCAAAAAATAGACCCTTGAGTAATGGGGCATATGCTGGAATGAATAGAATGGATCCGGTAGAAGGAAGGAACTGCTTTTTGTTATTGTGAACGGGTTCAGAAATAAGTAAATACGGGGCGATGTGCCGATTTGTTTTCAAAATATTGTACATCGTTAGTCGATCAGGTAGGGGAGGATTTAATAAAGCTGGACAATTGTTTAGTTTAGAAATCACAGGGTAGGGACTTCGTCCATTACCGGTGAGATATAGTGCGGGAGGTAAGAAAAACGGTCCTTTTTCCCAGATGTTTTTGTCAGGCCGAAAATAATAGCCGTTTACCTTTTCCGGTGTTTTTTTCATATCCATTACGGAAAACGAGTACATTTTCATGGCGTGATGTTCAGCAGCGAATTTTGCAAAATCATCAATCCATTGACCTGGCATTTTTCGATCGAACATGAGAATGCCGATTGCTTTCATGGACTCACTCCTAAATAAAAGCGATCTGTAACTTCAACGGCAAGAATCCTGGTTCGGAACAATTTCGGTAATCCTTTTTATTTGCATGGATGTTTGTGAAAATATATAATCTTTCATTAATCAACAAATGGATGCTGACAATATAGGCAAATGCACAGGGTATTGTATGCGAAATAGGCTGTAAACGTGACAGCTAGTGAAAAAAGAAAGGTAGATCTTGCGTGGAAACGATACTTCGCATCACCTTTGTCGTCGTGATTGGTGCTTTTATAGGTGGTTTAACAAACTTTATTGCGATCAAAATGTTGTTTCGTCCTCTCAAACCGATCTATATCGGAAAATGGAAATTACCCTTTTCTCCGGGATTGATTCCGAAAAGACGGGGGGAAATCGCTGCCCAACTCGGTAAATTAGTGGTCAATTATCTCTTAACAGTGGATATGCTGAAAGATAAATGGAAACAAAGCAATTTTAATGAAGAGATTGTCAATTCCTTAACAAAATGGGTCAAAGATTTTTTTCATTCGGATTTATCCCTTGCTGATTATTTGAAGGAGTTCGGTTCAGAAAAAACTCCGGAGAGAATCAATCGTTTATTCATTGAAAAAGGGATCAACGAGTTAAGAACGATCGCTGATAAGCACGAAAAGCGATTGGTAAAAGATTTCTTGCCGCAGCAATGGCAAGATGATATTCAAAAAAAGATCCCCGATCTGGCCACTTACATCACGAACCGGATCAAAATGTTTGTCCAGAGTGAAGAGGGGAGACAGATTCTCGAGCGGCGCATGGAAGGGATGATTGACGGAAAAGGTGTATTCAGTAATCTGGCCAAATCGTTAATCGGGAATTTGCACCTAGCCGATTGGGTGCAGGGGGAAATTGTCGAATTAATGGACGATCACCGCTTCCAGAAATCGATTGAGCGTGTCCTGGAGGAAGAGTGGGAAAAATTGGTCAGTCAATCAATCGGTGATTTGCGGCAAAAAGTGGATGAAAAGAAATTCGAATTGGCTCTATCCAATGTGCTCGATTTTCGCGATTTGCTGGAAAAACCGCTTGCTGAACTTCCCCTTACCGATCTGGAACGGATAGTGACAGAAAAAGTAATTCCCCAAGCGGTGGAGATCGGGGCAGAAAAATTCCTGGAAGCCCTGCCGCGTTTACTTGAAAAAGTTGATATCGCCGGGCTTGTGGAAGATCAGGTCAATTCGTTCTCCCTGGAGGAATTAGAACAATTAATCATCTCGTTTACGAAGCGGGAGCTGAAAATGATTACGTACCTTGGCGCGTATATCGGCGGCTTGATCGGTCTGATCCAGGGTATTTTGATGGTATATTTTTAATTCATAAATCGGGAAAAATTTTGCCACGGTCTCGCTTTTTAATTCATAGTTTGTTATAGTGGGGAATAAGGTAAAAAGGAGGTTTGCGAAATTTTAGAGCACTTGCCTTTTTATCGAATCTATTTTGGAGGTTAAAGTATGGCGGAACAAATTTATGCCTCAGCAGGTACATTAGAGCAGGCAATTCGTGAAAGTGCGGAATTCAATCGATTAAAGGAATTGTATGAGGAAGTCTTTGCCGATGAAACAGCGAAAGCGATGTTTGTAAACTTCCGCGACATTCAATTGCGCTTACAAGAAAAACAAATGAGAGCCGAACCGATTAGTGAAGAAGAAGTCCAGCAAGCCCAGCAGGCAGTTGCTGTGATTCAATCGAATGAAAAAATTGTTCAATTGATGCAAGCGGAACAAGAAATGAGTGCCGTAATTGCCGAAATAAATAAAATCGTTATGAAGCCACTCGAAGAGCTATATAGCGATAAAATATAACCGACTTATCTACGTCATTGAAGGGAAGCATCTATCCCATCAATGGCGTTTTTTATTTTCTAAAATAATGATACTTTACACCGGAATTCCCCCGTCGCGATTGTTCTATTTTTTGCGAAGCAATCATAAACGTTAACTATACAGCAAGAACAAAATGAGGGGGATTAATGATGATTTACCGCCTGCTTGCCATGAATATTGATGGAACTGTCCTGCAATCCAATGGAAAAGTGGATAAAACAGTTAAAGATGCGGTTGAGTTTGCCCGGGAAAAAGGGATTATCGTGACCCTCGTTACTGGCAGAAATTTTTCTTTTAGTAAAAAAATCGCCAGAACCCTGTCCATTCCTTCTCTCCTCATCACTCACCACGGTGCATTTATCGCCTCAAGCGTTGATCAAGCGATTTTTGTAAAACGATTGGATGAAGAAATGATTGAAGATTTATTACTGTTCTTAGAAGCTTTATCCGCACAAATTCGGGTGATTCATGAAAAAATCACGGTCAGCAATGAACGGACAAAAGGGAATCTCCGATCCCGAACAATGCTCGATTTGACGGATTTTGGAACGTATCAACACCGTTTTGTAGAAAATATCAGTCAATTCGTTGTAGATGAACAAATCCATCCAACACATATCGAAGTGCTATTATCCAGTGAACCGGAGGCAGAAGAGGTTAAAAAAGCCATTCATGGCATGTTCGAAGTGAATGTTCACCAATACAAAAATAAACTCGTCATCTTACCTGAAGGGGTATCGAAATTAAATGGCTTCCTCTATGCCTGCGATTACTGGAATATTTCATTGAAGGAATGTGTGATGATTGGCAGCGGCATGGATGATTTAGAAATGATCCGGTCGGCAGGTCTGGGAGTGGCGATGGGAAATGCCCCTGAAGAAGTGCGAGAAGAAGCCGATTGGGTAACGCGTTCCAATAATGATAAAGGCGTTCACTATATGGTTTATGAACATTTCCGGAAACAATATCCCCTCGATTTTATTCAGCAAATCTCCACAAAATTGAATAAATCGTGATGAACGTCATCTGTTTTTTCATCCCCCACCAAATCTTTTTTTCAAGTCATATGGTGGGGAATTTATGCGTTTACTTCAATACTTGGATTGGAACACGTTAGGAAAATACGGTTAAAGGGATAGTGGAAAAATTTTAACAAAAGAAAAGCATTTAACTATAGTTTATAAGTTTTAAACAATATTATTGTTACCATGTGAACATAAAATGTTTATGGCAAACTAAAAATGTATTGTTTAGCCACCAATTTATGTAGGTTCATAGAATAAAAAAACCACTTGCCAACATTCCTTA
>CALGAD010000038.1 GCA_937951955.1 uncultured Bacillaceae bacterium
AACCCACGACAACAGCTTGGAAGGCTGTGGTTTTACCACTAAACTACACCCGCATTCTTGGATGTGAATGACCAAAATATAAAATCGGGAAAACAGGATTTGAACCTGCGACCCCCACGTCCCTAACGTGGTGCTCTACCAAGCTGAGCTATTTCCCGATATTATGACGCGCCCAGAAGGAGTCGAACCCTCAACCTTCTGATCCGTAGTCAGACGCTCTATCCAATTGAGCTATGGGCGCATAAATATCTAAACTTGTATTTTATCATATCCTCAAAACATATCAAGGATTAAGTGCGGCCGAGAGGACTTGAACCTCCACGGGATTTAACTCCCACTAGGCCCTCAACCTAGCGCGTCTGCCATTCCGCCACGACCGCAAAGAAATGAATTGCATATACCATCGTCACATATTCAACTTGTATTTCACAAGTAGAAAATAAAGGAAATGGTGAGCCATGCAGGAATCGAACCTGCGACCCTCTGATTAAAAGTCAGATGCTCTACCGACTGAGCTAATGGCTCACGAAACTGGGCTAGCTGGATTCGAACCAGCGCATCACGGAGTCAAAGTCCGTTGCCTTACCGCTTGGCTATAGCCCAATAAAGTGAATCATTAAATTGGAAGTTGAAGTGTATCTTCTGTCTTCCCGACCTCAATTATCTTACATGATGTTTCAAAAAAAGTCAAGCAGTTTTTTTGAAAGCTAATTTTATGTTGCTCGGGACAGTTTCTAATTATACATACGTTTACGCGATTCGTCAACTACTTTTTTCAGTTTTCCTCCGCATTTGCCACAAACATACTTCTCCGTATTGACACGACGCTTTCTTTTATAGATCAGATGGCAAATCGTACATTGATATTTGTGAATCGCTACTTTTCGCTTTTTTGTTTTATCTTCCGGTAAAGGTGTGCAAAATCGCGGTGCCCCGACTTTTTTGGCCAGTTCTTTAAAATCCCGGTCCCGATGCTGATAACCTAAACCATTTTGATGAAGATGATAATGACAGAGCTCGTGTTTGATGATGCCAACTAGTTCATCCATTCCATATACATCATAATATTTCTTATTGATTTCGATATTGCCACTTTGTAATAAATAACGGCCACCTGTCGTGCGCAGACGCTTATTGAAATAAGCTTGGTGGCGGAAAGGTTGCCTGAAATATTCTAACGATATTTTTTCGACTAAACGTTGCAATTGTTGATCGTTCATAACCGTTTCTCCCCTGTAGTGAACTAGACAATCCATTGGAACATATATTGTAATAGTTGCCCGTAAACGGATGTTAATTGGCGCTCGACCCTTGCAGCAACTTAAAGTAAGGAGGGATTGGATGCCAAATTGGTTAAAGTCGCAGATCCAGAAAGCTTTTTTAACAAAGGACCTATATCAAATCAAGTTATTAAACCAATGCTGGTATTTTTATAGAAATAACAATCCTTCATAAAAGAAGGAGAATCGTCTCCTTCCTATTGAATCATTGAAAGGGCGATTCTCCCTTTTTGTACATCAACACTCTCCACCCAGACCGTTACGATATCACCAACCGATACGACATCCAGTGGATGCTTGATGAAGCGATGGCTCATTTTGGAAATATGGACGAGACCATCCTGTTTAACACCGATGTCCACAAAGGCACCGAAATCAACGACATTGCGCACCGTTCCTTGCAATTCCATACCCGGTTTTAAATCTTCCAGCGTGAGCACATCTTTGCGAAGGAGTGGTTTCGGCAACTCATCCCGCGGATCTCGCTCGGGCTTTAATAAATCATCGATAATATCTTTCAATGTTAATTCACCGATATCAAGTTCCGTTGCCGTTTCAGCAATATCGATATGTTTTAGTTTTTCCGCCATTTCTTCCGTGCCGATTTGCTCCTTCGTCACTTCTACTTTTGCTAAAAGTTTTTTCACATGTTCATAATTTTCCGGATGTATGCTCGTGCGATCGAGCGGTTCATCGCCATCGATAATACGTAAAAAGCCGATACATTGTTCATAAGTTTTTACACCTAGACGAGGTATCTCTTTTAATTGTTCCCGGTTCGTAAATTTTCCGTGTTCCTCCCGATATTTGACAATATTTTTCGCGACGGTTTTGGTCAAACCCGATACATATTGTAAAAGTGCAACGGAGGCGGTATTGACATTAACCCCCACCTGGTTGACCACCGTTTCGACTACGAATTCCAGGGATTCCTGCAATTTTTTTTGCGAAACATCGTGCTGGTACTGACCGACACCTACGGATTTCGGATCAATTTTGACAAGTTCGGCCAACGGGTCTTGCAGGCGCCGGGCAATCGAGACCGCACTGCGCTCTTCGACCTGTAAATCCGGAAACTCCTCGCGGGCAAGTTCCGATGCGGAATAAACACTGGCACCGGCTTCATTGACGATTAAATAGTACACGTCCCGCTTGATCTCTTTTAACACTTGCGCGATAAACTCTTCCGTTTCGCGGGAGGCCGTCCCATTACCGATCGCCACCATTTCCACAGCAAACTTCTCAATAATTTCTTTAATCTTTTTACTTGCCTTTTCCCTTTCTCCACTCGGCGCCGGAGGATGGGGATAAATCACATCAATATGTAAAACCTTACCCGTCTCATCCACAACTGCTAGCTTACATCCTGTCCGGTAAGCCGGGTCAACACCAAGGACAAGTTTGCCTTTTAAAGGTGGTTGTAAAAGGAGATTGCGCAAGTTTTCCGCAAAAATATGAATCGCCTGTTCTTCGGCCTTTTCTGTTAATTCATTGCGTACTTCTCGCTCGATCGAGGGCTGGATCAAGCGTTTATAGCCATCTTGAATGGCCGCTATCACTTCATCTGCTGTAACGGACTGCTCGTTTTTCACGAAAGTTTTTCGTAAGTAATTGAATATTTTCTCTTCATCAACTTGAACAGTAACTTTCAGGACCCCTTCTTTTTCACCCCGATTAATGGCGAGGATACGGTGGGGGACGATTTTGGCGACGGGTTCGGAAAATTCATAATACATCTCGTAAACCCGTTTTTCATCCGCTTCTTCATCTTTTACAGTCGTGACAATCACGCCGCGGCGGAGCGTTTCCTCACGAATCCATTTCCGGGCTTCTGCATCATCGGAAACCATTTCAGCGATAATATCTTGCGCCCCTTTTACAGCCTCTTCCCAGGTATTCACTTCCAGTTCTTCATTAATAAACTTAGCCGCTTCTTCCTCGACCTTTCCGGCTTTCGGGAACGTGAGCATCCAGTTCGCTAACGGTTCGAGACCTTTTTCTTTAGCGACGCTCGCTCGGGTACGCCGTTTTTGTTTATACGGTCGATATAAATCTTCCACTTCCTGAAGCTTTGTCGCCTTCGTAATCTTTACGGAAAGTTCGTCGGTAAGTTTCCCCTGTTCAGCAATACTCCGCAAAACTTCGCTTTTTCGTTCTTCCAGGTTTAAAACGTAATTCCACCGTTCGAGAATATCGCGAATTTGCACTTCATCGAGAGCCCCGGTTTGTTCTTTCCGGTACCGGGCAATAAACGGAATCGTGTTGCCTTCTTCGGTTAACGCGATCACACTTTTCACTTGATTTACTTTAATCTTCAATTCTCTGGATACTTGTTCCAGTAACGCTTGCTTTTTTTCCGCGGTTAATTCCAAATACTCCGCCTCCATTTCTTAAAAACAATCGTTCAAAGGTTTTTTATCAATAAAAAAGGCGGGGAACCGTGTTCGCCCTCCTTCGATAAGAGACGTTATTAAGATACTACGTAGAATATGCGACGCACGACACAGTAGAGAAATGGGTAATTGCTGTTTTGTGACTTGTTTTACCCAGCTGCAAACCTTCCCCGGATCATCTATGTTTGCTCCATCTTTCGTATATGTATAAAAACGCTCTTAACATGCTAAGAGCGTAAAATTTTAAACTAAAATTCAATCAGTCCGAGACTAATTTGCAAGGCTTCATCGACTTTTTCCATCATTTCATCATCGAGATGGGTAATTTTATCAGTAAGCCGTTGCTTATCAATCGTGCGAATTTGTTCTAATAAAATAACGGAATCACGTTCAAACCCATACTTTTTCGAACTAATTTCGACGTGAGTTGGTAATTTCGCCTTTTGAATCTGGGCGGTTATTGCCGCTACGATTACTGTGGGACTAAACCGATTCCCGATGTCATTTTGCAAGATGAGAACAGGACGCACACCACCCTGTTCTGAACCAACGACAGGGGAAAGGTCTGCAAAGTAAACGTCGCCACGTTTAACGATCAAAGGCTTAACCTCCGCTTACCAATCTCTCTACTGTATGTTCCGCCTCATATTCCGCGTGAAAAGCTTCTGACGCAAGATCTAAATTGATTTTGGCCATTTCCATGTATCCCCGTCTCATGGTTTCTCGAATTTGTCTCTTTTTCTTTTCTCGTAAAAACATCTTCGTTGCCTGATAAATCAATTCATCCCGTTCCAGGTTTTCTTGCTTTGCAAACCCGTCAATCTCTAAAAGTAAATATTGTGGTAAGCTCACCTTAATTTCTCGCGTTGCCCGAGATTCCGCCACAAAAGACACCTCCACCAGATAAAACCTATAAACACTTTCGTTTACAGTTTTACACTCATATCGTACCATTTAATTTCAGGAATTTAAAGCTATTTTTAAGTCAATTCTAGTCTATTATCATCCTATTTACGGGTAAATTATGCAAAAATCATTTCAATTCCTTTTTTACGCGTAAAAAAGACGTGATTGAAGCCTGAATTGCCTGGTTTAACCATATAATGGGTTGGAAACTTTTACTATTTCCTCCCCGTATTTATATACGCGCGGCACGCGATTGGAAATGAGGCAAACGACTTCATAATTGATGGTCTCGAGTTTAGCAGCAATCTCATCCACCGTTATCTCCTCATGCCCCTGTTTCCCGATGAGTGTCACTGGTGTACCAACAGGCATCTCTTTGGGCAGTCGGACCATACATTGATCCATACAAACTCGCCCCACAATCGGGACCCGCATTCCATCAATTAACACTTCCTGCCCCTGCAATGCGCGTAACCAGCCATCCGCATAACCAATCGGTATCGTACCGATCCATTCTTCATCTTCAGCAACGTAGGTGGAACCGTAGCTAATTTTCGCTCCTTTTTCCACCTTTTTCACATGACTCAATTTAGAATGAAGTGTAAAGGCAGGCTCTAAGTTGACCGGAAGTTTTGGGGCAATCTCCGGTGAAGGGGTTAATCCGTACATCGCAATGCCGACCCGGACCAAATTAAAAGCCGCATCCGAATGCATTAATGTTGCCGCACTGTTACTGGCATGCACCCACTTCGGACGTTCACGCAAATTCGCAAGTAACTGTTTAAAACGTGTCAATTGTTCTGCAAAATACGTGACGTCAAGGGTGTCCGCCTTGGCGAAATGGGTAAAGATTCCTTCTAGATGGAATTTCGGAGACGCATCAATAACATTAATCAATTCCTGTAATTCCTCATCCGTACGAACGCCAATCCGTCCCATGCCCGTGTCGCATTTTACATGAACGGGAAGTGGAATCGTAAGGATACGGTCGACTTCTTCTAGCCATTGTTTTTGAAAAACCGTTAAAGAAATTTGTTTTTGTGCCGCAATGGGAGCATATTGAGGGGGACAGTAGCCGAGCACTAAAAGCGGCGCACGAATACCTTTATTTCTTAACGATAACGCCTCATCGAGGGTTGCCACCGCTAACGCATCCGCACCTGCCTGGATCGCTATTTGCGCCACTTCGAAGGCACCGTGACCGTATCCATTCGCTTTTACAACGGCCATGAGATCAGTTCCTGCAGGCATAACGGTTCGGATCGCCTCGATATTCCGTTCAATAGCATCTAATTGGATTTCTACCCACGTATCGCGATAAAACTCTCCATCCAAAAGGAACCCTTCTTTCTCTCTACTAGTTGTCGATAACTACATGTCTAATCGTTTCTTATCATTAATTATATAGACGGAATTTCCTGCGAGCAATTGTAAATTTTGCTAACCAATACAATTTTTTAGCAATAAAAAAATCCCCTTAATGGGGAAGGGTGGAATTTTATTATAAATATGAAACGAATATTTTAAGAAAGTCACTTATTTTTCGTTAACAACTTCAAGGGATTCCGCCAGCATGATCATTTCTTCTTTCGTTAAATTGTTCGAGGCGATCATGTACTGGACCCCATCTTCCGACCAGGTTAAGGAACGATCGGTTATCGCCCCAATGGTGGCACCGATATTGACCGGATCCCCGTTCATCGCTGTCGCTGTCAAGCTCGTTGGGACGACATCCTCTTTTTCTTGAATAAAGGTGAAGCCCTTCTCGCCTTCATAAGTCATGATATAGCGAATACCATTTCCCGTGTCGATTTCTTCTTCATCGGCTAATGTTGCCCCGGACAGTTCAGCCATCGGGATTTTTAGCATGAATGTATCAGAAGCAGTTGGTTCTTCCGTTGTCACAGGCATCTCGAGTTGAGCGCCCGTCATATTGCGATTGACATCAAAGGAACCTTCTTCAAAAGGCGTATCAAATTCTGCTTTTGAAAAATTCACCGCCAGCATGACGTTTCGATCCTGATCCATAATTTTTACACTTACAGGTTTGAGATTCGATTTATCAAATGTAATTTCTTGAATCGGCAACATTTTATGGTATTGGTAGCGGGTTTTCGTTTCAAAGACGTATTGGTTTTCTTTTTCCGTATACTTGCTATCTTCGTCTTCTAAAATATCAGTGATGAGCGATTCGTACAAATATGGCTGGCTCGTATTACTCGGCCATTCACTCTGGAATTTAAAACTTTTATTTAACGCAGGGGTCAAAACAAATACGCCTTCTTTATTGCGCAATATCATCTGGCTCTGGTCATTTTTGGCATTTTTTAAATGAACGCGATAAAAATCCGGTTTACTATGCCACACTTCGACTTCATATTCCTGTTCTTCATTTCCCATGGACAGTATCATGTTTCCCTGGAGCTTGTAGCCATTCATCTGCTCGACTTTGGATTTTAATTGTTCGACCACCTGTTCCTGCGTTTTACTTCCGCATGCCGTAAGGAGAAATACGGCGATACCGAAAACAAGCAGGTAAAGCAACTTCTTCCTCATGATCCCAACCCCTTTGCCTCATTTCAGTCATATGGTGGTAAAAATAATGGAAGGAACGGATTGAAAGGGTCCCTCGCGAGAACAATACTTGTCTTTCCATTCCAGTATGAATATATGAGACAACCTTTTCGTTTATGATAAAGAAATGGACAAAGAGGAATTATTTTTTAATTTCATAAAGAGAATATCTTAAAAATCAGTTGTATTGACCGTCCGCTTGAAGTTAGGGAGGGTTTTTTATAGCTGGCGCGGGTTAGATAATTAACTCCTTTTCCCGGAATTAGATTACGGTATATATGTATGTATTTTCACAAATAAATGGATAATTGTAAGACTAAAGCGATCATTTTCCTTTGGCAGAACGTCTCTTTAACCAATCTGTGCCTTGGCACTTT
Organism: uncultured Bacillaceae bacterium; assembly: GCA_937951955.1. Classification (GTDB taxonomy): domain Bacteria; phylum Bacillota; class Bacilli; order Bacillales; family Caldibacillaceae; genus CALGAD01. The sequence goes on from CALGAD010000038.1 coordinate 7,531, forward strand.
TAGCTATGATTTTTGCACAGCATCATCCTCACATTCTTCAATGATCACCTGCGCGATCGCATACTCCTCGCTATGGGAGATAGATAAATGAACGCCCCGACTGATCGGTTTAACAATAACCGGTTTGCCACAATCATCATTCTTGATTTCAATATCCTGAAAAGAAAGATGTTTTCCGATTCCCGTTCCCCATGCCTTCGCAAAGGCTTCCTTCGCCGCAAACCGTCCTCCTAAAAATTCAATTTTCCGCTTCCCGGAAAGCGATGCAAACACCTTCCGTTCTTCAGGTGTTAAAATCCGCTCCGCCAGGCGGTTGTTCCGCTCATATTTTTCTTTCATCCGCTCCAGTTCAACGATATCGATCCCAATTCCTTTTATCATAACGGCCACCTTCTATTTTCTTCTTTTTCAGCATATACATATTGTACAAGCTTTTTACATGAAGCAAAAGCGAGTGAGGACGATGTATATCCGTGCCGGTAATTTGCGCGAGTTTTTCCAATTTTACCCAATCGTTTCCGTTTTAATGATGATAAACGTTATGCTTTTCATTCTTACCACCGTTCCGCTTTTTCCGAACCGCTTGATTTTTGAAGCCGCTGCCGGTGTGAATATTCTTATTGCTAACGGGGAAATGTGGCGCCTGTTTACCCCCATATTTATCCATAACCATTTTGCCCATTTATTTTTTAATATGTTTGCCCTCTTTATTTTCGGAACCGTCCTGGAGCCTTTTATTAAAAAAACAACATTTCTTCTTATTTATCTCAGTACCGGCTTCTTTGCAAATGTCATTACGTATATTTTCGCCCCGCTTACCTTTGTACACGTTGGGGCAAGTGGGGCAATCTTCGGGCTTTTCGGCGTTGTAGCCGTATTTATTTGGTTAAAAAAGTTTCCGACAAGGGATGCGCAAATTTTTGCATGGGCGATTGGACTGGCGATCGCATTTTCCTTTTTCCAAAAAGGTGTTAATGTCTACGCCCATATTGGCGGCTTTCTCTGCGGACTCCTTTGTGGTTTCTGGATCATTCGCCGGCAAATCAGTTAACACGACGGTTATAAATTATGTCTCGCTTACTTTTTCTTCAGCAGCATCATCCCGTTTTTTCTCCGTGTGCAGCCAGCGATAAATTGTTCGCGCATCCTCTCCTGCAACATCAATTGTCCTGCCAACAATCATTCCCCTTCCAGAGAGGAGATAAATATAAAAGGAATGCAATTTTTTTCTATACTGAAACCAGTTTTGCGACACATCTAACGATTGGATGCGGTTTTTTAACGCATAAATCGTCTTGGCCGTAAAAAACCGTGAGCGAACCGCTAACTGACTTCCCTCAATATGCCATCCCGCAAATCGATACGCCTTATACCCGAGAAAGGCAAAAAAGGGTATAGCGAGTAAGAGCAAGTATCCCCACGGTTGGAGAAAATAACTGGCAACGAGGACGGGAATAGTCACTACATATAAAGGACGCAACACATAGCGAATTTTCGCCCGCTCCGGGACAGGAATAAACGGAACGTCCACTGTATACTCGAGGTGGCATTGTTCAATGAAGGACGCACATTGAGAACGTCGAATCAAGGGAGCGATAACGACTTCACCGCTAAATTCATCCTCACCACTGACTCCGCCGCTGATAATCGTTACCGTTGCCAAACCGAAAATTTTCCGGATGAACCCTTCATAAACGATGATTCCTTGTACGCGGTTCAGCGGTACACTGATCGAATGCCGTTCAAATAGTCCGTGGGAAATGATCAAATGTTTATCGGTTTTCTCGACTTTAAAATGAGCATATTTAAGCACAGATTGGATAATGGCGATGATATAAGCAATGATAATCACCGCCAGTGCGATGAGAAGAAATGTGACTAAATTGCTCTGATACAGTTGGAATACATGCCTTAAAATAATAAATGGATCGAACGGCAAATACTCTTCGATTTGCGAGACAAACGCCAGTACCCCGGCGATTACCCCGACTGTCCCACCGCTTGTAATTGCAACAAGCAAGACATCTTTAAAATTTAATGTAAAAACAGTCTCCCGTTCTTCAGTCAATGGAATATGGGAAGGCTGTTCCCCATCACTTTCTTGTTGTAATTCCCCTTCATCTGCAATGACCGCTTCCATTTTTGCACGTTTAATCGTTTGCTGGATCCGCTCCGCTTCTGCTTTAGAAATAGCTGTAAAAACCGCTTCCTGCTCCCCACCGGCAGTTTCAATCGTCATTTTCACCTGATCGAATAATCGTTGAATAATGCCTTGCGAAGTGGAAATGCTCTGGATACGATCAAACGGAATATACCGTTTTTTCCTGACAAACAGACCCGATTCCACCCGGATTTCCTGGTCTTCGATCCAGTAAACAAAGCGGAGCCAGGATACGATCGCACTGATGAGCGTTCCAAAAAATACTACGATAGCAAGAATAATGATAAATACCGAAAAGTTATCACGCCTGGTGCCTAAAAAGATAAATACAAGAATCGGAAAAATCGATTCCTTTATAACCCCAATGAGATTGGAAACAATCGCGATCGGATGCAGCCGCTTTTTTTCAAACATCTTCATCCGCCACCCTTGCCAGCTCCGAAATTCGCTTCCGCAGCTCCTCCGCCTCCTCCATTTCCAGGGCCGGGATTTCATGAACGGTAGCCGCCGTGTGAATCGTGATTGTGGCCAGTCCATATTTTTTCAAAATCGGCCCTTGTGTCCAATCCACATGCTGTACCCGGATCATCGGGATTAACGTTTTGACGATGACAAAAATTCCGTGCTGGATGTCAACTTCATGTTCATTGACGCGGTAGCGCCATATCCGGTAGCGAATGCTCGGGCGAATCCATACCGAATAAACGGTGACACCAATCCAAAAAACGAAAAGAAGCGGAATAATCCATCGATACCAATCAAACCAAATGATCACACCGGTTCCGACAACCGCACCGATCAATACAATTAATGAAGCAATGATCCCGTGAATTCTCCAGACCGTTACTGCCTTTTTCGAAATCGTTTTCCACTGTGTTGTAGACAAACGTGTCACCTCCTGTGAACTCTCCGTATCCATCCATACGAATGAATCAGAAAAAGGTTTTAATTTTTCACATTTTTGTCGGTTTTCCCAGGAAATTGTCAAGGGAGAATTGCGGTTTGCGGTGGGCGGGAAACGCACACTATGGCTTTTCTAGTTTTCTATGATCTCTTCATAGGTGTTTTTAACAAAATCGTGATAAGGTGTCCACGGTAGAGCTTCTAAATTTTTTCGGGCGAGCGTAATCAGTTGTTGCGCTTTTTCCTTCTCTTTTCTTTTCCAGTAAATGAGTGCACGAATGCAATCCTTAATATAAAAGGATGATAAATCTAAAGGATGATTGACGACAGACGGAAGTTCCGCTTTTTCTAGCCAATATAACGCCTCTGTCAACTGATTGCGGTAATACAGGGCCTGACCTTTTAAAATGTATATAAACGGAAGCATGTATTCCGGCACATCAGGATTGGATAGATACCGATTACAAATTTGAATCACCGTTTCATAATCTTTTTCGATAGCCAGAATTCGCTCAGCTTTATTCAGTTCCAGGTAAATATTCAAATCTTCGTCGCCGGAAAAAGCAATGTACTGGGTCATTTTTGTAGAATAATATTCAATCTTCTCTAGATCTTGATAAATCGTGGCATACCCGAGAGCCAAACGGTATAGATCATCAATAAGATAAAAAATTTTTTCACTCCGGGAAAATTCAATCGCACTTTCTAACGTGTTTAACGCTTCTTCCAAATCACCGACGGCAAATTCGAGTATCGCCTGATAATAATCAAATTCCAGGCGTGTCATCGGATCGATATAGGCGTGATTTTCCTCAATATGTTTTCGTTCTTTCCGTAAAATGTCCAGTGCCTCTTGATACTTGCGCCTTTCAAACTTTTCCAGCGCCCCCAATATACCAATTCCTGCCCTTCTCGCGGTTAAATTCATTTCATCGTAAATATTCGCTGCTTTTTCTAAATATGGCTCCCAGCCCCCTTGATCTGTTACGATCAAACTTTTTCCGTACAGATCCAGTAACCGGGCCGCTTCATACCCTTTTGTCAGTTTGGAAAGGTACGGTTTGATTAAACGTATCATCGTTTTATATTTTGATTTAGCCTCAGGAATCGATTGCGGAATCTCCGCATGGATTTTCTCGACCTTTTCCAGCAATTCTCTTAATTCTTTGGAGCTGACTTCATCTAAAAGTTCGGCCGCTTCAACCCCCAGCCTTTTCGCGATATAGTTCAAACTTTCCATCGATGGTTTCGCACGGTTATTTTCAATGAGACTGAGCATCCCTTTCGACAGTTCACTACCCGCCAACTCTTCCAAAGTCATTCCCTTTTGTTTACGCAGCTTGCGAATCCTCTCACCTAAAGTCGCGATGGTCATCTCCTCCATTTCTCCGCCAAGACTTGCTTCTTACGTTCAATTATATTAAACTTTCTCATTTTATTAAAGAAGAAAGAAATTTTCGTTTAATTTAATTAAAATAATATATTGATTTTTCTGGATACTGGTGTTATAGTTTAATTAAATTAAACTTTTCAATAAGGGGATGGGTTGAAATGAATGAAAAAAGGAAATTAAAAAGGGCCGCATATCACCTCTGGACCTTTACGATTAGCAAATTAATTTCCTCATTCGGTCAACAAGTGTATGCCTTTGCGATCAGTTTGTATATTTTAAAACTTACCGGGTCCGCGACAAGTTTTGCCGTTAACCTCGTCTGCAGTATTTTACCGCGGACAATCAGTGCACCGATTGTCGGCTATATGGCGGACAATTACTCAAGAAAGGCGATTGTTATTATTTCACAAATTGTCACGACACTCGCGCTAATTGGACTGCTAACCATCAGTCTCACTATCGGGCTTTCACTGATCGCCATTTACACAACAACCGTTATTTTATCTATTTGTTCGGCTTTTTCTGCATTAACCTTTACAACGTCGCTGACTCGCCTCGTTGGTAATGAGCGCATTCAAAGGGCAACCGCGTTAAACCAGATGTCGATTTCTTTAGCAGCGATTGGCGGGCCGGCCATCGGCGGAGTTTTATACGGTTTTGTTTCCATGGAAACTTTTTTAATCATGTACATCGTAGCATCTACGCTCGCCGTTACACTAGAATCGACGATGAATTTCAACTTATTTGCCAGTGAAGATGCTGCCGAATTGTCAGAGGAAAAAGAGTCGTTCTGGCAGAGCACGAAAGCCGGTATTGCTTACTTAAAACTTCAACCGGTTTTAATGATGCTTTTTTGGGCACTGCTCTTTATTAATTTCCTTGCCGGGTCCTTTGATGTTGGTTTTGCCTATATTTTAATCGAAGTATTAAAAATGGAGGCCAGTCAATTCGGTATCATCGAAGGGGCCTTTGCTTTAGGGATGTTGGTGTTCTCCATCTATTTTTCAGTAAGAAAAGAAGTAAAGTATCCCCTCGTCACAGGAAAATGGGGAGTTATCGGTCTTGGCTTGATCATGATCGTCTCGTGTGTGCCGCTGATCATTCCGTTTACAAATCTAGTTAACTTTGTCTATTATCTGTTATTAATGTTTTTGCTCGGATCACTCATAATTACGATTAACACACCATTACAAGTGATGATGCAAAAAACCATTGACGATCAATATAAAGGACGGATTTTCTCCTTTCTCGAAACAATGGCAACAGCTCTAATTCCGGTAGGCATGCTCGTTTACGGTGCTTTGTATGATACGTTACCTGCAGAGTGGGTAATGGGAGCTTCCGGTATCGCTCTAATCATTTATATCCTCTACGCATTTAAAAACGAACTTATTCAAAAAGCACACCCTGACTGGAAGCCGAAAAAGAAATCAGTAGAGATGGAAGCGTGATTTATTAAAAGAACCTGTACGCAAGAAGGAGGCCAATTTGCTAAGCTGGCCTCCTTTTTTAGTATTGTTTTTAATGTGATGAAGATTTGTGAATTATTATGCATTCGGAGATTTTTACAAATAAAAACTTGCTCCATCAACCCACTCGTAGTCAGTCGTTTCTTTTAAATCACGCACAAGCTGAAAAAGGGCTTCATCCTTTTGCTTCGCTTCAATCATGACATCAATTTGCTCAACAGTCCCTTTTACTTTTGCAAAAAACACGCGAATTGGCTCCGGATCAATGAAATCGGCATGAGCCCGAAAATTCGTTTCTGATTTCGGGCTTGAGATATGCATTTTTAACGGTAAAGGCGAAGCTTGCCACGTTGCACAAATCCGCTCCCAAAACTCTTCCCAGGAATGACCTTCATGGTTCGCCTCATGATGATGCAAATCGAACACGAGGGGGATCCCCAGCTTTTCACATAAATACAGGGCGTCTTGAACGGAAAACGTCTTATCATCATTTTCCAAAATAATCATTGATTGAATGTGCGGCGGTACAAATCCCCAATTATGGATAAACTGTTCCAGCGCTTTTTCTTTATTCCCATACCCGCCGCCAATATGCAGCACGCAACGATGTTTCGGATCGAGACCAAACCTTTTTAATAAATGCCAGTGCATGTCCAAGGTTTTAATGGATTGGTGTAAAACTTCTGCCTTCGGGGAGTTTAAAATGACAAAATGATCCGGATGAAAATCAACCCGAACTTGAGGATGCTCGCTTAAAAATGCTCTAATCGCAGCAAGTTCCTCCTCCAGCGGTTCATAAATATCGAGATCCGCCACCACATCATGGGTCCCGAGCGGGAGAAGTTTTGAACTAAACCGAAAAAAAGAGATATCATTTTCGAGGTTATATCGCAATAACCGCAAACAGTTCGTTAAATTCTTTTTCGCAATAGTCGCTAACTTGTTGATCGCCGCCTCGCGATCGTCCAACTTTTGAAAATGCGTCAACGTCATCGTATGGGACGGCGATGAATTCGGCAAATGCACACTCATCGCCACATACCCGAGACGGATGAAAGTCATGAAAAATCCCTCATTTCATCAAGCTACAGACTAGTTTTTCCGGAAATGGGGGATTCATGATATGAAAAATATCGTTTCTCATTTTGATTTTGGGTAAATTGCACTCTTATTTGGGTAAATTCCTCTATTAATTGAGTAAATTCAATTAAGATTTGGGCATTTTCTGTTCTGTTTTGGGTAAATTCATCTGGTATTTGGGTAAATCTCTAGATTTTTTGGATAAATTCACACGTTATTTGAGCAAATCTCTGTTCCAAATAATTATTGTTTCAATTCCAATATGTACTTTCTATTTCTCGTCTGACCTATAGCTTTATATCCGGCCTTATCCAGCAACTTTTTGACTGTTTTTCGCGAAGAAATCTTTAAGTAATCCAGTCCATCCTTGATCGTGATGGCCTCATTGATCAAAAGAAAATAGTCATTCAATGCTTCAATATGGGCGTCACTGCTTTTAAAGCCACACTTTGGACAGATCCAGTTCAAATAATTGTACTTCATCACAGTATAAGAACAATGAGGACAAAGAACGCCTTTGAATAAGTCCGAAACGTCTAATTGATAATTTCGCAAAATATCTCGCTGCATAGGGTGATGATTATCTAACAATATTTTACATAGCTGATTTAATTGTCTTTCATTTAATACTTTACTTTGATAGTGGGAATCGAATGATTCAAGTTTCAGGAGTAAGTTAGGGGAAGTAATGATATGTTTAGATAATTCGGGACTAAGTGCTTGATTTTCAATTCTAGTAGCGGATGTAAAAGCGACAAGGGAAGCCATGGGGATAATGGGGAATCCTATTTGATCGAACCATCGTTGTAATAGAAACTTATGTCGGAAAACTTGACTGATCGGATTTGGAAATACTTCTTCTTTTCCTGATTCTTTCACTTGAACGAGCTGATCAAATTCTTTAAAGAGGACCGTGCCTTGATAATTCTTTACTTCTAAGATAAGGATATACTTGCTTGTTAAAATAAGAAAATCTACCTGAAAGTAATTATGATCCAGACGTAATCGCAAGTTATGAAAGATTCGGTACTTCTTTTTCGGTAAAAGTGTTAGATAATAAAAAACTTCTTTTTCGCCAAGATAGCCTGCCAGACTCTGCCGGAATCGAGTAGCAATTTCATTTCGCCTCGGGTGATGCGGATGAATCCGGCGATTTAACGCCTCTTCTTGTAGTAAATCTAGTGATTTTTCGAAGGACTTTACTATCATTCAATTCCTCCCTTTTATCATGATGGCATTATTCTAGCAAATCCATTCAAACAAGTCTATTATTTCCAAAAATATTTCCTATTTAGGTAATTTTGCCGCCATTTTGAGTAAATTGAGGCGTTATTTGAGCAAATCAGCCTATGATTTGAGTAAAAGTACAGTTTATTTGGGCAAATTCAGGCTTTTTTTGGGTAAATCTCTTTCAAATTTGAGTAAATTGCTCACAGATTTGGGTATTTCTCCCACCCAATTGCTAAAAAAAGAGTGAAATCCTCCGATTTCACCCTTTTCATGATTATCGTCCGCGGCGGAAGCCTTTGCGGCGGCTTCGGCTGCGTTCCCTCTCCCGGTTTCTTCCAAAGCGAGAGCCTTTTTCTTTTTTCACAGGAAGAGGGGGTTCGCTTGAGATTTTTACCGGTGTGGTATCCGGTTCTTTCGTTAGCATCTTCAGCGCAGCGGACAAAATCGAAATACTATCGTGTTCTTCGAGTAGTTCTTCTGCTGCTTTGCGATACAGTGTCAGGTTATTTTCTTCGACAACGTTTAGCAGTTTGTCAACGACGATGCGTTGCTGACCTTCAATAGCTTCGGCAAGGGATGGGACTTGCATGCGTTTCATGCGTTTTTTCGTTGTCGCTTCGACAGTACGCAAGTAGCCCATTTCCCTCGGTGTAACTAATGTTACCGCCATACCTTGTTTACCGGCCCGGCCTGTACGGCCAATGCGGTGAACATAACTTTCCGGATCTTGCGGGATGTCGAAATTGTAGACATGCGTCACGCCGGAAATATCGAGGCCCCGGGCAGCGACGTCGGTAGCAACAAGCACGTCAATGGAGCCGGTCTTGAATTTCCGCAACACGCTCATGCGTTTCGCCTGGCTTAAGTCGCCGTGGATGCCTTCGGCGGTGTAGCCACGAATTGACAGGGCTTCCGCCAGTTCATCGACCCGGCGTTTCGTGCGGCCAAAGACGATTGCCAGTTCTGGTGAATGATAATCGAGTAAGCGAGTTAACGCTTCAAACTTATCTTTTTCGTCCACCTTAACGAAAAATTGTTCAATTTGCGGAACCGTCATTTCTTTCGCTTTAATCCGGATCGTTTGCGGATTAACCATGAAGTTCTCGGCAATTTTGCGAATGCGATCAGGCATCGTAGCGGAAAAGAGGAGCGTTTGCCGGTCGCTCGGGACCTGGCGTAAAATCTCTTCAATATCGTCAATAAAGCCCATATTCAACATCTCGTCGGCTTCATCGAGCACGACGGTATTGATATGATCGAGGCGGATCGTTTTCCGCTTGATATGATCAAGGAGACGTCCCGGTGTACCGACGATAACGCTCGGTTTTTTCTTCAATGCCCGAATTTGCCGGGAGATATCCTGGCCACCGAAGACCGCTAGCACTTGCACCCGTTTATCGTAGCCGATTTTATGCAATTCCTCGGAAACTTGAATTGCCAGTTCCCGGGTCGGGGCAATGACCAGACTTTGAATAGTCCGCGCTTCCGGGTTGACCTTTTCAATGATCGGTATTCCAAAGGCAGCGGTCTTCCCTGTACCGGTTTGTGCCTGACCGATAATATCATGACCTTCCAGGCATAGCGGTATCGCCTGTTCTTGAATCGGTGTTGTTTCTTCAAAGCCAATTCGTTTTAACGAGCGAATTGTACTTTCACTAATGTTTAATTCTTCAAATTTTCCCAATCGTTTCAAACTCCTTTTATGCAAAAAAATACTCTCTTTTTTCAAAGGAGAGTATAAGCTTACTATATATTTTCCCAACTGAATGCATTAATATTACCATCATTCATCCCCCATTGCAATTTTTCTTTTTCAGGACCCCGCCTTTCTTTTTCCAGCCAATCCATTTTTCAGCCAAAAAATGATGGCAAGGGACTTATCTTTCCCCTTGCCACTGGACGCCTTTTATGTATTTTATTCAAAACGAATTTATGCCATATCTTTTACCGTCAAGGCTTCCACGACTTCTTCCAGTTTCATACCGCGGGAGGCTTTCACGAGCACAAACGTATTGGCATCGAGATTCTTTTTCAGTTGCTCGATGAGTTTTTGTTTATCATCAAAGGCAAAGACCCGCTCCTTGCCAAATTTCTTTTCAGCTCCCTGCGCAATATAAGCACCTAAACGGCCAAAAGTATATACTTGATATATTTTATCCGGATTTAAATATTCGCCGATTTCCAGATGATACTCCACTTCCGCAGGACCGAGTTCCAGCATATCGCCGAGCACGACGATCTTTTTCGGATAGCCTTTCAATGAAGACACTAAATCGAGGACCGCTTTCATCGATGTGGGACTCGCGTTATACGCATCGTTTAAAATTTGTGAACCGGCCAATCCAGAAGACAGTTCCATCCGCATTTCGGAGAGTTTCAGCACCGTAAACGCCTCGTTCATCCTGGCAAAAGGAACACCCCATTCATGGGCCACAAGCATCGCTGCTAACGTATTTAACACATTGTATTCACCCATGACCGGCAAATGGAACAGTTCCTCTGTTTGATTGATATGGAAACTGGAACCGGCTTCAGTAATCGTCACAGATGTCGGGTACAAATCATTCCCCTGACCTTTTCCGAAAGTCCGTATAGCAAAATTTACATTCATCTTTTCAAGCCGGTCTCTGATTAACGTTTCTTCACCGGGATAGACAAAAAGACCGTCTTCTGCCAATCCGTTTACAATTTCCATTTTCGCCTGGCAAATGCCTTCCCGCGAGCCGAGGTCCTGGAGATGGGCATCGCCGATATTCGTTATAATCGCCGCATCCGGTCGTGCCAGACGGGATAGAAAATCAATTTCACCGAAATCGCTCATGCCCATTTCTAACACGGCCACTTCCGTATCTTTTTCCAGAGACAAAATCGTTAACGGTAAGCCGATATGGTTATTCAAATTTCCCTGGGTTTTTTGCACTTTATATTTTAACGATAAAAGTCCCGCCAAGATATCTTTTGTCGTTGTCTTGCCATTTGAACCTGTAACGGCACAAACTTTCAAATCAAGTTCATCCCTGTACAGTTTCGCTAGCTGCTGCAGCGCTTTTAACGTATCTTTCACGACAAGAACTGGCACGTGTTCCGGTGGATTGGGGACATCTTCTTGCCAGAGAGAAAGGGGCGCACCTTTATAAAATGCGTCCGCCACGAATTCGTGACCGTCATGCCTTTCTCCCTTGAGGGGGATAAAAAGATTCCCTTTTTCTAGCGTGCGTGTATTAATGGAGACGCCGCGAATCTCGATATCCCCGTAAGCAGATATATCATTTGTCGCTTCCACCATCCTGGCCAGTTCCTGGATCGTTTTTTGGATCATGATAAAACCTCCGTCATTGCCAAACTTGAGGAATCAGAACTACGACTTTTCTAAGAAAAAATTCCAATTTTCTCCTCAATTCTAAGTATATGTGCGTCCGTTGCTATTTTAGCATATGAGAAAAATCAATTATTCTAAAAAGGAAGGGTTGGATATGAAAATCGTACCAACCCTTCCAATGCGAAAAGGAAATGCCTCTATTTTAATGGTAAAAGATTTTATTTTAGAAAAAAACCGCCTTTAGTCCTATTCACCATGATTTATTTATAAGTAAAGCGAAGGGATTGTCTCTCCCGATACCGCTCAAGGCCGAGTTCAATCAACCGATCGATCAACTCTGGATAGCTGATTCCCGTATGCTGCCAGAGGAGCGGATACATGCTCACCGGTGTAAAGCCAGGCATCGTATTGATTTCATTAATTAACACTTCGCCATTTTTCTTTAAGAAGAAGTCTGCCCGGACAAGCCCTGAACAATTCAGCGCTTTAAACGCGGTCAGCGCCATTTCCTTCATTGTTTCATATGTTTCCTCCGGGATATCCGCCGGAATGATGAGCGTCGTGCTTTCATCTTCGTATTTGGAATGATAATCATAAAATTCCGTTTTCGGAACAATCTCACCCGGTACCGAGCATTGCGGATCGTTATTACCTAAAATAGCAAGTTCAATCTCCCGCGCGTCGACCCCTTCTTCGACAATGATTTTCAAATCATATTGAAACGCTTCGTTGAAGGCTGCTTCCAAATCCTCGCGATTTTTACATTTGTTAATACCGACGCTGGAGCCGAGGTTGGCAGGCTTGACAAAGCAGGGATAGCCGATTTCCTTTTCCGTCTTTGCATAGGCCGCTTCTTGATTTTTCTCCCACTCATGCCGGGTGAAGGAAATATACCGGACTTGATTTAATCCCGCATGGGCAAAAAGATCTTTCATGACGACTTTATCCATACCTGCGGCGGAAGCGAGTACGCCATTGCCGACATAAGGTAAGTTCAATACTTCTAAAAAGCCCTGTACCGTACCGTCTTCCCCGTTCGGTCCGTGCAATAAGGGGAAAATAATCGGTAGTTCCTCTTCTTTATCCTGCTCTACATGCTCAACGAGACCGGCGGTAATTTGTAGCGCATGGCTTGCCTGTTGATGGGCTTCGAGCCGCAGTTCATGGATGCTTTTTACCGGTTCTTTTAAGGCATCCCGTTTAATCCACGTGCCATCTTTTTGAATATAGATTGGATTTACTTCATATTTGTCAAAATCTAAGGCTTGAATCACCGAAAAAGCCGTGCTAATCGATACTTCATGTTCAGCGGATTTGCCGCCGTACAAGACAATTAATTTTCTTTTCATAGCCATCCTCCAAAAAAATTTGCTCACTTAATGCATTTATTTTACCAATGATTCCCGTCACAAAAAAGGTCCCGATTTCTCCTTACTGTATTTTATTGCAGATTTTCTCGTTTCTGAACAAAAAATGAAAAAAGACCGGGCGGTAGACCATCACGTACTAGTGAAATATCTAACATGATATATTGTATACATTTGTAACGGAGCACATGACCAAAAAAGGAGACAGAGCGACCGCTTAAACGGGCCCGCCCCTGATTATTCCATCGTATTTGACAAAATCGCCGTCCAATCCTTTTGTTTCTTATCAAAAACGAGCCGTCCCGTTGGCGATTTTTCCACTTCTTGTAAAAAGCTTTCCGCCATATCATCCATATCGTAAAAATCACCGACTAACCAGAAAGGAATCTCGACGGAACTCCGTTCAATTTTGGCATGATTGAAAGAAAAAGCAACTCCCTCTGTTAATACCATACTTAATTGATGGAGGATCGTCTTCGGTACCCGGGGATAGGACTTCCGTTTTTGGAAATTGAACCAGGAACGTTCCGAGCGCACATCACTTAATTTTTTCACTAACACACCGCCCAGCACCGCGTAAAAATCGTTCCAGTTTTTATAATAAGTCCGGTTCAACAAGCCGTCCTGTTCGGTTAAATATGCGAATTGATTATTCAATTCTTGATAAAACGGGAGTGTTAAATGTTTTTTTATGTGGCCAAGATAGAGGAGCTCTGCCAATTCCTGGCCCTCCAGGGTGTCCAAACTAAACACATCATCAAAATCAACCCAGCAAAAATGTCCATTATTATGTGTATCACTTTTCAACAGATCGTCCACATTTTCTTTCGGCACGTAATTCATTTGTGTTAAGTAGTGGAACTCCGCATTTTCATAACGATGCTTTAACAACAATAAATTGTTCAACGGTTCATTTAAACAGTCGACGAACTCTTGAAAACCGATTCCCGAAGAAAGGACGTAATGATCCCGGGAATTCACCAATATGTATACTAAATCCAGGCGATGATTTTTTCTAGCCACATCCTCAACTCCCTTTACACTTCTGCCTTACTATTATGACGGATAAAATGAGCAAAAGTTCCATTTCTGCGAAAATGTTAACGAATTGTAACGGTTCGTTAATTTATCTGACAATTACATCGGCAAGCATGAGTAGTCGAAAATTGGTAAAAGGTAAACAAAGGGACAGATAACGTGTGAAAATGTTTTTCATGGACGTTTGTGGTGGTTAAAGTTTAGGAGCAGTATTGATTGCGGAAAAAGATATTCATTTTTCCGATTTTCAATGTTTGCAATTTTAAGGGCTATAATAGATGTGGGGACATGCACGTTTCAAAAAAAGTTCGATAAAGATAAGGAAATAACATTTTTTACAAGTTATAATAGAAAAGGTATTTTGTACTGGCTCTCTCTTACTGGAGATGTGCAATTACAGAAAGGAGGATGCCCATGAACCACGAAATCCAAAGCGAACATCTGCCATTACAGGTGGCGAAATTGTTGCGGGAAAACAATAAACAAGAACTGGAAGCGCTCCTTAATGAACTGCAACCGTATGATATTGCCACCCTATATGAAAATTTACCACAAAAATTCAAAACGCGCTTCTTACACTATTTAGACCATGCGATCACCGCTGATGTGATCCAGCAGTTCGAAGATCCCGAAGTGCAGTTTGAAGTATTGAACAAGCTTCCTCCTGGAAAGAAAAGCGATGTTTTAAATGAGATGGATAATGACGATCTGGCATCGTTATTACACGAACTGCCACCGGAAAAATCGGCACCGCTTCTTGCCGCGATGAAACGGGAAGAATCCGATATCGTCCAGAATATCATGCAATATCCGGAGGAAACCGCCGGACGCCTGATGACGAACCGGTTCGTCTGGATCCGAAATTACTACACCGTTCAAGAAGCGATCGACAAATTGAAATCCTTTGCGGAATACGCAGAAAACATCAACTATTTATACGTTATAAATGAAAACCGCAAACTCGTGGGCGTCGTCTCCTATCGTGATTTGCTATTGGCAGAACCGAATGAAGTCATCAAAAACATTATGTACGAACGGGTGATTTCCGTTTCCGCATATACAGACCAGGAAGAAGCGGCCCTGCTTCTGGAACGTTATGACTTCCTCGCCCTGCCGGTTGTCGATGAAAATCAGGTGCTTTTAGGAATTTTAACCTTTGACGATATGCTCGATGTATTGATTGAAGAGGCTAATGAGGATATTGAAAAATTATCCGCCTCCGGGAAGGCGATCGATTTTGACACGAAACCATTCGTTGCCGCCTGGCGGAGACTGCCCTGGCTCGTTTCCTTGCTTGTTATTGGGGTCTTATCCGGCGGAATTATCAGCTTTTTCGAATCGACGTTAGATCGCGTCGTTGCCTTGAGTTTCTTCATGCCGATGATCACCGGTATGACCGGGAATATCGGTACGCAAAGTCTTTCCCTCGTCGTCCGCGGTCTTGCCGGACGGGAACTCGATAAAAAGGAAATAACGAGCTTGATCTTACGGGAATTTCTCGTAGGAATTATCATCGGTATCGTCTGTGGTATCATGATTTCGTTAATCGCCTTTTTCTGGCAAGGGAATATTTATCTTGGTTTTGTTGTCGGTATTTCTCTTTTTATCGCACTGATTATCGGGTCTTTATCAGGAACAGTGATCCCATTATTATTATACAAGTTAAATGTGGATCCGGCGATCGCCTCCGGTCCGCTCATCACAACATTAAACGATATCTTTTCTCTCGTTTGTTATTTCTCCATCGCCACCATGTTTTTACATCAGATTTTATGAAGAACTGCCTGTTTATCGGGCAGTTCTTTATTTTTGAGTAAATCGAGGCGGGATTTGGGTAATTTCGGTCGCGATTTGGGTAAATCGGTCAGGGATTTGAGTAATTTGTATCGCTATTTGGGTAAATTCACCCTGTATTTGGGTAAATCAGGCGGAAATTTGAGCAAATTCGGACGGGATTTGGGTAAATTTAGCCGTCATTCGAGCAAAACGCGCCCCATTTCTTTCATTTTATTAAAATTCAGGCATATATTGGTGAAAAGACCTCCAATGCCAACTCCTATTAACATATATCTTTTAACCAAAACACTACCAACGCCTGCCCTTTGAAACATGCAACACCTTCCATTGACTGAAAGCATTTTCAATCTTATAATTATAGTAAAATAAGCGAACTCTATGATTTACAAAATCTTCAAATCTTTTTTTATATATTTTTTTGCAAATTTCACTCGTTTATTATAAAATAATGCAATTAAGTAGGTGATTATCAAAACGATGTAAAAGATCACTTTACTGTTGCACATGTTGAGGAGAGCATCTTTTCAAGGTTTTTCAACGATAAATTTTTAATTTCTTAGGAGGTGACTCCCGCACTCACAGGCTTCTGTGGGTAGGGAAACTGTTTGGATGACATAGTTGGCCAGATATTGTTCGTCATTTTGATTCTTTTCTCCGCATTTTTCGTCATTTCTGAATTTGCCATCGTAAAAGTAACAAATTCACGATTAGACCAATTCATCAAAGAAGGCGATAAACGGGCTTTAATTGCCAAAAAGATTAAGTCTGAATCCGAAGGTTACTTATCCGCCTGCCAGATCGGCTTAGGATTAACCGCTCTCGGCATCGGATGGATTGGCGATTCCGCCGTACACCTATTTTTATCTAATCTCGCAAATACAACAATCTCGGCGACTCTTTCGTACGGCATTGCAACCTTTTTAGCCTTTTTATTGATCAGTTTCTTGCATATCGTCTTCGGGGATTTAGTACCACGCCTTTGGTCCATCCAAAAAGCAGAAAAAGCAATCTTGATGATTGCCAAGCCATTAACGATTATCTATAAAATCATGTTTCCGTTTATCTGGGTGATGACCCGGGCGGCACGACTCGTTGCCCGATTATTCGGCGTCAAAGATATCCCCAAAAAAGGCAATGCCCATACGGAAGAGGAATTGCGGCATATACTCTCGGAAAGTTTCAAAAGTGGCGAAATCAATCAATCTGAATTTAAATACGTCAACAACATTTTTGAATTTGATGAACGAATCGCGAAAGAAATCATGGTCCCACGGCCAGAAATCGTAAGTTTAGATATCAATGATACGCTAGCAGACTTTTTAAAAATTGCCAAACACGAAAAATTCACCCGTTACCCGGTAACGGATGGGGATAAAGACCATATCGTCGGTCTCGTCAATGTAAAAGAACTGCTCAAAGCCATTGCCGTATCGAAAAAAGATCCCGCCGAGTATTCGATCCGTTCCTTCATCCGGCCGATTATCCGGGCGATCGATACATTACCGATTGGCGATCTACTCGTCAAAATGCAGAAGGAACAGATCCATATGGCTGTGCTCATGGATGAATACGGCGGCACGAGTGGATTGGTTACCGTGGAAGATATCGTCGAAGAAATTGTCGGTGAAATCCGCGACGAATTTGACCACGACGAAGTCCCGACGATTCAACATATCGGTGAAAACCACTATATTTTCGACTCCAAAGTATTACTGAGCGATATTAATGAACTGCTTTCTCTTGACATTGAGGATGAAGCGGTCGACACCCTCGGTGGGTGGTTGATGACCCAGAAATTCGACGCAAGAGAAGGCGATACGATCACATACGGACCTTACGAGTTTACGATATTAGAAATGATCGATTACCATATCGAATCGATTGAAGTAAAAAGAATCAGTGAAAAAACGGAAAAGAAACCAGCTTCCGTCCTGTTCAATCAAAATGGCTCGTTCCATGATGCAACAGGGCAAGCAACCGTTAGCAATCAATAATAAATCCATCACTCCCTTTCGAGGGAGTTTTTTTATGCATCCCGCGCTATATTCGTTTGCACATCATGTATAATAATGATAGGATAACCTTGTTAAATATTTCTTTTTCCTCCAATCTTTTCTGCCGAATCAATTCGTCTCCTTCACATTTTTGCAATTATTTCCTTCGTAAAATTGATTGTAACAAGTTGTTTTCTCTGCTAACATAAATGAAGTGTAACAAGCTTTTTCATTTTCCGACATATTTCGATTTTGTTTTAGAGATAGGTGACTTCTATGGAAGAAAAAAACAATCATCAGGACCGGTTCGACTGGACGCTTGCCTTTCTGATCTTTCTCCTATTTGTCTTCAGTCTCGTGGCCATTTATAGCGGGCAGACACAGGCAAAAGTGCCTGATAACTATGTGCTCCAGCAAACGGTCTGGTATTTAGTAGGTGCAGGGATCATCGCTTTTGCCCTGTTGCTCGAACCGGATCAATATAAAAAATTAGCCTGGGTATTTTATATCTTCGGGGTCCTATTACTTGTGGCGTTGCATTTTGCGCCGGCGAAAATTGCCCCGGAAACCCGGGGAGCAAAAAGCTGGTTTGTAATCCCTAAAGTTGGTAGTATCCAGCCTTCAGAATTTATGAAAGTTTTCTTAATTCTCGGCTTAAGCCGGTTGATATCCGATCATAACGAAAAATACGCGGTACGGAAAACGTTGCAATCCGATTTCTGGCTATTAGTAAAAATCGGGCTTGTGGCAGTAGTACCGTTAGGATTTATCATGATGCAATCCGATATGGGAACGGCGATGGTAATCACCGCCATTACGATTGGAATGATTCTCGTCTCCGGTATCTCCTGGAAAATCTTAGTTCCCACCTTTTCAGCAATTGCGCTCTTCGTCGGAGCGGTTGTCGGGATCATCGTCTATTTTCCGGAATGGATCGAAGGGATCATCCCGCCTTATCAGACGAGCCGGATTTATGCCTGGCTTGATCCGTACAATTATGCCCGGGGATCCGGTTATCAGTTAATCACTTCTCTCCAAGCCATCGGCTCGGGCGGCATTTCCGGAAAAGGCTTTATGGCGAAAGAAGTGTATGTGGCCGACCGGCACACCGACTTTATTTTCAGTGTTATTGCTGAAGAATTCGGCTTTATCGGAGCCAGTGCCTTGATCAGTATCTTTTTCCTTTTGATTTACCATATTATTAAAATTGCCTTGGAGACGAACTCGCCCTTTAATTCATATATTTGTGCCGGGATCATCTCGATGATCACCTTCCAGGTCTTTCAAAATATTGGCATGAGCATCCAATTGCTCCCCATTACCGGGATTCCCCTTCCCTTTATAAGTTACGGGGGAAGTTCGATGATGGGAACGATGATGGCGATGGGGCTCGTGTTTAGCATTAAGTTTTACCATAAAAAATATATGTTCTCATCAGACGATGAGTAATCAATAAAAATAGGAACAGTCGCTGCGGACTGTTCCTTTTTCAATAGATAAATAAAACCCCATCTTTGACAATGTCATCGATGGAGCTTGCGTGCTGTATTATTGGTCGCCGCGGAATTCGAGTAATTTTTGTTTCAACTGTTCTTCCATGGCGATTAGTTCTTGTTCGGCTTGATAACGTTTCGCCCGACCCTCAGCCTGGATGCGCAACGTTTCTTCTAGTGTGGAGACGAGGTTTTCCTGTGTCCGCTTCAAGGTCTCGATGTCGACGATGCCCCGTTCGCTCTCTTTTGCCGCCTCAATCGTATTCGTCTTCAACATTTCGGCATTTTTGAGCAGCAACTCATTCGTCGTTTGCGACACTTGTTTTTGCGCTTCTACCGCTTTCCGCTGTCTAAGCAACGTTAGGGCAATGGCAATCTGGTTTTTCCAGAGCGGAATAGCAGTGGAAATCGATGATTGAATCTTCTCGATCAGCTGCTGGTTCGTATTTTGAATCAAGCGGATTTGCGGTGCACTTTGAATCGTGATTTGCCGGCTCAATTTCAAATCGTGGATTCGCTTCTCCAGTCGCTCGGCAAACTGCAACATATCGTTTACTTCTTGAATCATCATCTGGTCGCCGCTTTGTTCTGCCTTCTTTTTCAACGCCGGAATCGTTTTTGTTTCCAGCTCCTCAAGCTTCAATTCACCGGCGGCAATGTATACGTTCAGCGCCTGGAAGTATTCTTTGTTTTTCTGATAAAGCTGCTCTAACAATTTGTTATCGGACATTAAGGAGTTTTTCGCATGTTCCAGCTTGACGGTAATCCGGTCGATTTGGGCGCCGGTGCGCTGATACTTCGATAAAACTTCGTTCACCGTCTGCTGCATTCTCCCGAAAATCCGGGCAAAAAAGCCTTTTTTCTCCGGCACTAGTTCTTCCGGGTCGACCTGTTCTAATTTTTTCATCAAGTCGTTAATGATTTCGCCGATTTCACCGATGTTGTCGTTTTTTACATGTTCCAGCATCGAATGGGAAAAGGTCGTTAATTTCTGCTGGGCCTTTGTACCGAATAAAGTAATCGACTGCTGGTTTTTCGGGTCAATTTGCCCTGCTAATTGAACGGCACGGACTTGATTTTCCTCTGTCAAAGTTTCGAACGTTCTTTTCCGCACCGGTTTTTCTTCGACGGCTTGCATGGATGGGGCTGGCTGAGATGCTTCTAAATCAGTATCATCAGCAAACGGATCTTCAAATAAATCCTCGATTTCTTCCGAAAACACATTTTTTTGTTCGGTCATCTTACATCCTCCTATCTTTTCCATCTTTACGATCGAGCGTTTTTTTAGCGACATCGAGTTCGAATTTTAACGTATGGACATCACTTTCTATCATTTTATATAAATCGTCTTGAATCGTTTGGGATAACTCCGCCATCGTCTTGCGCGTTTCCGTGAGCGATTGATTTAGTTCGGGCGTTTTCACTGGCTGTGAATTTAAAAAGGCGTACTTTTCGGCAATTTCCACGAGGGAGTCCAGGTGGGAAAAATAAAACTCTTCAGCACGATAAAACCGAATCGGTTCTTTTTTCGTCACCGAATGGATTTTATGAACAACCCGAAGGATTTCAATATTTTGTTTCGCATTCAACACATTTCCGGTCGTGAGAAATGCTTTTTGTAGACGGCGAATTTTTTGTTTCGCTTCCTTTAAATTGTTTTGAATATAGCGGTACTCCCTCCGGGTGAGCCCGGTACTTTTAATATTGTACGAAGTCATGGCCCATTTCAATATGTAGTACACGGCGAGGCCCGCTACTATGGCATACAGAAGGGAATGACCGAAACTTTGATCGAGTGGCAGAATACTGGTAAAAAAAGTGATGAATCCAGTGGTGACACTGGCTAAAAATCGGAGAATAAATTGGACAAAAGCTCTCATATGCTCACTCCTTATTACGAACCGTCCAATATGAATAGAAATCACAAACATCATATCTAAAATTACGGAAAAATCGGTAAAAAAGTTTCATTTTCCGAACAAAGTCGCAATTTTCACTATCATACCATAATTTTCTAAAGTTTAATGCAAATAACACCTTTTCTTATCCCTATTTTAATCGACCATAGGGAGAAATACTAGTAAGGAAATGGCATTTTGTAAAATTACAGGAATTACCTCATGAAAGTTCTCTAACAAAAATTAGCCGGCAAAACCTATAAATAATATGAGCGTTTCATCCGCGAATTTATCATGAAATAACGTTCTTCCCTCCGGATATACTATGATTAATTAATAAGAGTGGAGGGTAGTCCATGCTTTACTTACTAGCGATTTTGTTGCCGCCCGTTGCCGTTTTACTTGTCGGACGACCGATTCAAGCCCTGTTAAATTTCCTATTATGCCTGTTCTTTTATATCCCCGGAGTCATTCATGCGATTTTAATTGTCAAAGATAAAAAGGACGAGAAACGCATGAGAAAACAGGCGGAATTGATCGCCAAAGCGCAACGAAAAGGGAATAAAAAATGAAAAGAGTGGTACCTGTCCACTCTTTGGATAAACATGGCTAGTTTTTGCATGACAAATGCAATGTGATTACGCACCCGGACGGACATAAAAAGGAACAGACTTCCATAAAGCCTGTTCCTGAAAAATTATCGTTTTTGATACTGTTCAATAATCGTTGCAAAGTTTAATTGCGCTGTATCCGTAACGACATAATCGGCATGGGCGAGGGATTCTTTGGAACCGATCCCCACAGAAAACATATTCGCCCGGTTAATCGCCTCAACCCCTGCCGGTGCATCCTCTACACCGATACATTGTTCATACGGCACACCTAAAAAGTCGGCCGCTTTGATAAAAATTTCCGGATCCGGTTTCCCGTTTTCTACTTTCGCAGCATCGACGATATGTGCGAAATAATGCCCCACTCCTAATTGTTCGATCACGACCGGGGCATTTTTACTGGCGGAGGCAAGGGCAATCGGGATTTCCCGCTCCTTAATATCATCGAGCAATTGCTTGATTCCCGGTAATAAATCTTTCGGGGAAATATTTTTAATCAATTCCTTATAGTGCTCGTTCTTCTTCGTTGCGAGGCGCTCCTTTTCCTCTTGCGAAAGCTGGAGCGATGGTTTTAGTGCTAAAATCCGCTCGAGAGAATCCATGCGGCTGATCCCTTTCAGCTGTTCATTGAACTCCCGATCGATTGTAATCCCAAGCTCTTCAGCCAGTTGTTTCCAGGCTAAATAATGATATTCCGCTGTATCGGTAATCACACCGTCTAAATCAAAAATAAATGCTTTCGGATAAACTGCCATTAGCTACCTTCCTTCCCTATCTTTCTCTTTTTCTAACCAACTACTCCTTCACCAGAGCGACACTTTCCCTTTCGATAAATTCGTAGTCGACATAGATATGCCGGTCGGTTTCCTCTTCTTCCATCAACTGAATCAGTAATGTGGCGGCCTGTCTGCCCATTTCGAAAAAGTTTTGCTGTACCGTTGTAAGCGGTGGATGCGTAAAAGCGGTAATGACTAAACCGTCAAAACCGGTGACGGAAATATCATCCGGAATGGAAAGCCCTGCCTCTTCTACCGCCTTCATCACCCCTAAAGCCATCAAATCACTGAAACAGAGAAAGGCAGTAGGCTGATGCTGTTTTAAATATGCTTTGGCGGCTTCATAGGCAGCCTGTTCCGAATATTTTCCGTTAATAATTTGTTCTTCGGAAAGGGTAAGACCGTATGCCGCAAAGGCTTTGCGCACACCTGCCAGCCGCCACTCGTCGACATAGGTTTCCTTTTTACCGGCGACGACCACGATATCACGGTGATTTTTTTCTAATAAATAATTTGCCACTTTCTCAACCGCGGCCACATTATCCGTCGAAACAGAACCGATATACTCTTTTTCCGTATCTAATTTCGCATCAATCAGCACGCAGGGAATATTGGCATCGACTAATTCTTGCAAATACGGATCATCGGTCCGGATGCCCTGTAATATCGCCCCGCCAATATTCCGTTCACGACAAAACTGAATATATTTTTTCCCCCGTTGTTGTTGCGAGTCGATCAAATAAATCGCCAGCTCATAATTTTTTTCCTGCGTCCCGGTGTAGACCCCTTTAAAAATTTCTAAACTATTATTGCTATCCTTGGGACTGCTTTCCAAAATTCCCGAAGTAATGAGTCCGATCGTCATTTGCTTCTTCATCGACAGATTGCGCGCAACAACATTCGGGGTGTAATTGAGTTCCTTGGCGACTTCAAAAATGCGTCGCTTCGTTTTTTCACTAATATCGGGATAATTGTTAAAGGCGCGGGAAACAACACCGATTGAAACTCCCGCTTTTTTAGCAACATCTTTAATCGTTGCCATCCGACATCACCGCTTCCTGGTTGCTACTATTTAAAGATAATTATATCGAAACGAATACAAGTCTTCCATGTATGATTTATTTAATCCCGGCTTGTTGATCACTAGAACGGATAAAATATTTGTTCAAGAAAATATAGAGTAATAAAATCGGAATAATCGAGAGAATAGCCCCTGCCATGATGACATCCCATTTCGTCGCGTTCATGTATTGTTTCGATAAGGCGTTCAACCCTTGCGTTAACATGTACTTATCCGGACTTGTGATAAATAAGAGCGGCTTCATAAATTCATTCCACACCGCCATAAACACGAACACACACTGGGTCGCGATCGATGCCTTCATATTCGGTAACACGATGCGGAAAAATGTGCCGATGCGACTCAGACCATCGATAGCCGCCGCTTCTTCAATTTCCCGAGGAAAGTGAATAAAGAACTGGCGCATCATGAAAATGTACGTAATATTGATCATCGTCGTGACGATTAACGCCGTATGGGTGTTCACAAGACCGAGCCTGGCGATCACGATATAAAGGGGAATCATCGTCACCTGGGACGGAATCATGATCAAAATAAGCAGCGCATTAAATAGGAAGTTACGTCCTTTAAAATTAATTCGCGCGAGTGCATACCCGGCCATTGTATTAAATAACAAGTTCAATAACGTCACGATCAAGGATACGACGACAGAGTTGCGCACCCAGACAGGAAATTGCGAATCGAAAATGATTTTATAGCCTTCCCAGCTCCATTGTTTCGGGAAAAAGGACATCGAGGAAGTGATTTCCGCCGTCGTTTTAAACGAGGTCATTAAACTCCATAAAAAGGGAAATAACGTCATCAGTGAATAGGCCGTCAAAAAGATATATACGAATATACGCAGTAAATTTTTTCTTTTCTTCATCATCATCACCCGTTAATTTCGTCCGCTTTCATCACTTTATTCACGATGAATGTGACGGTAAAAATAATCAGCCCTAAAGTGAAAGCTAAAGCTGTCGCCCTGCCCATATCGTTGCTGTTAAAGGCGAGTTGGTAAATGTACAGCGTGAAGGTTAGTGTAGAGTTTTGCGGGCCACCGGAGCCATTGGAGATAATATAGGCCTGGTCGAAAATCTGGAAACAGCCGACAAGTCCCATTGTCACGACATAGAACGTGACGGGCATGAGTTGCGGGACGGTAATGTGTAAAAATTGCTTCACTTTATTCGCACCGTCAATGGCCGCCGCTTCATACAGACTTTCGGGAATATCTTGCAGTCCGGATAAAAAGACAACCATAAAATGAGGAACGGTCGAAAAAATATTCATCGCCATAATGACGGAAAGGGCTAGATCCGGATTCGTTAAAAACTGAATCCGTTCGCCGGTTAAGTCTTCCAGGAGATTTACGACAAACCCGTTATTATTAAAGAGCCACATGAAAATTAACGTCATCGCCGAAGATGAGGTTAAGGTCGGTAAAAACATGATTGATAAAAAGGTGCGGTTAAATTTCATCTTGTTATTTAATAAAGCCGCAAGAACCATGGCGATGATCGTTTGGGTTGGCACAACGACAATGACATAGGTCACTGTATTTTCAAAAGCCGCCCAAAATTTCGGGTCCGTAAATACTTTCCGGAAATTATCGAGACCGACGAAAGTGCTTTCCATCGTTAACATATCGATTTTTTGGAACATCATCACAAAGGCATAGGCAATCGGTGCCAGCGTAAATAAAAGGATCACGAGTAGCGCCGGTGCCATAAAGGAATAACCGGAAAGGGTCGTTTGGAACGAACTGTTAAACGCGCGGTTTCTTTTCTTTTTTCGGGGCGGATTTTCATTTTGCCTTTGAACTTTTGGATCTTCCCTCATTGATTTCACCTCTAACAAAAGATGGGATACGAACGAGGACCATCATCAGTCAATGAATAGAAATTATTTTTATAAACTATCTTGCTACATGCGTATCCCGATTTTTTTGAAGGAAAAGAAAGGGCTGTAAAGGAACAGCCCTTCTTGTAATGGACGATTATTGTTGTCTTTCGATTTCCGCATTGGCCTCTTCTTCCGCAGCCTGCATGGCTTCTTCAACGGTCATATCACCGTTTAATGCGGCCTGGAAGTTGTTATCGAAGGCCTGGGAGATAACCGGTAAGTAAATACCAGAGGTCCATGGAGTTCCGTAGTTCGCTCCTTCAATATGTGCTGTCCAATCTTCATTGGAGGCAATGTCCATCGCATCAGTTACGGATTGACGGGTCGGGAGCGTACCGGAGAGTTCACTCCATTGTTGCTGACCTTCACCAGTCATGTAGTTCACAAACTCGATTGCCGCATCGGCTTTTTCAGTATTTTTATTGATGGCATAGCCAACCGTAAAGATCATCGTTTGTTTTTGACCGTTGACGGTCGGTGATTCTAAGATTTCGTAGTTCACATCCGGATATTCATTGTGCAAGGCACTCAATACCCAGTTTCCTTCAATCATGATGACTGCTTTACCTGAACCGAAAGCAGCCCCTGCCGAATCCATTCCGAGGTCCATTTGCGGGTTCACAATGTATCCTTCATCTTGACCATCGACTAATGATTGCAAGTAAGCAAAAGTATCTTCGCTAGAGGTAAAGTCTGCTTTTCCATCTTCTGTTTCCGGATTCAAACCAGTAGCATAGAATGCGCTGAGGTGTCTGGCCATCGTCCGGTCAAAAATCATCGCATGGACGCCTTCCGGTAATTTTTCTTGTAATTCTTTACTGAATTCGACTAATCCTTCCCAATCGGCCGGTACATCATCGATTGTGTAGCCTGCTTCTTCAAGCAGATCCACGTTGACATAGGTGGCCAGTGTGGAATAGTCTTTCGGCACGGCATAGAGACGACCTTCGTCATCTTTAAAAGCGTTCAAAAGCGGCTGGAAGAAGTCGTCTTGATCCGGTACATCATCAGTAATATCTAGAAGTACGCCACTTTCGATAAAGCGCGGCGCCACATAAGCCTCAAGGTAAAAGACATCCGGTGCATTATTTGCAGCAAAACGTGCGGTAATCTGGTCAACGAAGTTATCGGTAATCACTTCGATTTCCACATTATGACCGGTTTTTTCCTCAAAACTTTGTACGGTTTTTTCCAAACCTTCCGTTTCAGCCGGAGAAGAGCCCCAAACAGCGAGGGTGATTGTTTCACCGCCTTCTGCACTTTCCTCCGTTGTTCCTTCGGCTGAACCTCCTTCTGCATCATCAGAACCACCACCGCAAGCAACTAGCATCAAAGCGGCGAAAAGCATGATAAAAAGAAGACTGAGTTTCTTTTTCATTTTGAATTCCCCCTTGAATTGAATTTTTTATGATCAAATTGAAATCTCAATATGATCATCAGTTTCATACGTGGTACCAAAGACTTCGAAGGATACCTTCTCCTTGTTTTCGGCTGTCACCCGCAATACCGAGTGATCGGCATAAATGGAGAGCGGTTGTCCTTGCCAGTAGATGGTAAACTCCATCTTCTTCCACTGTTTCGGCAAGCGCGGATTGATGCGTAATTTGCCATCCACCAGGCGTACACCGGCAAAGCCAAAGACAGCTGATTGCCAGATCCCGCCAATGGAAGCGGCATGGATTCCTTCATCGGAAGAATGCATGTATGGACCTAAATCAATCCGGGCTGCCCGCTTAAATAAGGAATAGGCAAGCTCAGGTTTACCTAAATCATTCGCTAAAATCGTGTGAGTCGATAAACTTAAGGATGAATCATGGGTTGTGCGTGGTTCGTAGTAATCGAAGTTCGCCTGCATGACTTCTTTCGTAAACGGTGAACCGACCTGTTCCAGCAAGTAGAGCAAGATGACGACATCAGCTTGCTTTGTCACTTGCATCTGGTTCACCTGTTCCATGTTGTAATCATCGAATAAAGTACCAACTCTTTCACTAGCTTTATATTTTGTAAGATCAATATTTTTTAAGGTTAAGTACGTGTCATCTTGCGGGATGACGAAATCTTCCTCACGCGGTTTCGGCAAGTAAATTTTCTCGATTTCCGACCTGGCCCGCTCATACGTCGTTTGGACATCGATTTTTTCATCCAATGCTTTTAAAAGCTCCGGATTTTCTTTTGCGAGTTTTTCGTAAGATTGAATGGCGAGCTGAATATTGAAATGAGCCATGTAGTTTGTGAACGCGTTGTTATCGACATGTTCTTTATACTCATCCGGTCCGATGACATTATTAATGTGATATTCTTGTTTTTCCTCGTTCCACTCGAGCCGGCTGAGCCAGAAGCGTGCCGTATCAAAAATCATCTCGTAACCGTACTTGTTCATGAAGTCCTCGTCACCGGTTACTTTGTAATATTGGTACACGCCAAAAACAATATCGGCGGAAATATGCTGTTCAATCAAGCCCGTCCAGATCGGGGTTTGCTCACCGGTTACAACATCAACGGCTCCCCAGCGCGGTGTGACTTCCCCGTCGGTCGGCCAGGCTGCCTCCCACGGATACATGGCCCCTTCATAGCCATTTTCCTTCGCTTTTCTTCTCGCCCCTGCCAATCCGTGATAACGGTATTTCAAGAGAGATTTTGCCACTTCCGGATTGGAGAAGGTGAAGAACGGTAAAATGAAGATTTCCGTATCCCAGAAGGAGTGGCCTTTGTATCCTTCCCCACTTAATCCTTTGGCCGCAACGCCCATTCGTTCATCGTGGGCCGGCGTCATCACGGTTAAGTGATACAGGGCAAAGCGTAATGCCAGTTCATCGAAAGGATCTTCGCTATCGACTTTCAAGTTGTACCGATCCCAAACCTTTTCTTTCCAGGCGTTTACATGATCGGTAAATAACGCATCGTATCCTTTCGCAAAGGCATCTTTTAAGTGATTTAAGGCAACGTCACGCATATTTTGCAGATCGTAATCGTCATGATCAAATTCTTTATCGCGGCTCGTATGTACCGTCGTCAATTTTTCCATGACGAGCGTTTCGCCTTTATTTAATTGAGCGTCGTATGTTAAATGCACCTGTCTCCGGCCGATGGACATGTACGGATCTTGAATTTCCTTCCCATTCACCGTCAAACGATGAGCCGTATTAATTACAAAGTCGATATTCGACTCGAGAGTCGTTGCGATGAGCTGGATATAACGTTTATCGAAAATCCGTTTTTCCCCTTCATGGAAGTGCTGGGAACCGCTATTCGTCAGTTGGCCGTTGATTCCGGATTTCACGGAAATTTCCACCGGAGCATCGAGGGCTTCCACTTCCATTTTCATGCCGATGACGTGCAAATCGGCGAGGGAAACGAAACGCCGGAAACGGAAACGCAAGTTTTTTCCTTGTGGTGATGTCCACTGGAATGTGCGAATGAGTTCGGCGGTTCGCAAATTCAATTGCCGCACGTACTCTTCCGCCTTGCCAACAAGTATGCTAAAGCGTTCCCCGTCAACGCGAATATCGAGACGTGTCACATCGGGTAAGTTCGGGAGTTCGGTTACTTCTGATTCTGCGAAACGGTTGAACGTTCCCGCAACGAACCAGTTGCGCTTCTCATCAATATACGGTTCTTCCGTTGCCGAACGCAGTCCCATATAGCCATTTCCTAAAGACATGATGGCTTCACACTTCCCGAGGGTATCGGGAGAAAATTTCACTTCGGATACTACCCAATTTTTATCCGGTCCTTGACCTAGTGAGTAATTCAGCATGTTATTCCTCCTATCCAAATCGTTGAAAAAACAATCGATCGTCCTCTATCTATTTTGTCAATGTTGTTAGCGTTTTCCGAAAACGTTTTAGTTTTTGCAAAAAATTTTTTCGTTCCCTAAGTGCTGTTTTTTTTAGATGTGCATAAACATCAATGTATTAATCTACAAAAATAGTTTTAATGATACGAAAACGTTTTAGATATAGCGAATAAAAAAATTATATTTCTAAAACCGGGCAAAAACGTTTTAGTTTTAGAAAATAATAATAGTTAACGTTTTCACTTACAATATACAAAATTTTTTTGTATGGGTCAATACTTTTTTATAAAAATAAAAAAGTATTGACCAGGGGAAGAAAACAGGAGGGCTTTCGCTTAATATCGGACCTCAAATTTTTTCAGCCCTAAAGAACGATCTTGAAATTCAATTTCTAAATCATCAATCTTGATAAACGGGTTATTATCTACTTTTAAGGAGGAAATAAAGCGATCGAGCTGTTCTTTCGTTCCTTCAGCTAAAATCTCGACCCGCCCGTCATCTAAATTGCGCACCCAGCCGGTCACATCCTGGGTAATTGCTTTTTTCAAAACCGTATAACGAAAGCCAACCCCCTGAACAACTCCACTAACAAAAATATGTACAACCATTGCAATCACCTTTTTCCAAAAAATATTTGGGAGGGAACGGAGCATCACCCCGTACCTCCCTTCAATGTAATGGGGATGTTTCATGTGGAAATCTATGTTGAAGAGTGGTTGAGGTTAGCTAAATGAGGATTATTCAATATCGATGGTACGCCGATTCGGTTTGGACGGTTCTAGTTTTGGCAATTCTACACGAAGCACACCGTTTTCCAATTTCGCCCGGATTTCATCTTGTTTGATGTTTTCGACATAAAACTGCCGGACAAACTCACCGTAACGGCGTTCTCTCCGGATGTAATTGTTCTTTTCATCTTTTTGTTCGAGGCGTTCGTCCCGTTTCGCCCGGATCGTGAGTCGATTGTCTTCTAGCTCAATCGTAATATCATCTTTCGTAAAGCCGGGCAAATCCGCTTCAACGAAATAAGCATCTTCCGTCTCGATCACATCAGCCCGGAAGGAATTAAAGCCTGTATCCAAGGGACCAAATCCCCGTCTGGAATCAAAAATTTCGTTAAAGGATTTTTCCATTTGGTCGAATAAATCTTCACTCATCCGGCGAAATGGTGTCAAATCAAACATACAATCAACCTCCTTCTCATTCTTTCTATCTTTATTGTACGCAGAAAAAATGGAAATTACAAAGAGCAAAAACGCTCAATTTTGACGAAATATAGGCATTTTCGGCAACTTTTTCGCGATTTTTCCTGACTATCTTTGACTTTCTTTGACTATCTCTGACCTTTGTTTTGACCTTATTTGACCATTCATCCGAAAAATAAGGACGCTTCTGAAACACGCCCTTGAACTAGCAATAAATCACCGTTATGCGAGATCCCTATTAATAAAAAGAGTTCTCGAGAGAAAATAGGAAATAATGATGGAAACAAGCGCAAACACACCGATGCTAATGGTAAAGTGTTCAAAGATAAATATCGCTGCATCGATAATCCAGTAAATTTCATGAAGCATGACGTATCTGACGATTAGCGTCAATATTGTGAAAAGTACCATTCCAGCAATGATTTGTGCCCCGAAGGCAGCGTTAAAGGAAAATCTAAAGAAAAAGGGTGTTCCGAAAGCGATCAAAATCACACCGATGCAAAAGGTAACAAAAAGGGTTTCTAGCGTTAAAGGAGGCGCATCGACGTCACGAAATAGCCGAACAATATTGTCAATCCCGTAACAATAAATCCCTATAGCGGCCCCGGATATAATGGAAAACAGATAACGCGCTAAGACGATTTGCTGTTTTTTCACCGGAAGACTGGCGAGGAAAATATTGACGCGATCTTGTTGATCATAGTAAGCCAATCCCCAAATCACACTGTAAAAATAGGCGATATATATAAAAAGTGTAGATGGAAAAAACAAATAGAATACTGGAATGAGAATAATGATCATGATATAGGAAGGTAATGTCATATAAAAATCCTTTTTTAACAAAGCCTTCATGCTCCAATCCCCTTTCTCGTCATAAAGTACATGATATCTTCTAAACTGGCAGGCTCTAGTACAAATTCATGCTCCAATCCTGCAAACAGTGTCCAGTTCCCGTTGATGAGTCCTGTAAAGCCTTGCGGTGATTCTTTATAACCGATTAGCAGATTTCGCAAGTCGTTATCGAGCTGATCCGGTGCCCCTTTTAATAAGTAAAAGTTACTCTGAATATCGTCCATCGTCTTTTGAAATTGCAATTTCCCTTTGTAAATATAAATGATGTAATCGGCAATTTTATCGAGATCCTGGGTGATATGGGTAGAAAAGAAAATCGTTTGGTTTTCGTTGACCATTAATTCTTGTAAATGTTCTAATAGCTCCCTGCGGAAAATCGGATCGAGTCCGGAAGTCGGTTCGTCCATGATAATAAGTTCCGGTCTGTGTGAAAGGGCCAGGAGCAGCGATGTTTTCATTTTCATCCCTTTGGAAAATTTCTTTAGTTTTTTCCGCTCCGGTAGTTCAAATTTTTCGACATACTGCTGGTAGAGCTCCTCATCCCACGTTGGATACAGGGGAGCGAAAAAGCTTTTCAACTTCTTTAAAGTTAAATCGCCGTACATGTGTAAACTATCGTAAACAAAACCGATATTTTGTTTGGTCGCCATATCGTCATTTTGTTTCCCAAATATGCGAATATCGCCTTGATCGGGTTGGATCGCATCCAAAATCATCCGGATGACCGTACTTTTCCCGGACCCGTTTGGCCCGATAAAACCGGTGATCAATCCTTTCGGTACTTGCATATTTAAATTCTCGATGGCAAACCCTTTAAACCGTTTCGATACATTTTCCAAGCGGATCGCATCCATCTAGCCAATCCTCTCCTTATTTGAAATTTTATATAGCCGCTTCCTTTATTCCGTGCCTTTTGCTGATGATTAACTTTTTTGTATTTGCCTAACTGGTAAGTATGGAAATTTTATTCTGGCCCGCGACTTCCTTCGCGATAATAAATTTTCACCATATCAATCAGCTCTTGCTCCGTAAGTCCGATCCGTTTCCCTTCGAAGACAAGTTCCTCCAGTTGATTTTCAAGCTCACGAATCCGCCATTCCCGCAATACTTCCGTCTGCTGTCCGGCAACAAAGGTTCCCTTTCCAACCGATGAGAAAATGAAACCTTCATTCTCCAATTCCTCATAAGCCCGTTTCGTTGTAATCACGCTAACGTGGAGGTTTTTTGCCAGAACCCGAATGGAAGGAAGCGAATCCCCTTCTTTCAATTCGCCGCGAATAATTTGATCTTTGATTTGCTCTTTGATTTGTAAGTATAATGGCGTTTTACTCGTCTGTGAGAGAACAATTTTCACACCATCACCTCGCTTTGTGTATAGTGTATATACTGTTTATATACACTATACTTTCTATGCACACCTTTGTCAATAGTTTCGGTAAATTTTAGGCACGAAAAAAGTCAGGGAAATCCCCGACCTTCATCTCCATATTAAATTTAGAATCATGTTTTTGAGTTATTGTTTCTTTGATGCAATGATATCGGCTTCAGCAAGCTGAACAGGAAGGGGGCGATCTACCGTAAAACCATCCGGCTGTACTTGACAATCATAAGCAAGTACTTCAACTCCAGATTTTGCGGCCTGCACCAAACTTTCCGAAAAGGCAGGGTCCATTTCCCAATTCGGTGTAAACACATGGTTTCCTTTCATCTGGACAATAAAAAGGACAAGGGCTCGATACCCAGCCTGAACAGCCTTTTCCAGCTCTTTTATATGCTTCGCCCCGCGTGATGTCGGCGCATCCGGAAACATCGCCACTCCATCTTTTGAAAGGGTGACGCCCTTCACTTCGATAAACCCTTTCGTATCTCCATCTTCAAAATACAAATCAAACCGGGAAGACTGAAAAGTCACTTCCTTTTTAAGAAATTCCGGTTTGCCAATTTCTTTGATCTTTCCCGACTGAATCGCCTCAAAGGCTGCGATATTCTGAGCCTGGGAATCGACATTCACGAGGTTACCGTCTCGATTTACCGCGATTAAGGAATACTTCGTTTTCCGGTTTGGATTGTCCGCGATCTCCAGATACACTTCCCGCTCCGGAAGTAACAGTTCCTTCAAGCGACCGGTATTTTTCACATGGACCCTTTCTAACTCGCCGTTGAGCCACACTTCGGCAATAAAGCGATTCACCCGTTTTTTAAAAATTGCTGGAACTATTTCGTTATATCGCACTGAATCACTTCCTCATCCATTGCATGATCCTCATTATTATATCATTTGGGGAAAGGCCCTCGTGATTTGGGTAAATCTAGCGCTGATTTGAATAAATGTATTCGTTATTTGAGTAAATTGGTTGGAAATTTGGGTAAATCTCGCGAGTATTTGAGTATTTTCCGATTTTATTTGGGTAAATTGAGCCGGAATTTAGGTAAATTTAGCGGTTATTTGAGTATTTTTCAGCCGCTTTTTTAGTAAAATCCTTCCCTAACAGTTTCTGAGTAAATACGTTACAATAAGGATAGCAAAAAAAGCTTGTCAACGAGGATGAATGCGATGAAGAAGAGAATTTTGAAAAACGATTGGGCGCCATTGCTAGAAGAAGAATTTACAAAACCTTACTATTTAAAGCTACGGGAGTTTTTAAAAAGAGAGTACATGACGCGAACGATTTATCCAGATATGTACGATATTTTCAACGCCCTCCATTACACGCCCTTTAAAGATGTGAAAGTTGTCATTCTAGGGCAAGATCCGTATCACGGTCCGAATCAAGCCCATGGCTTGAGCTTTTCCGTGAAGCCCGGGGTTCCACTCCCACCTTCATTGAAAAATATTTTCGTAGAATTAAACAACGATTTAGGACATCCGATCCCGAAGGACGGTTATTTAGTGCCCTGGGCGAAACAAGGCGTCCTCCTTTTGAACACCGTTTTAACCGTTCGGGCAGGACAGGCCCATTCCCATCGCGGCATGGGGTGGGAAATTTTTACAGACAAAGTAATTGAAACATTAAATGAGAAGGACACCCCGGTCGTCTATATTTTGTGGGGCAGTGCGGCGCAAAGTAAAATCTCGTTAATTGATACGTCCAAACACCGGATTATTAAATCTCCACACCCGAGTCCGCTTTCCGCTTACCGGGGATTTTTCGGGAGTCGGCCTTTTTCCAAAACGAATGCGATTTTACGCGATCTAGGACTTGAGGAAATTGATTGGGATTTAAGCAAATACAGCTATCCAGCACAATACTAGTTTTTCCAGAAATAACCTTGCCTGACAGGGGCAAGGTTATTTTTTTATTTCCATGAAAGATTACGTGATAACACAATGCTATCTTGCTCATATTCTCACCAATTAATACGACAAAAACTATGTATTTTTCCAATTCTTCACTTTTGACCTATCAAATCTCCCTCTACCAGCTTCGAGTTTCCAGAATTGTCCCGATTTCAGTGAAAATTAAGTTTTTGACCACTTAGACAATTTTCTGTCAATTTATTATTTTTTAGATACCCGGGAATAAAGAAAGGCGCGTCTTTCAGAAAGGGAGACTGGATGAAAGACTTCGAAACGTGGGTTAAAGAATTGACGCCGATGATTTATTCCATCATTCACCGCTTAAAAATTTACAAAAATCAGGAAGAATATTTTCAAATCGGCCTGATCGGATTATGGAAAGCCTATCAAACTTACAATCCGGAAAAAAGCACGTTTCCGACTTATGCCTATCACTATATCCGGGGATATATCCTAACGGAATTGAGGGCAAATTATCGGAGGGAAGATGGGGAATTAAATTTAACCGATTACGAATGGCGTATCATACCCGATCTGGATGAGTTTGCCGACCCGGAATACCAATTCCAGGTTGTAGAGGATCTCAACGATTTAAGCCCGCACCTCAGGCAAGTGATTATCATGCACTATTTGTATGGGTATCCATTAAAAGAAATAGCCCGCCAATTCAATATCAGTTACTCTACAATCAAGCGCTGGAAAAGTGAAGCGATATCGTTATTAAAAGAAAAATTTCATCAATAATACAAAAAACGAACTAATATAATGCTTTTGACCTAATTCATTGGAAAAATTTGAATTTTTTTAGTAAAAAAGAAGGAATTTTATCATATTTATAGAATATAATATTAACTCGAATTTTTATTAATTTTTACACGAAATCTATCTAAGAATGAGAGTTTTTCAATTTCCATTTGATCACTCAGTATCAGGCTAAATCACATTCGAGAAATTTAATGATGTTCCATTCAAAAATCAATTACGGAAAAGGAGGGTCTTTCTATGGATTACATCATTAATACGAGAACATTAGCTTTGATCACTGAGTTTGACCAATATGGAAATGAAAACACTCTAGTCCATGAACTTACCGATACATTTATCATTAATAAGAGGCCGATTGAAATTGTCGAAGCTTCGTTCAATTAT
This sequence comes from uncultured Bacillaceae bacterium, assembly GCA_937951955.1. GTDB lineage: Bacteria > Bacillota > Bacilli > Bacillales > Caldibacillaceae > CALGAD01. Next base: position 43,325 of record CALGAD010000038.1, read on the forward strand.
TTAGGGAACGGGTTGGAGGGAGCGATGAGAGGAGCAAGGCAAATTTTAAACAAAAAGAAGCTCGTTCCTGTTGCCCTGCACGTTCCATTAGGAATCATTCTCTTTCCCTGTAAACTTGCAAAACGGGAGGGAATCGCCTGGCTGATCAATAAGTGTATTTATACCGCCGAGGCGATTGCCGATAAAATCACAAGAGTTTATTTAATTAATGGTGCCAGGGTGGAAGTGGCCATGAGCTTTCCTGTCTTCCAGGACAAGCGTAATCAATCTTCATTTTTATATACGACTTTAAATGGCCGCTACGATTTAAATAATTGGCCCAGTCCCTTTTTAAACGAGGATGTGAAGAAAATCGCCGAGAAAAAGGCGGAATACATCGTGTTGAAAAAAGATGAAGATTAAACATGCCGTAGCGAACGTCTTCATGGATAGAAAAACGCCCCTTGTGAGGGGCGTTTGCTAATGGTAATGAAAATTATTTTTGGACGGTTTGTGTCGCCTTTTTCGCAAAACGATCAATAGCCCGTTGATACCCTTCTTTTAATTCCGCCACGATTTCTGACACCGTTTGGATTTGCTTAATGGATCCCACACCTTGTCCCGCTCCCCAAATATCTTTCCAGGCTTTCACGCCTTTACTTTTCAACTCGGAAAAATCAATCGTCTCTTTCTTCTTTAAGTTTTCCGGATCTAACCCGGCCCGATACATGCTCTGGATTAAATAATTCGCATGGATACCGCTAAAAGCGTCGGTATATACAATATCTTCAATCGATGCCGCTAAAACCGCCTGCTTGTATTCATCCTGAGCGCTGCTTTCAACAGATGGAATAAAGCGCGTCCCAATATAGGCAAAATCAGCCCCTGCCAGTTCGGCGATTAAAACATCTTCTCCCTTTGTCAATCCACCAGCGAGAGCAAGCGGTCCATCGAAAAATTCCCGCACTTCATGAACGAAGGAAATCGGATTGTACGTTCCCCCGTGTCCACCGGCACCGGCAGCAACAAGGACGATACCATCCGCTCCTTTTTCAATGGATTTTTTTGCATGTTTAATATTGATGACATCGGAAAAGACGACACCCCCGTATTCATGGACTACCTCCACCACGGGTGCCGGACTCCCAAGGGAAGTGATTACTAGTGGCGGTTGATACTTTTTAATCAGTTCCAAATCTTCCACGTACCGTTTATTTGTCCGGTGAACGATGAAGTTCACACCCCACGGTGCAATCTTTTTATCGGGATGCTCCCGTTTTAAGCGGTCTAGCTCGGCCGTGATTTCCTGCAGCCATCCTTCTAAAATCGTTTCCGTCCGGGCATTTAATACCGGAAATGTCCCGATGATACCCGACTTACAAGCTTCGATAACCATGGCGGGATTACTGATTAAAAACATGGGCGCCATAATGACTGGAATTTCAACAGATTTTTTTAATCGTTCTGTAACCGTTGACAAAATCCCCATCCCCTTTCTGTTTGTCATTCTTTGCTCGCACGGTGGTGGAAAGTCTCGCGAATTGTTGTAGAGGTTTCGCGCTTTATACCAGTTCTTTCGCGATTCTTCCTTTTGGTTTCGCAATTTGCTTTATCTCTTTCGCGAATTCCGGCTCTCGTCTTGCGAATTTGGCCCCTTCTTTCGTGAATTCCCCCTGGACTTTCGCGCATGCAAACCGTATACCTTTTATCCAATCCCAAATAACAGGTCCGGGCCAACTTGCGACACCGCTCCACCATGCAATCTTTACCCCAATTATACATAAACCAACCATTCAAATCGCCCGCAAATGCTCAAACAACAAAAAAACAAGGAACAACCGAAAAATATGTTGCCCCCTGTCCTAGACATGCTTTATTTAACTTGATAATCCGTTAACACATACTGACCGTGTTCATTTTGATAATACTCAATCGTTAGCGGTGTATCACTGCTTAATTCCCCTAATTCTACAGCAAGACCTGGATCCACCTGTAAAGCGATATATCCTTCGCTTGTTTTCACTTCAATCGTATGGGGATCGGCAAGACCAACAAAGATCACTTCTTCTTTCATAAGCTCAACCCCGCTAAATCCAGGAGACTGGCCTTCGCTTCCTTCACCTTCATTCGCATCCGAACCTCCGCCAGCATTATCTCCATTTTCCTCGTCTTTGCTGGAGACGGGTGTATCTGGATCACTGGTGGTCGTTTCTTCATCGGTTACTACGGATGTCGATTGCTCTGCATCTTCGGTAACACTATCATTTTCTGCAGCTTCATTATTCGAACCTGCGCCACAGCCAACTAAAAAGGCAACTGCAAACAGACTTATGATCATTAACCATGCGAATTTTTTCATAATAATCACCTCACTGAATATGTCGATGAAACAATTAAAAGGTTACAACCAATATAATAAATTATTGAACGAAAGAAATTAAGTGTGATTAAAGAAAAATCATTTATTAGGCTGAAAGAACTAGACCTTTTGTCCTAAGCATGATATTATCTTTGCGAAAATGTTAACAAATAACATTTTTGGAGGGTTTTTACATGGCATTGAAGTATTTAACCCGAAAATTTCATCACCTTCAAAAATACCAAATTGAACATGGTCAACTAAATGACAATTTAATGGATGAACAAACAAACTTTTCAAACCTTACATACCGCCGGAAATTTCTTGAAGAGAAATTACGCCAATCGAAAAACCAACCGTTTGCTTTATTGGCGATCAAAATTAATGGATTTTCAGCCATTAATACAAATTTCGGCTTCGATACTGGCGATCAAGTCATTTACAAAGTGTCCCAGCTACTAAAAGAATTTTTAAAAGGAAAAGGATTTTTATATCGCTTATACGGGAATGAGTGGGAAGCGGTTATCCACCCCTTGCGAAGTGAAAAATATATTATCAAACTGGCTCAGCAAATGATTAAAAAAATACAAGAACCTTTTAAAATACATGATCATATTATACATTTAAATGCCAATATAGGCATAAACCTCATTGAAAAAAATGATAAACGGACAATTGATACGATCTTGCAACAAACCCATACTGCGCTAAGAAAAGCAGTAGAACGCGGCTGCGGGAATTATCAACTTTACTCTTCTGAGATGAGTAATGAGGCTTATAAAGCAATTCAACTGGAGTCAGATTTATATCAGGCATTTGAAAATCATGAACTATTCTTAAAATACGAACCGCAAGTAGATATTAAAACACAAACGGTAACTGGTGCTGAAGCACTTTTACACTGGAATCACCCGGTGTGGAGCGATCGTTATCCGTATCAATTGATTTCTAGATTAGACCAAAATGATTATCTCCATGAGAAAGTAGCTCATTTTGTTATCGATACTATCTGTAAACAAATTAAAAATTGGCGTAGAAAAGGAAGTCCTGAACCAAAAGTATCCGTTAAATTATTTGCAAAAATATTTTTAAATCCTGACTTTGAAAACTGGATAAAAGCTACATTAAAAAAATACATGATTCCGGCAGAATGTCTAGAAATTGAAATCTTAGAAAGTTACTTGTTACAAAACTCCGAAATCGCAAAAAAACAAATCAATCATTTACATAAAATAGGGGTTCAATTTTGTCTTGGTGACCTCGGAACTAACTATTCAACAATTACTTATTTAAAAGATTTACCAATACAGAAAATAAAAATCGACCGGTCATTCATCGATAACCTTGATAAAAGCGAGCAAAATAAAATTATCGTTCGTTCGATTATCGATATTGGAAAAAAATTAGGAATAACCGTTTGCGCAGAAGGTGTAAAGACAAGTGAACAGTTACAAATTTTGCGGGAATTCGAGTGTGATACAGTCCAAGGATCTTATATTTGTCTTCCATTATCCCATGATGAAGTAAGCGAATGGTATACAGCTAAACACTTTTTCTTCACAAAAAAATTAGAACGTGATCAAAAGAACCGACGCAAATATTTCCGGGTGAATTTACCGTTACCATTAAGTACACAAATGACAATCATATCCTTTCGTAATCAAAAGGTTTCTCTCGGTACTGCTGAAGTACTTGTTATCGATTTAAGTCCAGGTGGTCTGCGGTTTATCAGCCACTTACAGCTTCCCGTGCAAGAAAACATTATTTATCAATTTTCATCGGAATTGAATCACACATCTTTTCAAGTAAATGGTAAAATTATCTGGTTTGAGGAAATTCACCCCGGGATTTACGAATATGGATTAGAGTTTACAATTAGTGAAATCGAGCGAAATAAAATCGTACATTTACTGTTTCAAATTACCCCGAGACTTCGTGACAATCCATATTCCCTCGAAGGTAATTTTATTTCGCAAAATCCAATTATTTATATCAAACAGAATTTTCTGATTTAGCTCTTCATAAAAATTAATGAAAATTACAAGAAAAGCTCTCACCCTTTATCTATTAAAGTGAGAGCTTTCAATCATTATTTCAGTTTTTCAATTTTAATTTGTTCCATACACCAGTCAATATTGGCTGGATTAATATACCCCGTTTTTTCTTCCATAGCATTTAAAATCCCCATAGCTATCCCATAGCGCATTAAGGTTGTTTTTTCAAGTTTTCTTGATAGTCCAGAGGCAAACCCTGCAATCACGGAATCACCTGATCCTACGGGATTGACTGCTTCCACTTTAGGAATCTGCACATTATAAATGGATTCTTGGTGTTTAATCATAGCACCCTTCGAACCAAGGCTAACAACTACCCATTCAATATCTTGAAACGCCTGGTCTCCAAGCGCCACCATTAAGTCTTCCTGACTATTAATCTCTCTACCTAGAAAGCCTGCTAACTCTTCCCGGTTCGGTTTAATTAGATATGGTTTGGCTCTTCCCTTTAATGATGCATCCAATAGTTTCTCGTTTGTGTCCAATAAAACAAGCTTTTCATGTTGAGAGCATAATTCAATGATACGCTGGTAAAAATTTGTCGGTACACCTTTTGGCAAGCTTCCGGAAATAGTTACAAGATCTACTTGAGGGAGAATTTTGATAAAGTTAGATAAAAAATGTTCAATTTCCTCATCTTGAATAACAGGTCCACTTTCTAAAATTTCCGTTTGCATCCCTTCATGGATAACGGCGATACAGTTTCTTGTTTTTCCACTAATCGGCACAAACAAATCGACGATACATTCTTTTTTTAGTTCTGAGCGAATAAATTCACCTAACTCGCCACCTAAAAATCCTGTCGCACCTACATCTGCATCTAATTGTTTGAGCACCCGGCTGACATTTAGACCTTTGCCACCAGCTGTTTTAATTACTTGATCGACACGATTCACTTCATCGATGGAAAAGTAATCTAATGTATATTTAATATCCACAGAAGGGTTTAACGTCACAGTTAAAATCAATTATATCACCCAAATTCCTTTATTCTTTGTTTAGAAATGTGCATTAGACTCTATCATAACTTTTACAAATTAATATTTTCTCGCGAACTGTTTCTTTCATTTTCGCTTTTGCTGCGGACATGTATTTTCTCGGATCCGTTTCATCAGGGTGAGCTACTAAATATTCCCGCAATGCCGTTGAGAAAGGAATCTTCAATTCTGTTGATACATTCACTTTCGTAATCCCAAGGGAAATACATTTTTGCACATCTTCTTTAGATATTCCTGATGCCCCATGCAACACAAGTGGAATATCTACTAAACTTCTAATTTTTTCTAAGCGTTCAAAATCCAATTTCGGTTCTGCTTTATACAATCCGTGGGCCGTTCCAATAGCAACAGCTAAAGAATCGATGCCCGTTTGTTTCACAAATTCCACCGCAGCATCTGGATCTGTATAAACAGCATCTTTTTCATCAACGGTCATATCGTCTTCCTGACCGACAAGTCGTCCCAACTCCGCTTCAACGGTAGCGCCATATTCATGGGCGGTAGCAACGACTTTTTTCGTAATCGCAATATTTTCTTCAAAAGGAAGATGGGAACCGTCAATCATTACAGATTTTGTCCCCAATTTTAAAGATTCAAGGATCGATTCATAAGAATCATGGTGATCCAAGTGGAGAGCGATCGGGATATCGTATTCCTTCGCTGCTGTTTCCGCAATAGCTTGGATATAAGCCCGTCCGGCAAAGTTCATTGTTCCCGGAGTAGCAGCAAGTATAACCGGCGAACGCATTTCCGCAGCCGTTTCAACGACGGTTTGAATGGTTTCTAAATTGTGGATGTTAAAAGCCGGGACAGCGTAACCTTCCTTTTGTGCATTCAATAACATGTCTTTAGTATTTAATAATGTTTTCATATTCCTTTCCTTTCCTTCTATTTTAGTGTGGATTTTAAATCGTATAAATATTTATTCATCTTCCCATTTATAAATGGTTACTCCTTTAACAACCCGGTTTACACTTCCATCCGTAACTGGGTTATCTGGAGTGATCCCCAATTGTATTGATTTTTTTAATGCTAATGTTTGAGCAAAAAGAGTATTAAGTAGTGCAAAATATATTTCTTTATTCAATTTCTTGTCGTTATGATTAAAAGCTATCACCCAGTCAGCCCACTTTCTTAAGTTATCTTCACTATCAGATAACGCGACAATTTTTACCGGAAAAGTTCCGTTAGCAATTTCCTTCAAAATGTCTATATCATATTGTTTTGTATATGGATTCTGAGAAATGAACAATACGACTAAAGTTGTTTCGTTTAAAAAAGTTTTTGGACCGTGCCGGAAACCCAGGGAAGACTCATAGACCGAAGCAACCTGTCCATTCGTTAGCTCCAGCATTTTTAAAGCCGCTTCTCGAGTAAGTTTTCCAAGGGATCCAGAACCTAGAAAAACAATTCGCTCAAAATTATGCTTTATAATATCTTCTGTTACCTCATCGATTTCTGATAACAACTGTGATGCATAATCAGCAAAAAAATAAGTACTTTCAATAGAACATTTCTTAGAAAAGAGTTGATAGGCTACGAGGAGCATGCTCGTAAAACTACTTGTCATAGCAAAGGAGCGGTCATTGACTTCATCAGGTAATAAAACTAGCAAACTATTCTTATCGCATTTTACTTTCTGTGCCAATTCTCCATCCTTATTACAAGTTATGACGATATGATATAAGTGACGGATGATTTTTTCTGCGAGTTCAATCGTCGCCACGCTTTCCGGGCTATTCCCTGAACGAGCAAAAGATACGAGAATCGTGGGTTCCTCACTATTTAAAAATTGCATTGGATTGGAAACAATATCCGTTGTAGCAATTGCTTCAAAACGTATATTTTTATGTCTCTGTTCGTTTAATGCAGGAACCAGGACATCACCTATAAATGCTGAAGTTCCTGCTCCTGTAAAAATAACGCGGAGCGTGTCTTTTTCATGTTTATTGTAAATTTGTGCAAAAAAATTATCCCATTCTTCCTTTTTTACCTCTATTTCGTTCATAATCTTAATCCATACCTCTGGCTGTTGATATATTTCTTTTGTCGTATGAATAGCCCCTATCTGTCTTAAATGCTCTTCAGAGAGTTGAAATACCATTCTCCCCACCTCATTCCCAATTAGTTGAACTACTGGTAATGTTGTCATAACCAGTTATTTAGAAATGTTAGGAAAGTTCAACGATATACTTAAACTTTTCACCTCTTGCTACACTTACTGTAAATTCAATAAGCTGATCTTTAAAATATGCATGTCTGGTAATTAACATGGCTGGTTGATTCGCATTGACTTCTAAATATTTAGATTCATCTTCACGAACAACTGTAGCTGAAAATGTTTCAACCGCACGCGTCACTTCAATTCTGTAATCTTCATAAAAAACGGTATACATCGGGCGAGTAACTAAATCATTGGCCGACAAATTAGGAAATTTTTGTTTTGGCAAATAAGTTGTTTCATATATCAACGGTTCATTATCCGCCAGGCGCAAACGAATGATTTTATAAACTTCTTCATTCGGAAGTAAATTCATTTTTTTAGCCAGATGTTCATCAATGGTTAATGTTGTAAATTCTATAACTTTTGTTGATGGGTTTTTACCAATCTTTTTCATCTCTTCTGTAAAACTATAGAGCTTTACCAGCGGCTGATCGTACCTCTTAGGCGCGATAAAAGTACCCACTCCGTGGACTTTATTAATGTAACCTTCTCGCTCTAATTCTTGAAGAGCCTGTCTCACCGTTATGCGGCTAAGGTTGTACATGCTACATAGTTCACGTTCGGAAGGTAATTTATCATTTTCTTTATAGAATCCATTGTCGATTTTTTTTATAATTTCTTGCATGAGCTGTAAATATAGCGGGATTTTAAGATTTTTATTAATAATCGAGATCACCACCACAACACCTAGTTATATCCAATTGATCATTATTTTCAAATTGTGTAATTATGAAATAATCATTGTTTCTATTTACTTTTATTGTATTTTTTACTTTAAAATATGGAGTATTGATCAGTAAGTAATTGATAATACATGTAAACTAGATAGCAGGAATTAATAACTTCTATAAATTGTTTACATCATATTATTTAATGATTTTTGTTAAATCATTATAATAACTTTCTATATGTGGGTTTATCTTGGGATCAGTAATAATGCCATGAACATCTTTCACATTGTAGAAGGTGAAAAATGCCAGAACACCGAATTTTGTATGATCGGCAATGATATACCGTTCAATAGAATTGTTTAAAATAGTTTGCAAACCGTAACCTTCTTCTTCGTTGGCCGTCGTAATATCCTCTCCAGAAATTCCGTTTGTACCGATGAAACATTTGTTAATTTTAATTTCACTTAAAAGTTTGTTGGCAAAATAACCGATGAGCGTTCCTGTTTTTTTCCGGTAACGGCCTCCAGTTAAAATGGTTTCTACATTCGGGAGGTTAACTGCTTTCTGAAAAATTGAAATTGAATTGGTAACAAGCATGACATGTTTTGATTCTAAATATTCCAAAATAAATTGACCGGTAGTTCCGGAACTGATAAAAATCGTATCATTTTCTTCAATTAATTCAGCACATATTTTACCGATATGTTTTTTCTCTTCAACATTCAGGGTTTCTTTTTGCATATTCGATAACTCAATGTAATGATTTCCTTTTTTTCTAGCACCACCATGAACGCGGTCAAGAAGTCCTTCATCTTCCAATGTTTGTAAATCACGACGTATTGTCATTTCGGTTACGTTCAAAAGTTCAGCCAACTCAGAAACTTTGACGGTTTCTTTCTTTTCCAGCAAGGAAAGTATTGTACGGTATCTTTCTTCTCTTATCATCGTTAACACCTGTCTTTTAAAAAATATTGAGGTGGTCAGGGGGATGGTCTGACAACTATAAAATGAAAAAAATGTGAAGTATGATATATTTTGTTGAATTTAAGTGAATACTCCAATGATCATTCAAATAAATATGAATGAAAAATTTAATTTCAATATTAATTACAGACCAAATATATTACAATTTTTTATTCTTATCCACATTCTACAATAAGAAGTTGTCCTGTTGCAATTTCTCCCATAATTAAAGAAATTGTCGTCAAAATACATATTTTCCTGTCTCTTTATATTTAAAAGAAGGATAATAATAAATAATGCCCCGTGATTAACACCTCATTCAGGATGTTGACGTTTAAAGCTCTTACTTTTGCCTATTCCAAACATTTGTATACTTTCTAGTAGTTTTGATTTATCCTACTAATCTATGTTACTGATATTATGTTTTATGAGTTTCTTAGTGGTGATCCCTAATCAAAATTCGAAAAAAATATAATGGGATGTTCCAAATTGATGGACTAAAGCTAAACGAATTTAATATAGACATTTGGAGCAATGATAATTATTTTAGACAACTGTCTGCCAAATTTCCTTTCCTCAGTTTGAGATGACCAGAAGCCAAAGCATGAATACTTATCCAGATGCATTCTCGATATTTTTATCAATGGCTCCAAGCGATAATATTTATCTATCAGGGGTGAGTATTGAAAAAATTATAGAATGAATAGACAAGTCCATCTGTGAACATCCCAAGGCATTCAACTCTTAAAAATTTCTAACGATGTGAGATGAAAATCGCGTGATAATTTTTAGTCCAAATGGTCGGACCGTTACTAAATTCCAGCTGAAAAAGTTTGCGGTACCAGTGTTTCATTCACATTTGATATGAATCCATAATTAGCTACGAATATTAATCGTGATATTCCCCACGATCCCATTTTTCTAGTAAATCATCAAAGATCTCCTCATTATTGAGCCTGTTTT
>CALGAD010000039.1 GCA_937951955.1 uncultured Bacillaceae bacterium
CCAGAGAGGATTACCATCGGCTGGAAGTAATCCAAAGCCTCTCGATATTGAAATGCACCCCTGAGTTCTCTATTGAACGCATCATGCCAGTAAATAGAGACGGCAACAGGCCGTTATCCTGAGGAGCCGGGGGAATTTTTTCCCCAAACAGAGTGGAACCGCGCAAGTCATGCGTCTCTGTCTTTTTAGACAGGGACGTTTTTTTAATTCGTTGTTTAAAAAAATCACCTGGAAAGTAAATGATGACGGTTGGAAAGGGGGATCCATATGTTTAAAACAATCAAAGAGGATATTGAAGTTGTCTTTGACCAGGATCCGGCAGCGAAAAGTTATCTGGAAGTTATTTTAACGTACTCGGGTTTACATGCGATCTGGGCTCATCGCATCGCCCACTGGTTTTACAGGAAAAGGCTTTACTTTATTGCACGACTCATATCCCAAATCAGTCGCTTTTTCACCGGTATTGAAATTCATCCAGGAGCAAAAATTGGGAAACGCTTATTTATTGATCACGGTATGGGAGTTGTCATCGGTGAAACTTGTGAAATCGGCGATAATGTGACGATTTATCAAGGGGTGACTTTAGGCGGCACGGGTAAAGAAAAGGGGAAGCGTCATCCGACGGTGAAGGATAATGCCCTCATTGCCAGCGGTGCGAAAGTCCTGGGGAATATTACCATCGGGGAAAATGCGAAAATTGGTGCAGGTGCAGTTGTTTTAAAGGATGTTCCCCCCAATTCAACAGTCGTCGGTATTCCGGGGAGAGTTGTCGTTCAAGATGGTAAACGGGTGAACAAAAATCTGGATCACGGAAATTTACCGGATCCGGTGCTCGATATGATAAAATCTTTGCAAAACGAAGTGCACAAACTAAGACAGGAAGTCAATGAGTTGCAACAAGAACTCCAGGAAAGGAGCAAAGAAAATGTCCATTAAAATTTATAATACATTAACCCAGAAAAAGGAAAATTTTGTGCCGCTTGAAGAAGGAAAAGTCAAGATGTATGTGTGCGGACCAACGGTATACAATTATATTCATATCGGTAACGCGCGGCCGGCCATAGTCTTTGATACGGTGCGGCGCTATTTAGAATACCGCGGATATGAAGTGACCTATGTGTCCAATTTTACCGATGTGGACGATAAGTTGCTGAATGCAGCCAAACAAACAGGAACGGATATGTTCACGTTAGCTGAACGATTTATCAAAGCTTATATGGATGATATCCGTGCGTTAGGCTGCAAGAAAGCGACGTTCCATCCGCGTGTGACGGAAAATATGGATGAAATTATTGCGTTTATCGAGGATCTCATTTCCAAAGGCTTCGCCTATGAAGCGGATGGGGATGTGTATTTTAAAACGAGAAAATTCTCAGAATATGGAAAGCTTTCCCATCAGTCTATTGACGATTTAAAGCTTGGTGCCCGTATTGAAATCGGTGAAAAGAAAGAAGATCCATTGGATTTTGCGCTCTGGAAAAAAGCAAAACCGGGTGAAGTATATTGGGAGAGTCCTTGGGGGAAAGGAAGACCGGGATGGCATATTGAATGCTCAGCAATGGCGAAGAAATATTTAGGAGAAACTATTGACATCCATGCAGGCGGTCAAGATTTGGCCTTTCCCCATCATGAAAATGAAATTGCCCAAACGGAAAGTTTAACAGAAAAACCGTTTGCAAATTATTGGATGCATAATGGCTATATTAATATTAATAGTGAAAAAATGTCGAAATCGATCGGCAATGTCATTCTTGTAAAAGACATGTTGCAACAACACGATCCGCAAGTCTTCCGTTTCTTCATGTTATCGGTTCATTACCGGCACCCGATCAATTACAGTGATGAACTGATGAATGATGCAAAAGCCGGCTGGAATCGGCTGAAAACGGCTTACGAAAATCTTCACTATCGACGGGAAGATGCCTCCACAAGTTTAACGGACCACGCGGAGCGATTGGCAGAAATTAAAAAATTAAAAGCACGCTTTATCGAAGAAATGGACGATGATTTTAATACAGCCAATGCCATTACCGTTTTGTTTGACCTGGCCAAAAGTGCCAACCTTTATCTCCGTGAAGATGAAGTGTCTAAAGAAGTTATCGATCACTATATCAAAACATTCGATGAGTTGTTCGGCGTTCTAGGTCTGAATCCGGTGGAAGAAGAAATCCTTGATGAAGAGATTGAACGCTTAATCGAGGAAAGAAACGAAGCAAGAAAAAGACGTGACTTTGCAACCGCTGATAAAATTCGCGATCAATTGCAAAAAATGAACATCATTTTGGAAGATACACCACAAGGAACAAGATGGAAACGAGGATAAGTGATGAAACTTTTGAAACAGACCATAAAACCGCAAGAAATAAGTAGCCTTGCCCTTGCCTATATGGGAGATGCCATCTATGAAGCGTATGTTCGGCGGCATTTACTAGAAAAAGGGATCGTCAAACCTCATTTGTTGCAAAAAGAGGCGGTCAATTATGTCTCTGCCAAATCCCAAAGTTTTTGTATCCATACGCTATTACAGGAAGAAATATTAGATGAAGAAGAAAAAGCCGTAGTTCGCCGGGGAAGAAATGCAAAAAGCAACACGGTACCTAAAAATACCGATGTGCAAACGTACAGGTACTCCACCGCTTTTGAGGCTCTTGTTGGTTATCATTACCTGGCGGGAAATTTCAACCGCCTCGATGAATTAGTTGAACTTTGTTTTCAATGGGTGGAACAAAGAAAGGAGGTCACATCCTGATGGATGATCAATATGTTGTTGGGCGAAATGCAGTATTAGAGGCTATTCAAGCCAATCGCGAGATAAATAAACTGTGGATTAGCGAAGGATCGCAAAAGGGATCGATGCAAAAAATCATCCAGGCGGCCAAAAGCCGTCGGATCATCATCCAGTATGTCCCGCGCAAGAAGTTAGACGAAATCACGAAAAACCATCAGGGGGTTATCGCCCAAGTTGCTCCTTACCGCTATTTTGAAGTGGACGAACTATTGGAGCGGGCCGAAAAGAAAAATGAGCCCCCTTTTTTATTAATATTGGATGAAATTGAAGACCCACATAATTTTGGCTCCATTATGAGGACAGCTGATGCTAGTGGCGTTCACGGAATTATTATTCCGAAACGGCGTTCTGTCGGCTTAACATCTACCGTTGCGAAAGCCTCTACCGGGGCGATTGAACATGTTCCCGTTGCCCGGGTTACGAATTTAGCAAGGACGATTGACGATTTAAAAGAGCGGGGCGTTTGGATTTGTGGAACGGATGCAAAGGGCGATCTCGATTATCGAGAAATAGATGGTACCCTCCCGATTGCCATCGTGATCGGCAGTGAAGGAAGAGGAATCGGCCGGTTAATCAAGGAAAAGTGTGATTTTCTCGTTCGATTACCGATGAAAGGGCACGTCACCTCATTAAACGCATCGGTAGCCGGTGCGCTATTGATGTATGAAATTTACCGGAAGAGACACCCCGCGGGAAGCTAGCATGGAAATACTGATTGTCGACGGATATAACATAATCGGTGCGTGGCCCGAACTACAGGAATTGAAAAAGAAAGATTTAGCACAGGCAAGGGACCGGCTTGTGGAAATATTGGCTGATTATAAAGGGTATACCGGGATCCATATTATCGTCGTGTTTGATGCCTATATTGCCAAAGGGAAGGAATCAAAATATAAAAACTATGATATCGATATTATATTTACAAAGGAAAATGAGACGGCGGATGAAAAGATTGAAAAATTAGCATCAGAACTCGTCAGTCGAACGACGAAAGTATTCGTCGCAACCTCTGATTCAACCGAACAATGGACGATATTTGGACAGGGGGCTTTTCGGAAATCTGCCCGGGAGCTGTATATCGAGGTAAAGGATATCGAAAAACAGATTGAAAATGAACTAAAAGAAATCGAAGTGAAACAACCAGCATCGAAAATAGAATTGCCGAAGGAAATTGCCGATTTATTCGAAAAATTAAGAAGAGGCGGGTAAGTTAGGTTGACGCTTTAAAACAAGCTAAGCTATAATAAATTTAATCGTTGCCCCGGGGTGATTCTGGTTGTTAGGCGATATCAAAGGCTACACAAATCCAAAGTATCATGAAATGGAAGATGAGGCATTAGTCGAGCTTGTGCACCAAGGAGACAGTGATGCGCTTGATTATTTGATTCAAAAATATCGTCAATTCGTTCGCGCGAAGTCAAGGTCTTACTTTCTGATTGGAGCGGATCAAGAAGATATTGTACAAGAAGGTATGATCGGTCTGTTTAAGGCGATTCGCGATTTTCGCGGTGATAAATTGACTTCATTTAAAGCGTTTGCGGAACTTTGTATTACACGCCAGATCATCACTGCGATCAAAACGGCGACGAGACAAAAACATATTCCACTTAATTCCTATGTTTCGCTGGACAAGCCCGTTTTTGATGAAGAATCGGATCGCACGCTGCTGGATATGATTTCCGGATCCAATTCCCTGGACCCGGAAGAGCTCATCATCCATCAAGAAGAGTTTGATAATATCGAAGGAAAAATAGGTGAACTATTGAGCGATTTGGAGAGGAAAGTTTTAACATTATATTTGGAAGGTCGTTCCTACCAAGAAATATCCGATGAATTAAATCGTCATGTAAAATCGATCGATAATGCCTTGCAGCGGGTAAAGAGGAAACTGGAAAAGTATTTAGAATCTCGGGACAGGCAGTTGAAAAAGCTATAAGCTTTTATTCAAAGACTCCTAAAACAATCGTTGACATAGGTTGCGACAAGTGATACAGTTTGTACCAAAGAGTAAAAATTATATAAATATATAATTAAATGTGCCTGGCTAATAGAAATGGTAGATTCAGTACAATGAAAACGTAAATTTTTCCCTTGTTGGAGGTACAAAATGCAAAGTATTATGAGCTTTTTTAAAGTCATCCCACAATTTTTACAAAATGTTGCTTCTGAAATGAGAAAGGTTCGCTGGCCGAGACGGAACGAATTGACAAAATATACGATCACCGTTCTAACAACCATCGTGTTTTTCGGTATATTTTTTACATTAGTTGATTTAGGAATTACTTTCCTTCTGGAATTAATCCTTTATTAATGATGTAAACCACTAGTTCGGAAATAGCATCTGGAAGTATTGGTAAAAAAGCATTTTTGGATGGAGCGATGAATTTTATTTTTTTATGAATGAATATCGAGGATATCCTTTGTTATAATGGTAATAGGACTTGATGCAAAACCCGGTTCAAACGGGTTTTTTCATTACCAAAAATTTGGTAATAACTGGTCATTTTTGTTCAATAAACTGACTGTGTTTATATATTCTTGTTTAAAAATTTACAAGTTATTAGAGACAGTGGGAAATCAAACTTTTAGTTTTTGGAACGGGAGGGAAGGACGTATCGTCCCCTTACATGGAAAAGAATTGGTATGTGGTTCATACGTATTCCGGATATGAGAATAAAGTAAAGGCGAATCTGGAAAAACGTGTGGAAACGATGGGTATGCAAGATAAAATCTTTCGCGTGATTGTACCGGAGGAAGAGGAAACGGAAGTCAAAAACGGAAAGAAAAAAGTAGTGAAAAAGAAAATCTTCCCTGGTTATGTTCTCGTGGAGTTAATCATGACAGATGATTCCTGGTATGTCGTACGGAACACGCCAGGTGTCACCGGATTCGTCGGCTCTTCTGGTGGTGGATCCAAACCGACACCGCTTCTTCCGGAAGAGGTCGAGAAATTGTTTAAAAAGATGGGAATCAACGATCAACGGTTGGATATTGACCTTGAAATTGGTGAAACCGTTCAAGTGAAAGAAGGACCATTCGAAAACTTCAGCGCGATCGTGGAAGAAATTGACAAAGATAAAGGAAAAGTGAAAGTCCTCGTGAATATGTTTGGAAGAGAGACGCCTTTAGAACTGGATTTTCATCAAATTGAAAAATTGTAAAGGATCCAGACTTGAAATCTTGACCGTAATCTGATAAAATTTCAAAGTCAGTATGTCAAGGAGTAACTTGACTTCTTGTTTTCCCTGATAGGGATATGATTGAGAGTGGGAGGGGAAAATCCCCATATACCACATCACGGACTTAAGGAGGTGTGTCTCGTGGCTAAAAAAGTCGTTAAAATAGTGAAATTGCAAATTCCTGCAGGAAAAGCTAATCCTGCACCGCCGGTAGGTCCTGCTTTAGGTCAAGCTGGAATCAACATTATGGGTTTCTGTAAAGAATTCAACGCACGTACAGCTGATCAAGCTGGCATGATTATTCCAGTAGAAATTACGGTGTTTGAAGACCGTTCCTTCGAATTTATTACAAAAACGCCGCCAGCAGCTGTGTTGTTAAAGAAAGCAGCTGGCATTGATAAAGGTTCAGGTGAACCGAACCGTAATAAAGTCGCTACCGTAAAACGGGATAAAGTGCGCGAGATTGCAGAATTGAAAATGCCTGATTTAAACGCAGCAGATGTTGAAGCGGCAATGCGGCTTGTAGAAGGTACAGCCCGCAGCATGGGAATTGAAATCGTTGATTAATCTTCACTGAATAGATTGAGGTTGTGACAGACTGGCTCTAAAGCCATCAAATAAACAATTGATGGCCGCAGAGCTTTCTTTTAGCAAAAAATTCAACGAAATTTTGGCGAAATAGTGTTGCAGCCTTTATCGTGGGAGGATATTCCGTTAAAACCACATTTAAGGAGGATAATAATGGCTAAAAAAGGTAAAAAATATATAGAGGCAGCCAAGCTTGTCGATCGTACAAAAGCATACGCTGCTGATGAAGCAATTGAACTCGTTAAAAAGACAAGTTTTGTAAAATTTGATGCATCCGTTGAGGTGGCATTCCGCTTAGGTATCGACACACGGAAAAACGACCAGCAAGTTCGTGGCGCTGTTGTCTTGCCTCATGGAACAGGAAAAACCCAACGCGTATTAGTGATCGCGAAGGGCGAAAAGGCAAAAGAAGCAGAAGCAGCCGGTGCCGATTATGTGGGCGCTGAAGAATACATTGAAAAAATTCAAAACGGCTGGTTTGACTTCGATGTGATCGTTGCAACACCGGATATGATGGGACAAGTCGGTAAATTAGGTCGTATTTTAGGTCCGAAAGGCTTAATGCCGAACCCGAAAACCGGTACAGTAACGTTTGAAGTAGAAAAAGCTGTTAAAGAAATTAAAGCAGGTAAGGTTGAATATCGTGCTGATAAAGCCGGTAATGTTCATGTAGCAATCGGTAAAGTTTCCTTCGATTCTGATAAATTAAAAGAAAACTTAAGCACGATTTACAACACGATTCTCCGGGCCAAACCTGCAGCGGCTAAAGGTACTTATGTAAAAAATGTAACCCTTAGCTCAACGATGGGACCTGGAATCAAAGTTGATCCATCTACCATTTAATAACAGTTGACACGATAAGTGAACCTTGTTAGAATAATGCATGTTAATAAAAACTGAACATTTATACCGTAGACAGTAGGTGCCGGGAAGGCTTAATTTCCTACCGAGGTAATGAACATAGACGGAATAATCGCCGCGGGCGATTGTCGCTTTGCTATGTACAGCCTCCATGTCTACATGACGGGAGGCTTTTTTAACGGAATATGGTATAGATGTTACATCGTCTAGGAGGTGTAAAGATGGCAAGTGTTACTGCTCTTGAGAAAAAGAAGCAAATTGTTGCAGAGATTACCGAAAAGCTTCAAAATAGCGCATCTACGGTAATCGTCGATTATCGTGGTTTGAATGTTGCAGAAGTTACCGAACTTCGTAAGCAGCTACGTGAGGCTGGTGTAGAATTTAAAGTTTATAAAAACACTTTAATGCGCCGTGCTGCTGAAGAGGCAGGTCTTGCTGATTTAAACGAATCATTAGTAGGACCGAGTGCTGTTGCTTTCAGTACAGAAGACGTGATTGCACCGGCAAAAATTTTAAACAATTTTGCTAAAGAACACGAAGCATTGGAAATTAAAATTGGTGTCATCGAAGGGAAAGTGGCATCTAGCGAAGAAGTTAAAGCAATCGCCGAACTTCCTTCCCGCGAAGGTCTACTTTCTATGCTGCTTAGCGTTCTGCAAGCACCAATGCGGAACTTTGCTCTTGCTGTTAAAGCTGTTAGTGATCAAAAGGAAGAACAAAGCGCTTAATTATGTAATAAATTCAATATGAAAAAATAGGAGGAAATGAGAATGACTAAAGAAGAAATCATTGAAGCGATAAAAAATATGTCTGTATTAGAACTTAACGATTTAGTTAAAGCAATTGAAGAAGAATTCGGTGTTACAGCTGCTGCACCTGTTGCAGTTGTTGGTGCTGCAGGTGGCGACGCTGCTGCAGAAGAAAAATCTGAATTCGACGTTGTATTAAGCGATGTAGGTGCACAAAAAATTAAAGTTATCAAAGTTGTTCGTGAAGTTACAGGTCTTGGACTTAAAGAAGCTAAAGAGCTTGTTGACAATGCTCCAAAACCGATTAAAGAAGGCGTATCTAAAGAAGAAGCTGAAGAACTCAAAGCTAAATTTGAAGAAGTTGGCGCTACAGTAGAATTAAAATAATAACATTCCCCTTACGAGGAATCGAAAAAATTAAAAGCTCGCTTTTTAAGCGGGCTTTTTCAAATTCCAGGGATATTTTTTCATGTTCCGGCGATTCTACAAAATGGATGAATGTACCTCTTTTAGGGAGGAAGGGCAATGACAGAACATTACTATTCCGAAAAACCGGAAACAAAAAGCGAGCCGATTGTTTGGAGGACGCAATTGCGAAATCATCCCTTTGTTTTTACAACGGATAATAGTGTGTTTTCCAAACATAGTGTGGATTTCGGATCCAGACTGCTCCTGGAAACGTTCGAAGAGCCGGAGATTCCAGGGCCGATCCTCGATGTCGGCTGTGGTTATGGGCCGATTGGACTTTCTGTTGCCAAATCATATCCGGATCGTGCTGTCCATATGATAGATATTAATGAACGGGCCTTAAATCTGGCTGAAAAAAATGCGCGGGATAACGCCGTTTCCAATGTGAAAATTTACTATAGCAATCTTTTTGAACATGTTTCCGAAGAGAACTTTGCGGCGATTTTAACAAACCCACCGATACGGGCCGGTAAAAAAACAGTACACACCATATTTGAAAAAAGTTTTCATCATTTAATCAAGCAGGGCGAATTGTGGGTTGTAATTCAGAAGAAGCAGGGTGCCCCCTCAGCGCGTAAGAAATTAGAGGAATTATTCGGCAATGTGGATGTCGTTAAAAAGGAGAAAGGTTATTTTATTTTCCGTTCAAGAAAAATTTGACTTGACATTTCTGTTGTGATAATATATTTAAATGCCAACAAGTATTACCAATTCACCCAATTTTTTGGTAATTACGTATATATGTGTCTAAATTGGGGAATTTAATAAATATAAATATACGGATTATCGATGTGGTTTTCTTGGGAAACCTTTTTTATTTTTGTTTCCTTTTTAATAGTGGAAATTGTATTTTAAAAGTATGATTTGAGGGGTGAAGCAGTTGACAGGTCGACTTGTTCAATATGGACGACACCGCCAACGCAGGAGCTACGCGCGTATTAAAGAAGTATTAGAACTACCCAATCTTATTGAGATTCAAACTTCTTCCTACAAGTGGTTTCTCGAAGAAGGGTTAAAGGAGATGTTCGATGACATTTCTCCGATTGAAGATTTTACCGGTAATTTATCCCTTGAGTTTATTGATTACAGCTTCGGGGAACCGAAATATTCCGTTGAAGAAGCGAAGGAACGGGATGTTACTTATGCTGCGCCACTGCGAGTGAAAGTTCGCCTCGTTAATAAGGAAACTGGTGAAGTAAAAGACCAAGAAGTGTTCATGGGTGATTTCCCACTCATGACCGAGACAGGGACCTTCATCATTAACGGGGCAGAGCGGGTCATTGTATCCCAATTAGTTCGCTCCCCTAGTGTCTATTATAATGCAAAAGTAGATAAAAATGGAAGACGTGGATATACAGCAACGGTAATTCCGAACCGTGGTGCCTGGTTAGAATATGAAACGGATGCAAAAGGTGTAGTTTATGTTCGAATCGATCGTACCCGTAAGCTACCGATTACGGTGCTTTTACGTGCGTTAGGATTCAGTTCTGATCAGGAAATTATCGATTTAATCGGTGATAATGAATATTTACGTAATACCCTTGAAAAGGATAATACAGATTCAGTAGAAAAAGCACTTATAGAAATATATGAACGGTTGCGTCCAGGGGAACCCCCAACGGTTGAAAATGCGAAGAATTTACTATATTCTCGCTTCTTTGATCCGAAACGGTATGATCTGGCCAGTGTAGGGCGTTACAAAATTAACAAAAAATTGCATATCGCCAATCGTCTGTTCGGCCATCGACTGGCAGAAACATTAGCCGATCCGGAAACTGGAGAAATTATTGCCGAAAAAGGAACGCTTCTAGAACGACGGGAATTAGACCGGATTATCCCGTATTTAGAAAAGGGAACTGGTTTTAAAACGTTTAAGCCAGCAACCAGTGTGCTGGATGATGAAATTCTCATCCAGTCGGTAAAAGTATATGCACCGACGGATGACGAAGAACAAGTAATCAATATTATCGGAAATGCAAATGTCGATGAGAATGTAAAACATATTACTCCGGCAGATATTATCGCTTCCGTCAGTTATTTCTTCAATCTCCTTTATGGAGTTGGCGGAACCGACGATATTGACCATTTAGGAAATCGCCGTCTCCGCTCTGTCGGTGAACTGTTACAGAACCAATTCCGCATCGGTCTGTCCAGAATGGAGCGGGTAGTCCGTGAAAGAATGTCTATTCAGGATACGGACACGATTACCCCGCAACATTTGATCAATATCAGACCGGTTATTGCGGCAATTAAAGAATTTTTCGGAAGCTCACAGCTATCCCAGTTCATGGACCAAACGAACCCGCTTTCCGAATTGACCCATAAGCGGAGATTATCTGCCCTTGGACCGGGTGGTCTGACCCGTGAGCGAGCTGGCATGGAAGTTCGGGACGTCCATTACTCGCACTATGGACGGATGTGTCCGATCGAGACCCCTGAAGGACCGAACATCGGCTTGATTAACTCACTTTCCACTTATGCAAAAGTGAATAAATTCGGTTTTATCGAAACTCCATACCGGAAAGTAGATCCTGAAACGGGGCGTGTAACTGATGAGATCGTCTATATGACAGCGGATGAAGAAGATAACTACATCGTTGCCCAGGCGAACTCCAAGCTCGATGATGACGGTTATTTTGCTGAGGAGGAAGTATTTGCCCGTTTCCGTGGTGAAAACATTATCGTCCCGGCAGATCGTGTAGACTATATGGACGTATCACCAAAACAAGTCGTTTCTGCTGCGACGGCATGCATTCCGTTCCTGGAAAACGATGACTCGAACCGTGCCTTGATGGGAGCGAACATGCAGCGGCAAGCTGTGCCTTTGCTTGTGACTGAAGCACCCCTCGTTGGTACAGGTATGGAATATGTTGCTGCCAGAGATTCTGGTGCAGCGGTCATCTGTAAACACGATGGAATCGTCGAACATGTGGAAAGCAAAGAAATCCATGTTCGTCGCATCGCGATTGTCGATGGTGAAGAAGTCCGCGGCGATTTAGATCGCTATCGTTTACAGAAATTTGTCCGTTCAAATAATGGCATGTGCTTTAACCATCGCCCTATTGTTGCGGTGGGAGATCGGGTCAAAAAAGGCGAAGTGCTAGCTGACGGTCCTTCAATGGATAAAGGTGAATTAGCACTTGGTCGAAACGTGCTCGTTGCCTTTATGACCTGGGAAGGATACAACTATGAAGACGCCATTATTATGAGTGAACGGCTTGTGAAAGACGATGTCTACACCTCGATTCATATCGAAGAATATGAAGCAGAAGCAAGGGATACAAAACTTGGTCCGGAAGAAATCACTCGTGATATCCCGAATGTCGGGGAAGATGCATTGCGCAATCTCGATGAACGAGGCATTGTTCGCATCGGCGCAGAGGTAAAAGACGGGGACATCCTTGTCGGTAAGGTAACGCCGAAAGGAGTAACCGAATTAACTGCAGAGGAACGCTTGCTTCATGCTATTTTTGGTGAAAAAGCAAGAGAAGTGCGCGACACATCTCTTCGCGTACCTCATGGTGGTGGCGGAATCGTTCACGACGTTAAAGTGTTTAACCGTGAAGACGGTGACGAATTACCACCAGGTGTAAACCAGCTCGTTCGTGTATACATTGCCCAAAAACGGAAAATTAGTGTCGGTGACAAAATGGCTGGACGCCACGGAAATAAAGGGGTTGTCTCCATCGTTCTTCCGGAAGAAGATATGCCGTTCTTACCGGATGGGACGCCTGTTGATATCATGTTGAATCCACTTGGTGTTCCTTCGCGGATGAATATCGGGCAGGTTATGGAGCTTCATTTAGGAATTGCAGCGAAGAAGCTCGGCATCCATGTGGAGACACCGGTATTTGACGGAGCTACTGATGAAGATATCTGGGAAACATTGCGTGAAGCAGGTTTACCAGAGGATGGAAAAACCATTCTTTATGACGGAAGAACAGGAGAACCGTTTGATAACCGGGTATCCGTAGGGGTTATGTATATGCTGAAGCTCGCCCATATGGTTGACGATAAATTGCATGCCCGTTCCACAGGACCTTACTCACTTGTCACACAGCAACCGCTCGGCGGTAAAGCGCAATTCGGTGGACAACGGTTTGGGGAGATGGAAGTTTGGGCTCTGGAAGCCTATGGTGCAGCCTATACCTTGCAGGAGCTTTTAACTGTTAAATCCGATGACGTTGTTGGACGTGTTAAAACTTACGAAGCGATCGTTAAAGGAGAAAATGTACCTGAACCGGGCGTGCCTGAATCTTTCAAAGTGTTAATGAAAGAATTGCAAAGCTTGGGCTTGGATGTAAAAATACTCGATGCGAACCATGAAGAAATTGAAATAAAAGAACTGGAAGATGAAGATCTTCCCCACAGCGAAACACAAAAACAACAAAGTGAAAATGCAACAAAAGAGTCTGAGAAAGTCGGAGCCACAGAGTAAAAGCATGTGAGGCAAATGCAAGTTTTCACGCCTTGTACAGGTAAAACGGGTATAGGAGGTCAGACCCTTGCTAGATGTCAATAATTTTGAATATATGAAGATTGGTCTTGCATCACCTGATAAAATTCGTTCGTGGTCACACGGGGAAGTAAAAAAACCGGAAACGATCAATTACCGTACATTGAAACCAGAAAAAGACGGGCTATTTTGCGAACGAATTTTTGGTCCAACAAAGGACTGGGAATGCCATTGCGGTAAATATAAACGTGTGCGCTATAAAGGGGTAGTTTGTGATCGTTGTGGTGTCGAAGTAACCCGTTCGAAAGTGCGTAGAGAAAGAATGGGCCATATTGAACTGGCAACCCCTGTTTCACATATATGGTATTTTAAAGGGATTCCAAGCCGGATGGGACTTATCCTCGATATGTCCCCCCGGGCTCTGGAAGAAGTGATTTACTTTGCCTCTTATGTGGTTACAGAACCCGGCAATACGCCGCTGGAGAAAAAACAATTATTGTCAGAAAAAGAATATCGTCATTATCGGGAAAAGTACGGCAATAAATTCCAGGCTGGAATGGGAGCCGAGGCGATCAAAAAGTTATTGCAAGATATTGATTTAGATAAAGAAAGTGAAGCGCTCCGGGAAGAGTTGAAAACTGCCCAGGGACAAAGACGTTCCCGTGCCATTAAACGACTGGAAGTCATTGAAGCGTTCCGCAACTCCGGCAACAAACCGGAATGGATGATTTTAGACGTATTACCGGTTATTCCACCCGAATTGCGACCGATGGTGCAACTTGATGGTGGCCGCTTTGCAACGTCAGATTTGAACGACTTATATCGCCGGGTGATTAACCGTAATAACCGGTTAAAACGCCTCCTTGACCTCGGAGCACCGAGCATCATCGTTCAAAACGAAAAGAGAATGTTACAAGAAGCGGTTGATGCTTTGATCGATAACGGACGTCGCGGTCGCCCGGTCACAGGGCCGGGTAACCGTCCATTAAAATCCCTTTCCCATATGTTGAAAGGGAAACAAGGACGTTTCCGGCAAAACTTGCTCGGAAAACGGGTTGATTATTCCGGTCGTTCCGTTATCGTTGTCGGTCCGAATTTGAAAATGTATCAATGCGGACTGCCGAAAGAAATGGCTATTGAATTGTTCAAGCCGTTCGTTATGAAAGAATTAGTAGAGCGCGGTCTCGCTCATAATATTAAGTCGGCTAAACGGAAAATCGAGCGACTGCAGCCGGAAATTTGGGATGTTTTAGAAGATGTGATCAAAGAACATCCTGTTCTCTTGAACCGGGCCCCTACCTTGCACAGACTTGGAATTCAAGCCTTTGAACCTGTTCTTGTAGAAGGTAAGGCGATTCGTCTGCACCCGCTTGTCTGTACGGCTTATAATGCTGACTTTGACGGGGACCAAATGGCTGTTCACGTACCGCTTTCAGCTGAAGCACAAGCTGAAGCTCGTGTGTTAATGCTGGCGGCCCAAAACATTTTGAATCCAAAAGACGGAAAACCGGTAGTTACCCCGTCCCAGGACATGGTATTAGGTAACTATTACTTAACTCTGGAGCGAAAAAATGCTATCGGTGAAGGGATGGTCTTTAAAGATCGGGACGAAGCATTGCTCGCTTACCAAAATGGCTATGTCCATTTACACACAAGAGTGGCGGTACATGCTGGTTCTTTGAACAATCCAACATTCACCGAAGAGCAAAACAAAAAACTCTTGTTAACAACAATCGGTAAGTTGATCTTTAATTCCATTTTGCCGGAATCATTCCCTTACTTGAACGAGCCAACGAAAGAAAACCTGGAAAACCGGACACCGGATAAGTACTTTATCTCAACTTCAGAAAACGTAAAAGAAGTGCTTGCACAAAGAGAATTAGTACCACCATTCAAGAAAGGTTTTCTCGGCGATATCATCGCCCAGGTCTTCAAGCGGTATAAGATTACCGAAACATCGAAGATGCTGGATAATCTGAAAGATTTAGGATTCCATATTTCTACAAAAGCCGGCATCACCATCGGTATTTCCGATATTATTGTTCTTCCAGAAAAAGACAAAATCCTGGAAGAGGCCCAGAAGAAAGTCGATAATGTACAAAAGCAATTTAGAAGAGGTTTAATCACGGAAGATGAACGCTATGACCGGGTTATTTCCATCTGGAGTGCAGCGAAAGATGACATTCAAGAAAAACTGATGGAATCTCTGGATAACTTCAACCCGATCTTCATGATGAGTGATTCGGGTGCCCGTGGAAACGCGTCGAACTTTACCCAGCTGGCAGGGATGCGTGGGCTCATGGCAAACCCGGCCGGTCGGATTATTGAACTTCCGATTAAATCGAGCTTCCGTGAAGGACTATCCGTGCAAGAATACTTTATTTCTACCCACGGGGCCCGGAAAGGTCTTGCCGACACCGCGCTTAAGACTGCGGACTCGGGTTATCTAACCCGCCGTCTCGTTGATGTTGCGCAAGACGTTATCGTCCGTGAAGAAGATTGCGGAACCGATCGCGGAATCTTAATCGGGCCGATTATGGATGGCACGGAAGTCATCGAAAGTCTGGAAGAGCGTCTCGTTGGTCGCTACACAAGAAAAACCGTACGTCATCCTGAAACAGGCGAAGTGATCATCGGCGCAAATGAATTGATTACCGATGATATCGCCAGAAAAATTACCGCAGCCGGGATCGAAAAGGTATGGATTCGTTCTGCCTTCACATGTAATACGCGGCATGGGGTATGTAAGAAGTGTTACGGCATCAACCTGGCAACGGGTGATGAAGTAGAAGTCGGTGAAGCTGTCGGTATTATTGCCGCTCAATCCATCGGTGAACCGGGTACCCAGTTAACGATGCGTACCTTCCATACCGGTGGGGTAGCTGGTGATGATATCACTCAAGGTCTACCGCGTGTTCAAGAATTATTTGAAGCGCGGAACCCGAAAGGATATGCGCCGATTTCTGAAATTGATGGCGAAGTCGTTTCTATCGACGAAGGCAAGGATCGCCAGTTAGAAATCACCATTGCCGGCAGTGTGGAGACGAAATCGTATCTTGTACCGTATACATCCCGCCTGAAAGTCGAAGTGGGCGATAAAGTCTCAAGAGGCGATGCCTTGATCGAAGGTTCCATCGATCCAAAAGAACTGCTACAGGCCAGGGATGTCACTTCGGCACAAGAGTACTTGCTCCATGAAGTTCAAAAAGTATATCGGATGCAAGGGGTTGAAATCGGGGATAAACACATCGAAGTAATGGTACGGCAAATGCTCAGAAAGGTCAGAATCATCGACTCCGGTGATACCGACCTGCTACCGGGTACATTGCTTGATATCAACCATTTCACCGATACGAACGAAAAATATATCCTTGAAGGAAAGACCCCTGCTACAGGTCGTCCAGTTCTATTAGGTATCACGAAAGCATCCCTTGAGACGGATTCCTTCTTATCTGCCGCTTCTTTCCAGGAAACGACACGGGTATTGACGGATGCCGCCATCAAAGGCAAAGAAGATCCGTTAATCGGTCTGAAGGAAAACGTCATTATCGGAAAACTCGTTCCGGCTGGAACCGGGATGATGAGATACCGCAAAACGGAACCGGAAAAAGTCAAACAACAACAAGAACCGGTAACAGCGGAATAATTCGCTGTGCCGATCTTGCTAAAAAATTACCGTCTGAAAAGGGGGTTGCTTCCTTTTCAGACGGTGTTATTTCAATAGTGCAGCACAAAATTTTATTGACATCGGAATTTCAAGATGCTAATATATTTTAGGTGATTCATAAACCTGTGACTTTGGAGGATATGTACCATGTCTTATGAAAAAGTCAAACAGGCTAAAACAATTAAAATTGGTACAAAACAAACAGCAAAGGCTCTGAAATCCGGTGTTTGTAAAGAAATTGTGCTTGCTAAAGATGCCGACCAAAAGCTGGTCGAAGAGTTAGAAGCGTTAGCGAAGGAACAAAATGTTCCCATCCATTACGTAGACTCGATGAAGGCATTAGGCAAAGCATCCCGGATACAGGTTGGAGCAGCCGCTGTTGCTATCATTGAATGATAAAGTCTGTAGTAAAACTACAAGCTTTATTTTTGTCAAAAAATGAACCACCTGGATGTGTGGGCTTAAGAATCTACCAGGAAAGGAGGAAAAATCATGCCTACAATTAACCAACTTGTTCGCAAACCGCGTAAAAAAGTGGTTTATAAATCAAAATCACCAGCTTTAGGTAAAGGGTACAACAGCTTTAAAAAGGAACTTACTAACGTGGCATCACCGCAAAAACGTGGTGTCTGCACCCGTGTTGGTACAATGACACCGAAGAAACCGAACTCTGCTTTGCGGAAATACGCTCGTGTGCGTTTGTCCAACGGTATCGAGGTAACAGCTTATATTCCTGGAATTGGACATAACTTGCAAGAACACAGCGTTGTTTTAATTCGCGGTGGCCGGGTAAAAGACTTGCCTGGTGTTCGTTACCATATTGTTCGTGGTGCCCTTGATACAGCCGGTGTAGAAGGACGTATGCAAGGTCGCTCCAAATACGGAACGAAGAAACCGAAAGAAAAGAAATAATAGATATAAGATGAAATGTTTATACGTTATAACAGAAAGGAGGAATATGCATGCCTCGTAAAGGTCCTGTACCGAAAAGAGATGTGTTACCTGATCCGATTTACAATTCTAAACTAGTTACCCGTCTCATTAATAAATTAATGATCGATGGTAAAAAAGCGAAAGCTGAAAGAATCTTATACGATGCTTTCGATATTATTCGTGAACGCTCCGGAAAAGATCCGATGGAAGTGTTTGAACAGGCATTGAAAAATGTCATGCCTTTACTAGAAGTTCGCGCACGTCGTGTTGGTGGTGCGAACTACCAGGTTCCGATGGAAGTACGTCCGGAACGTCGCGTTACATTAGGGCTACGCTGGATTGTCAATTACGCACGCCTTCGTGGTGAAAAGACGATGCAAGAGCGTCTTGCCAATGAAATTATGGATGCCGCAAACAATACCGGTGCTTCCGTGAAAAAACGTGAGGACACCCACAAAATGGCTGAAGCCAACAAGGCATTCGCACACTATCGCTGGTAATCATATATCAGTTGCCTAACATATTTAGCAATTAACATCGATTAATAAAAAGGAAGGAGAAAGAGGAATGCCGAGAGAGTTCTCCTTAGAAAAAACAAGAAACATCGGTATCATGGCTCACATTGATGCCGGAAAAACAACAACAACAGAACGTATCTTGTTCTACACGGGAAGAATCCATAAAGTTGGTGAAACCCATGAAGGGGCTTCCCAAATGGACTGGATGGAACAAGAGCAAGAGCGCGGCATCACAATTACTTCAGCTGCTACAACGGCACAATGGAAAGGTCACCGGGTCAATATCATCGACACACCTGGACACGTGGACTTCACCGTTGAAGTTGAGCGTTCCTTGCGCGTGTTAGACGGTGCCATTACCGTTCTTGATGCGCAATCCGGGGTTGAACCACAAACTGAAACCGTATGGCGTCAAGCTGATACGTACGGTGTGCCACGTATCGTATTCATTAATAAAATGGATAAAATCGGTGCTGACTTCCTTTATGCCGTCAGTACGTTACATGATCGTTTAGGTGCCAATGCACACCCTGTGCAGCTTCCTCTTGGTGCGGAAGATGAATTCAAGGGTTGTATCGACTTGCTTGAAATGCAAGCTCATTTCTATCTAGACGATCTAGGAACAAAAGAAGAGGCCCAACCAATTCCTGACGAGTACAAAGAGCAAGCGGAAGAGTACCGCAACAAATTAATCGAAGCTCTGGCCGATCATGACGAAGAAGTCATGATGAAATATCTCGAAGGTGAAGAACTCACAGTCGAGGAATTGAAAAAAGCCATCCGGAAAGCAACCATTTCAGGTGAATTCTTCCCTGTATTTTGTGGTTCTGCCTTTAAAAACAAAGGTGTACAATTATTGTTAGATGGTGTCATTGACTACTTACCATCACCGCTTGATGTTCCTGCGATTAAGGGTGTCAATCCGGAAACTGATGAAGAAGTTATCCGTGAGTCTGATGATAATGCACCGTTTGCTGCATTAGCATTTAAAGTTATGACCGATCCTTATGTCGGTAAATTAACCTTCTTCCGTGTATACTCCGGTACATTACAATCAGGTTCATACGTATTGAACTCCACGAAGAACAAGCGGGAACGGATTGGACGTATTCTACAAATGCACGCCAATCACCGCGAAGAAATCTCAGAAGTTTATGCAGGGGATATTGCTGCTGCAGTAGGTTTAAAGGATACAGTAACCGGCGATACTCTATGTGATGATAAAGCAAAAGTAGTTCTCGAATCCATGGAATTCCCTGAACCGGTTATTTCTGTTGCCATTGAACCGAAATCAAAAGCAGACCAGGATAAAATGTCCACCGCATTACAAAAACTTCAAGAAGAAGACCCGACATTCCGTGCACATACGGATCCTGAAACAGGACAAACGATTATCGAAGGAATGGGCGAACTTCACCTCGACGTTATCGTTGACCGTATGAAACGGGAATTCAAGGTCGAAGCCAATGTTGGTGCACCACAAGTTGCCTACAGAGAAACCTTTACAAAATCGGCACAAGTGGAAGGAAAATTCATCCGTCAATCCGGTGGTCGTGGTCAATACGGTCACGTATGGGTCGAATTCTCACCGAACGAACCTGGAAAAGGCTTCGAATTCGAAAATGCCATTGTCGGTGGGGTCGTGCCAAAAGAATACATCCCTGCTGTTCAAGCTGGTATTGAAGACGCCATGCAAAATGGTGTACTCGCTGGCTATCCAGTCGTCGATATCAAAGCAAAACTATATGATGGTTCATACCACGATGTCGACTCCAGTGAAATGGCCTTTAAGATTGCCGGTTCCATGGCATTACGGGCTGCAGCAGAAAAATGTGCTCCTGTATTGCTCGAACCAATCATGAAGGTCGAAGTAACGATCCCTGAAGAATATCTAGGGGACATCATGGGTAACATCACATCCCGTCGTGGACACATCGAAGGGATGGAAGCCCGCGGTAATGGTCAAGTTGTCACCGCCATGGTTCCACTTGCAGAAATGTTTGGTTATGCAACAACCTTGCGTTCACAAACACAAGGCCGTGGAACATTCACGATGGTATTTGACCATTACGAAGAAGTAC
Source organism: uncultured Bacillaceae bacterium (assembly GCA_937951955.1). GTDB lineage: Bacteria > Bacillota > Bacilli > Bacillales > Caldibacillaceae > CALGAD01. The sequence goes on from CALGAD010000039.1 coordinate 20,289, forward strand.
CTAAATCCATCGCTGATGAAATTATCAAAAAAAATAGCGGTGAATGATTGATTTTAGACACTTATTTTAGTATAACTAAGTGTAGGTTTACCGGTTGCTATAGAAGACTATTGTTCTGTAGCCGCCTTAAATATACTTTAAAAATATAAAATAATATTAAAGGAGGATAAATCCTAATGGCTAAGCAAACTTTTGAACGCACAAAGCCACACGTAAATATTGGAACAATCGGCCACGTTGACCATGGTAAAACAACGTTAACGGCTGCTATTACAACGGTCCTTGCAAAACACGGTGGTGCGGAAGCACGCGGATATGACCAAATCGACAAAGCTCCTGAAGAAAGAGAACGTGGAATCACCATTGCTACAACCCACGTTGAATACGAAACAGAAAACCGTCACTATGCTCACGTTGACTGCCCTGGACACGCTGACTACGTTAAAAACATGATCACTGGTGCAGCTCAAATGGACGGTGCGATCTTAGTTGTTTCTGCAGCTGACGGTCCGATGCCGCAAACACGTGAACACATCTTGCTTTCCCGTCAAGTAGGTGTTCCTTACATCGTTGTCTTCTTAAACAAAGTTGACATGGTTGATGACGAAGAATTACTCGAATTAGTTGAAATGGAAGTTCGTGACTTATTAAGCGAATACGACTTCCCTGGTGACGATGTACCAGTCATCAAAGGTTCTGCCTTGAAAGCATTAGAAGGAGATGCTGAATACGAACAACGCATCTTAGAATTAATGGCTGCTGTTGACGAGTACATTCCTACACCTGAGCGTGAAGTTGACAAGCCGTTCATGATGCCTGTTGAAG
>CALGAD010000040.1 GCA_937951955.1 uncultured Bacillaceae bacterium
AACCGTCACCAGTTTTTCATCCATTTAAGACGCCTCCTATCTTGCTAAGCGATGATTTAATTGTTTCCTATCCCCGGTAATTGGAACCGTAAAATCTTTGGCCATCTCCAGGATCCGAGAGCCGAGCGCCTCGTCTATATCCAAAAGATCGTCCTCCAGGAGTTCCGACGACACCATAATCGGCTTATGATTCAAATAACGGTAATTAATCACCGAAAACATAGTTTTAATTTCAAACTCCGTCGCTCCGCGTTTATACAGGTCGTCAATAAACAAGACATCTACCTCTTTCATGCGGCTCGCCTTTTCTTCCAGCGCGTCCAGGTCGTCTTTGATTTCGTCGAAACCCTCCCGGTAAGGGAAATACAAAACACCGATTCCACGTTTAAGTAAATAATTTGATGCCGCGATTAAGAGATGCGTTTTCCCAGCTCCAGGCTGGCCAAGCAAACAAATCGAATTGTGGCGAGTATTTCTGATTTCAGGAAACCTTTTGCAGTAATTGGCCGCGCATTTATAGGCATCAACAATGACCTGCGGCTTTCCTTTGGTAATAAAGTTTTTGAACGAAAGTTTTTTAAATTCATCCGTGATTTGTGACGCTTTAAACAGACGGTTGATCCGCCTTTGAACCACGCATTCACATTCACGTGCTGTATTCCGACCAGTGATAATATAACCGATATCTTTACACTTCGGACAGTCGTATTTTTCTTCATTCGATGTCGTCAAGGTCGACGTCGTCCCATTTTCCTGGTTCGTAGAACGAGACTGAATCTCTTCCATCTTTTTCTGTAGATGAGCCATAACCTCGGCTATGCTTGTAAACCTTTGACCCATTTTTCACCCCTCCATGAACGACTTGTAGTCGATTCCGATATTCCAATTCATAAGCCCTGGCATCATCAACCGTTTTGACGTTGTTCTCGCGCCAAACCTTTAAAATCCCTTCCACGAAACTCAAATGTTTTTTATTTTTCTTTAGTGCAAGTTTCATAGCTGCCAAAACTAACTCGTCTGAGTTTTCCTCGCACATCATCACAATTTGTTCCATTTGGAATGGAGAAAGCATACCAAAATTCGATTCGTAAAAAGTGACCGGATCCTCGCCAGTAGTAGTAGCTTTATTATTTAATTCATTGTTATTTAATACATTGTTATTTTTGTTCCGCCTCGCGTTCCGCATGGCGTTCCGCGAGGCGTTCCGCAATAAATTTTCATGACCCGAAAAACTTTGATATTTCGCGTAATTCACGACCTCGAACAGCGTTCCGCGAACCGTTCCGCTACCCGTTCCGCATCGCGTTCCGCTATCTTCTTCATAAATGACCGTTGTTTTAATCATGCCGAGATCCTCCAGGCGTTTCACCGCACGCTTTAACGTCGCCAGGCCCGGTTTTTTAATAGTCCGGCCTTCCCGATAAGCTAAATCTTCCTGCAATTTGCGATAGGAACGGAACCACTGACCGCGTTTAACCACAACACCGTCAATTTCAACACCATCCTGGGAAAAAACCGCGTTTCCCAGGATGAGCATAAACAGACGGAAGCCTAACTGGTCCCTGAATATTTCATGGTGAAAAATCTTCCGGTAAACAAGAAAGAAATTACCTTCCAAC
>CALGAD010000041.1 GCA_937951955.1 uncultured Bacillaceae bacterium
TCGGGTGGAATTTGCTTTTCACTCGATCAATCTTCTGCCATTATTATAGCAAAATTTATTTAGTTTGCAAAATATTTAGTCATATGTTATTTTTCAAAATCTATTAGTTCGTCATTTCACTTAAAATTGTCGCTAGTTTTACTTCTATTTTTTTATAAACAATAAGAAAAGCCATTAATAATCAATATTTTCATATACTCATTGTGAAAACGCTATCTTTCTTTGTTGACATAATTTGAAATTAATATTATTCTAAAATAAAAAGTAAATAAAGGTGGATGAAGGTTACAGGAGAGGGGTTTAACACCCACCGAAGGAGCAAGCTTCAAAAGTCCTTGAAGCGAATCTCTCAGGTAGCAGGACTGTAACCGGACGCGACTCTGGAGAGAGCGCTTGCAATACAGCGCCACCCAAGGAGTATAGCTTTTTAGAAGCTAAACTCTCAGGTAAAAGGACAGAGGTAGGCAGTAATGTGATTACTGACTATCTCTGTCCTTTTTTGTCGTGCCTGAAAGTTTTTGGGACAAATTTATTCAACTCGTTTTGAAAACGCTATCAATTTCGAGGAGGTTTATTATGGGAAGAGATGGTAAAGGCACAGGCAAAATTATGACAGGGATCGTTTTCGGGGTTTTGACGTACTGGCTTTTTTCACAAACATTGATCAATATCGTACCGGAAGTACAAAAAGACCTCGGCATTTCACTAGGAATTCTCAATACAGCGATCAGCCTTACCGGATTATTTTCCGGAATGTTTATCGTGGCTGCAGGCGGATTTTCAGACCGCTTTGGTCATAAGAAAGTCACCTATATTGGATTAATATTAAATATCATCGGTTCACTATGTTTGATTCTCGCAAATGGCATTATCCTCTTTGTAACCGGTCGGATCATCCAGGGTTTCTCCGCAGCATGCATCATGCCCGCTACGATCGCCCTGGTTAAACATAACTTTGACGGTCCCGATCGGCAAAGAGCGCTCAGCTACTGGTCCTTTGGATCCTGGGGCGGCGGTGGAATCACCTCATTTTTTGGTGGACTCGTCGGGACAACACTCGGCTGGCGCTGGATTTTCGTATTTTCGATCATGATCACATTGCTTTCCATGTATCTCATTAAAGATGTGGTGGAAAGTGAATTTGCTGAAAATAAAAAGGCGAAATTTGACGTTTCTGGCTTCATTGTCTTTATCATCGTGATGATCGCGTTAAATATCGTCATCACTCGCGGTGGTGACTTCGGCTGGACAAGCCCGATATCATTAACATTAATTGCCGTCACGGTGTTCGGAGGCTGGCTATTTATTAAAATGGCCAATGCGAAACCGAATGCATTTATCGATCTTTCTTTATTTAAAAATCGGTATTTCACCGGGGCGACCCTTTCCAACTTCTTGCTGAACGCCGTTGCCGGAACGTTAATTGTTGCGAATACGTATGTTCAGGTCGCAAGAGGTTTCAGCTCATTTCAATCAGGTTTGTTATCGGTCGGCTATCTGGTGGCGGTATTATCAATGATTCGTGTTGGAGAGAAATTATTGCAAAAAATCGGTCCGCGGAAACCGATGGTACTGGCAGCATGCCTGGTCGCCTTTGGGATTTCATTAATGTTGTTAACATTTTTACCGAATGGGATTTATTCGATCATCGTCTTTATCGGATTTACGATTTATGGAGTCGGTCTCGGTATCTATGCCACACCGTCCACCGATACAGCAGTTGATAATGTCCCCGCAGCCAAAGCTGGTGAAGCATCGGGAATATATAAAATGGCCAGCACCCTGGGTGGATCGTTCGGTCTGGCGATCTCCGTTGCCGTGTATGGTGCCTTTGAGAAATCCGGCAATTTTGATGCAGCCGCCATTGCAGGGTTACTGGCCAATGCAACGTTTGCGATACTTGCACTACTTGCGATCACATTGATTATTCCGAAAAAGAAAACAGTAAAAACGAAAATGAAAAAAGTGTCCAAACCGATGAAACTGAAAGAAAGTAAAAGTCATGTATAAAGAAACGAATGAAACCTTGCTGTCAATAATACTGCTCCTGTAAAAATGGAACGAATGAAAACACTATCGATTTCGTATTTGTCTCCAGGCAAATACGGCCGGTAGTGTTTTTTCATGAAAACATTCAAAGTGTCCATTAATATTCTAGTTATCACGAACCGTTTCCTCAAAAAAATTGAATAATCAGTGTGTAGAATGATGCGAGCGGTTCCTATTCCCGAATACGTGCATTACAATAAAATTGTTCCGTTCAACAAAAATTCCCCAATGGAGTTTTTCCATTGGGGAATTATCTAAGGGGCAGTCGTTACAGTTTGAAATCTTGTTGTAAACCCTTTTGCAAGCTGCATAATTGTTCTACGTTACCGTAGAATTCCTGTGGAATGGCCTAATTCAATACAATGGCACAGGCACTTTGTGCGAGCGGTTCTCC
>CALGAD010000042.1 GCA_937951955.1 uncultured Bacillaceae bacterium
TATAATAAAATTAAATACAATCCAATCAACGGTTAGGAGATAAAAGTTATGGGGATGAAGCAGCTTTATATTAAGCAGAAAGTATTCAGTCTCAGTGAAAAGTTTACTGTCAACGATGAACAGGAGCGGGATATTTATTATGTTACGGGGAGCTTTATGAAAGTACCGAAGACCTTCACCATCACAGATAAAGATGGTAAGGAAGTAGCTCTGATTACGAAAAAAATTTTCAGCTTTTTACCGAAATTTTTTGTCGAGGTAAATGGGCAAGAAGTGTGTACAATTAAGAAAGAATTATCCTTTTTTAAATCCCGATATTCTATTGATACAGCAGGGATTGAAGTGCGCGGGAACTGGTGGGATATGGATTTTCAAGTGATGCAAAATGGGAGAACCGTTGGAAAAGTGAGCAAAGAGTGGTTCACCTGGGGCGACAGCTATAAGGTACAAATCATCGATGAACAGCTCGAAACTTTGCTGATCGCCCTCACCGTTGCAATCGATTGTGTCAAGGCTGATGAAAGAGCAGCTGCGGCTGGATCTGCGACTTAATGCATTTAAAAATAACACGAAAATCTCTCGTTTGAAATAGTATTTTAATAAACTTTAAGCGGGATTTTATTTTTTGGTAGTAAAGCATATCATTCATATAAATACTGTTAAATGAACAATTAATAAACTAATTTATTATTCTTAAATGATCATTCTCCTTGATGTACATATTTTGTAATATAATATTAACGTCAAGTGAGAATGTACATCAAGGAGGAGACATATGAAAAAAGTTTTATATGGCCTGCTCATATTATTTGCTTTAGTTCTAATTATTAGTTATCCTTTCGTCTTGATCGGACTGCTTGTGAGTATCTGGGGAATTAATAAAATATATAAAGCGAAGCAATTGGGTGCAAAATCAAAAAGTGGAATGGCCATCTTGATGATCGGTGTTCTCCTTTTTATCTCCGGTATCGGATCCGGTGAAACCGCCGATTCAATTGATGGGGCAAAAGAAGAAACAGCTGTAGAAGAAACGCAAGCAATGGACGAAGATGAGAAAGAAGAGTCTCCAGATAGGGAAGAAAAAACGAGTGCGAAGAACAAAGAAACCGATAAAGAAAACGAAGATGATGCAACTCTTGAAACTCAGGATACACAAGTTGTCGAAGTACCAAAGGAAAATAACACGACTCCTTCCAGTTCTGAATCATCGAGCTCATCTAAACAACAAGTTGCCGCAGAGTTAGGCCTGGAACTTGTCACCGTTTCCCGTGTGATTGATGGGGATACATTTGAGCTAAACGATGGTCGGAAAGTCCGTTTAATCGGTGTAAATACACCCGAATCAACGAACCGAACAGAGGTTTTCGGAAAAGAAGCGAGCAATTATACTAAAAGCAAATTAGAAGGCAAGCAAATATATTTACAGAAGGATGTTTCGGATACCGATCGCTACGGTCGCTATTTACGTCTTGCCTGGCTAGATGTGCCGAGTAGTCTCGATAGCGAAAGTGAGATTCGTTCTAAAATGTTTAATGCGGATTTAGTTCTAAATGGATATGCTGAGCCAGCAACATATCCTCCTGATGTAAGGTATAGTGAATATTTCCGGAAGTTTGCTCGAGAAGCAAGGGAAGGAGAAAAAGGACTGTGGGCTTTCGGAGAAGAAGGTACAACGAAAGGCGATTTTGATAAAACAACGGCAACATCTTCTTCGAACTCTGGTAATGAAAAATCAAATAATAGTTCCAGCAGTCAGTGGAACGGTTCAACTTCCGGACAGAAGGAAAGTTTTAAAAACTGTACGGAACTAAGAAAAGTATATCCGCAAGGAGTTCCTAAAGACCATCCAGCCTACGCTCCCAAACATGATCGGGATAAAGACGGCTGGGCTTGTGAAGTTTAATATAGGAATATCCGAACAAAAATTATAAATTACTGAATAAAATAGGCAAGTGTAAGGGACGGAGGACAATCCAGGATTGCCCCCCGTCCCTTAAATTTTACCCATAACGGTAGACGACAAACTTTCCATATTTTCCATGATCTTTGTACGCTTTGATTTTATTAATAAGCCTGAACGGTGTTTCATTATTGAGAAATTGTTTGAATTCCGGGAGCGGGTAGTAAAAAATAATGTCTACTGTTCGTTCATGTTTTTTAATGGAGTGTAAGATATTATGGACAACTTGTTTGAATATGGAGAGAGAAAAGGGGTTAAAAAAGTAAAAGACATTGTCTTCGGGCTGTATCTCATAATGTTCCGCCAGACCGTACTCAAACCTTAATGGCGCGGTTAAATGCTGGTACTTTTCATGATAGATTGCTTGGTTTTCTAACGCTTCCATAAAGGTGATGTCATTATTTTCAATACCTGTTACTGGAACATTAAAATGGTAATGAATATAGAAACAGACCCTCCCTCTTCCGCAACCGAAGTCGACAACCTGATCATGTGGTTGGATCTTATAATGTTGAAAAAGCTGTTCCAAAGCTTCATACGGAGTGGCCTCATAACGATTGTACTGTTCGGTATTATTCCGCCATTCTCGTATACCGACGGTGCGGATTTGGAGTATTTGATCTAATTTTTTTTCTAGCATTTTTTCAATTCGCTCCATTCTATGTTGTTCGCCTATTAAGGACTTATATACTATTCTACTAATCTTTTTAAAAAGGGCAAAATTATGGCTTTTTTACACAAAACGGTTCATCTAAAAATATTAGGCATGCCTAATGAAATCCTACTACTCGCATGACAATAAACAAATATGTGATATAGGGAGTTGTTTGTCGGAATTTTATAAAAATAAATTTGACAACGCTTTCATTGAAAGGTTATATTTTTTGTAAGATATGAATTTTCCAGATAGAGTTTCGTAGAAAAGTAGCTGATTCACATTGTAAAAAAATTTGCACAGGAGGTTGGAGATCATGGCGATTCATGAAGTTGAATTTCAGTCATTTAATGAGAAGGATACGATTAAGGCATGGATCTATACTCCGATTCGGAAACCGCGCGGTATTGTCCAAATTGTTCACGGTTTTGGTGAACATTCCCGTCGCTATTTACACATGATATTAACTTTGAATGAAGCCGGCTTTATCGTTGCCGCAGATGACCATGTCGGCCATGGGAAAACGGCCTATGATTCGGGTAATTGGACGGACTGGGGCGACAAAGGTTATATGACGATGGCTGAAGATGAGCATAAGCTCCGGAAAATTGTGGAGGAAAAATTTCCAGGACTCCCCTATTTCATGTTCGGGCATAGTATGGGTTCGATGATTTTACGGGGCTATGCAACGAAATACAGCGATGGCTTATCGGGAATTATCTTATGTGGAACATCGGGTAATTTAGCTCACTTAAAAGAAGTTTCTCATGAGTTAAAAGCGCGTATTGATCAAGGTGATGGGGAGGTTGTTGATGATAAGTATTTGAGGGATTTATTTGGCTGGATGACGGAACGTATTGAGAATCCAAATACACCCAATGACTGGATTGCGGGTGATCCGGATATAGTAGCGGATCATGCGAATGACCCGTTTAACAACTTTGAAGCTACACCGAATATTCGTTCATTGTATTATTTCGTCCAGATGATGGAGACAATTAATGGAACGGAATGGGCAGAAAAAATCCCCAAATCAATTCCCTTCTATAATATTGCAGGAGATCAGGATCCTGTCGGTTTATATGGTGAAGGAGTTTATGCAGTCTCTAACTGGCTTGCCGAAACAGGTCATTATGTAGAGACAAAACTTTATTCCGGGTATCGCCATGAAATCCATAATTACCGTGATATTCGCGATGAAGTGGAACAAGGTATTGTTGATTTTATCAACCGGATGATTGAACGAAAGACATCGATGTAGGTCAAAACCGAATTTTTTGCGATGGATCAGATTGCTTTCCTAAAAGGAAAACCTTCAATCTGTAGGTAAATGCTTCCCTTACAGATTGAAGGTTTTTTAGTTAAAAGTACGTTTGCTAAAATTTTTTAATAAGTTAATAAACGAATCAATCAACGTTCCGCTTTATTCAAAAGCCGGTACCGCTGATTCCGGATAATTTTCTTCGAGGAATTGTTTTACTTGTGAACTGGTCATTGCTTCTGCTAATTTTTGAATCGGTTCAGAGTCTGCATTGTCTTCCCTGGCAATTAAGGAAATGGCAAAGTCTTCAATTGGCTCTTCTACAAGTAGCGCATCCCGGCTCGGTAGCAAGTCAAGTGGCTTGGCGTAGGAAGGATATAAAACCGTTGCATCGGCATCATCGTACATCCGGGCGAGCATGAGTAAATCTACTTCTACAAGTTCGAATTTTTTAGGGTTTTCTGCAATATCCTGTAATGTTCCGTTAACTCCTGCTTCTTCATTAAGGGTAATAACACCTTTATCATCAAGGAAGGCTAATGCTCTTCCCCGGTTTGTTGAGTCATTCGGAATGGCAATAGTGGCACCTTCCGGTAGGTCTTCAAAGGAATCGTACTCTTTTGAATAAAGTCCTAAAGCTGCATGGTAAATCGGTTCAACAACAACGAGATTTGCCCCGGTATTTTCATTGTACATTTCCATAAATAGGCCGTGACCAAAGAAGTTGGCATCCACGTCTTCGTTAGCAACGGCATCGTTCGGCTGGATATTATCGCTCACATGGACGATCTCAACGTTAACCCCTTCCTCAACTAACAAATCTTTGGCGATTTCCAAAATTTCTGTCATGGGCGGGTTAATTGAGGCAACTTTAACTGTAACTTCTTCTTGTTCTGTTGATTTTTGTGTATCCGCATTTCCTTTTGCTGATTGTTCTTCTCCTCCACCACAACCGGCAAGTATCAATACAATGGCTGCTAATGAAATGAGTAATTTCTTCATTTATTATAAACCTCCAGTTATTAACGTTTATCAATTACTCTAGAAATCGTACTACCCACAAATTGTATGAGCTGTACGAGAATAATCATAATGATAATCATGTATGTCATTAATTCTGTTTTAAATTGCTGGTAACCGTAGCGAATGGCAAAATCGCCGATTCCTCCCCCACCAACAACCCCGACAATCGTCGAGTATGAAATAAAACTGATCGCGGATGTAGTAAGTCCTAACACTAAACCGGAACGGGCTTCCACTAATAAAAATTTAAAAACAGTCTGCGGAATCGACGCCCCCATCGAAATGGCGGCTTCAATGACCCCTTTCGGTACTTCGAGAAGCGCTTGCTCGACTAATCTTGAATAATAGGCAATGGCCATAATTGCCAGGGGTACCGTTGCAGCGGCGGTGCCGATAGCTGTTCCGATTATCCAGCGCGTGAAGGGGATTAAAAAGACAACGAATAGCAGGAAGGGAAAGGAGCGGACAATATTCACAAACAAGTTACAGATGGAAAAAACGAAGCGGTTTTCCAGTAACTGTCCTTTTCGTGTTAAAAAAAGGATTGTACCGAGTGGCAGGCCTAAAACGATGGCAAATAAAAGAGACACGCCAACCATAATAAAAGTTTCCGCGATCGCTTGCCAGATTTCGGCCTCATACTGAATTAATACTTCAGGCATGTCTCATTTCACTCCTCTCTCAATTGCGTTAAGAACCACTCCGGAGTATGATCCGAACGTTGAATGCCAGCTGGTTCTACATCGATTGTTTCATACACTTTACCCTGATCCATGATCGTCACCCGGTTACAAATACTTTTAATGACGTCCATTTCGTGGGAAACAATGACAATGGTGACGCCAAGATGCTGATTGATATTTTTCAACACGCCGAGGATTTCCCTCGTCGTATTCGGATCGAGCGCTGAAGTAGGTTCATCACATAAAAGAATGGAAGGTTTGTTTGCCAAAGCTCTGGCAATGGCCACCCGTTGCTTTTGTCCCCCGCTCAACTGACTTGGATACTTGCGTACAAGTTCTTCAAGACCAACGAATTGTAACACTTCCAAAGCCCGTTTTCGACTTTCTTTTTTTGGATATTTGGCGAGTTCCAGTGAAACGAGAACATTATCGAAAACGCTTTTATTTGCAACTAGATTAAAATGCTGGAAAATCATCCCGATAGACTGCCGGGCCTGGCGTAATTGTTTTCTCGGCAATTTCGTTAAGTCCTGACCATTGACAATGACCGAACCACGATCGGGCGATTCGATAAGATTGATCATTCTTAATAACGTGGATTTCCCTGCCCCGCTTCTACCAATAATCCCGTATATATCTCCGCGATAAACGGATAAAGAAACTGAATCTATTGCTAGGAAGGGTGAGTTGTTTTGTATGTAAGTCTTGCTGACATCTGTCAAGGTGATCATGCAACTACCCTCCTTTTATACTTTAAATTAACAAAACAACTAATTTCTATTATATTATAATTTTCACTATTTGTCTTTTTAAACGGATGTGTTTGAAGAGTGTGAATTTAATAGAAGGTGGATGAGAAAAAACAGTTTATCAACAAAATTTTCGGTAATACACTTCATGAAAAACAACCGTTTATATATCATCAAATTAATACTGACAAGGTGAAAAGAATAACTCCCCTTTAATAATGGGAGTTGCAGCGGATTGAAGACCGTAACTTATTTTATAAATTGCCTATTAACTTTATTGAAATACTTATTATTATCATACAATGGCCAAAATATGTTACAATTTATGAAGAAATAGCAAATATTCAGAAAAGATTCGTGAGCATTATCACTTATCCAACTCAAGTAAGTTTCGCTGCTCGCAATCTTTTCTAAAAATACAAAGGGGAAAAGGTTGATAAATATGAGCAACACGAAAGTGAAAACAGATGTGATCCTCATTGGTGCAGGAATCATGAGTGCCACTTTAGGTACGTTGATCAAGCAACTGGCGCCGGATTGGGAAATCGCAGTGTTAGAAAAACTCGATCAACCGGGAGAAGAAAGTTCAAACGAATGGAACAATGCGGGTACAGGCCACGCTGCATTATGTGAATTGAATTACACGGTCGAACGCAGTGACGGTACAATTGATATCCAAAAAGCGATTACCGTCAATCAGCAATTCCATGTGTCACGACAATTTTGGTCTTATTTAGTGGAGGAAAACATTATTGCCGATCCACAAGAGTTTATCCGTCCATTGCCCCATATGAGTTTGGTGCATGGAGAAGAAAACGTCAATTTCTTAAGAAAACGTTATGAAACACTCATAGAAAATCCGCTCTTTAAAGATATGGAATTTACCGATGATCCGGACGTCATTAAAAAGTGGATTCCTCTTGTGATGGAAGGTCGCACGTCCAATGAACCGATCGCCGCTACAAGGGTTGATTCCGGTACTGATGTCAACTTTGGTGCGCTCACTCGTAAACTATTTGCCTATTTAGAGAAAAACAATGTGGACGTTCGCTATCATCACCACGTGAAAGATCTTAAGCGGACAGGCGACGGGCGCTGGGAACTGAAAGTCAAAAACTTGCAAAATGGTAATATCAAATACTTTACAGCGAATTTTGTCTTTATCGGCGCCGGTGGTGGCAGCCTCCATTTACTGCAAAAATCCGGAATTCCCGAGGGAAAAGGAATCGGTGGCTTTCCGGTCAGCGGCCTGTTTATGGTATGTAACAATCCAGAGGTCGTCAAAAATCACCATGCCAAAGTATACGGAAAAGCGAAAGTTGGGGCACCGCCGATGTCGGTCCCCCATCTCGATACCCGGTTTATTGACAATAAAAAATCGCTGCTCTTTGGACCGTTCGCGGGCTTTTCTCCGCGCTTCCTAAAAACCGGTTCGCTTTTCGATTTATTTACATCCGTGAAACCGCATAATATCATGACGATGTTGGCAGCCGGTGCTAAAAATATGAATCTCGTAACCTACTTGATTCAACAAGTATTGCTGACAAAAGAACAGCGAATGAAAGAACTCCGGGAGTTTGTTCCGACGGCAAAAGCGGAGGATTGGGATTTAATTGTTGCCGGTCAACGGGTACAGGTGATTAAAGATACCGCATCCGGTGGTAAAGGAACGATTCAGTTCGGCACAGAGGTAGTAAGTAGTGCAGACGGTTCAATCGCCGCACTCCTTGGCGCTTCACCGGGAGCTTCCACCGTTGTTCACGTCATGTTAGAAGTGTTAAGAAAATGCTTCCCGCAAAATATGCTTGAATGGGAGCCGAAAATTAAAGAAATGATCCCATCCTACGGTCTATCTTTAATGGAACATCCCGATTTGTTAGAAAAGGTGGAGCAAGAAACTGCGAAATCACTCAAATTATCGGAAGATCAGGCCCTCGAAACAGAACCGGCATTCAGTTAAAGTCAAGAAAAAGGAAAAGAACCTTCACGCTAAAAGGTTCTTTTCCTTTTTTTATTCAATTGCCTTACCCTTTTGCTCTTCCGTTGAACGATCGTCGCCTATCGCTGACTGTGAAAAACGATCGTATTTGCTGACCGGGAATGTTTTATTTCTTGAAAATTGTTTATACCAGCGAACAAATTGCTCAAGACCGGTTTCTATCGATGTCTTTGGGGTAAAGCCAATATCTGATTGAATATCGTCAATATCAGCATAGGTTACTTTGACATCACCTGGCTGCATCGGCAAATAGACAATTTGTGCCTTTTTGCCAATATGCTCTTCCAAAATGGTAATAAAATCGATTAGCTTTACGGGATTATTGTTCCCGATATTATAAATTTTGTATGGCGGTTGCTCCGTGTTCTGACTTGGCGGCTTGTGAATGAGACGCATGATTCCTTCCACAATATCATCGATATACGTAAAATCTCGCATCATTTCGCCAAAATTGTAAACCTGGATTGCTTTTCCTTCCATAATGTTTTTTGTGAATTTGAAGTAAGCCATATCCGGTCTTCCCCACGGACCGTATACCGTAAAAAAGCGAAGGCCTGTCGTCGGAATGCGATATAAGTGACTGTAGGAATATGCGAGTACTTCATTTGCGATTTTCGTTGCTCCGTAGAGACTGACCGGACGGTCAACGACATCATCGGTAGAAAAAGGAATCTTTTCATTGGCCCCGTATACAGCACTGGATGAAGCATAGATAAAATGGTCCACAGGGTGATGCCGGATCGCTTCCAGGATATTCATAAAGCCGGTAAGATTAGAATGGGTATAACTATCCGGATTAAGAATGCTATAGCGCACGCCTGCCTGGGCGGCTAAATGAATAACTATCCGGATTTTATGGGTGGAAAAAATCGTTTCGATTCCTGTTTTATCGCCAATATCCAATTTGTAAAATTGAAACCCGGGGTATTCTTCTAACATTTTTGTCCGCGCTAATTTTAAGTTTGGATCGTAATAGTGATTCAAATTATCGATGCCAATGACTTCCTCATTTTCTTCAAGAAGTCTTCGGGTCAAATGATATCCGATAAACCCACTACTTCCGGTCACTAAAATCGTCATTTGGCCTTCTCACTTCTTTTCTTATCTTTTTTCTTCTTCTTTTCCTTTTTCTTTTCCTTCTTCACTTTCGAAGCGCTTTTTGCCACATCTAGATGTTTATCCTTTTTCTTGCTATCCTTCTTTTTATCCTTTTTCTTTTTCTTCTTTTTGTCATCTTTTTCTACAGTTATTTGATGTTTTTTCTTTTTCTTCCAGTCTTTGCTCTTCACTTCTTTACGCTTCATTTTCCAGTCTTTTGTTGGCGTATGCTGGATAATCTGAACGGTATTATCGACTTTTTCTTCTAGAGGAATCGGTTCTTTTGTCCATTCAGCGTGGGTTTCCGGATCCAACATTTTCATCTGTTCTAAGAAATCGTCTAAAAACCCCCGTTCGTACAGGTCTTGAAACAGTTCCAGTGGTCGGGATTGCTCTCTCGTGAAAGAATAAACGTGGTCAACCATTTTAAAACCGTTTTTCGTAATAAAGATGTGTCGGAGCGGCGCATCGATGAGTTTAAAACCATTTTCTTTCATTAAAGTTAAAATATTGAGCAATTCTTTTGTCACTTCTAACGGTAAATGGGTTTGCGTCTTTAAAAAGGTGTTTAAATCTGGACCGCTTAAAAACTCCATCACCACGTAGTTCGGTCCTGTTTCATATACTTCCGGAATAAACGATAACTCCTGGCACGTTAATAAAACCTTTTTTTCTTGCTCGCACTGTTCCCTTTTTCCATAAATTTTTACACATCGATCTTCAGAGATACGGAAAACAACCCCCTGGTGTCCCTTACCGATCAAACTCAAGGGTACATTGCTTTCTACTTTCACGCCCTTGCCCGAGCCTCCGGAACGCACAGCCACTTCTTTGAAGTCCACTTTCCCTTTCTCGAAATAGTCATTCCATTTTTTGTACATTTCGGGTTCTAATCGTTCCACCTGGGATAAAAAGGAATCCTTGAGCAAGATAATATTCAAATCCCGCAACAGTTTTAACGGTACGGGATGCTGTCGTTTAAAGGCATTGACGTGGTCGACGGCTTTCAATTCCTCATTTTCCATGACAAAAATATGGCGCAGCGGTGCATCGACCATCGTAAATCCGGTTTTCTCCATCGCCTTCAGCATATCGAGTAGTTTTCTCGTGATCGATTCGGGCATATACGTGCAGTTCTTTAAATACTCTTTCAAATTTGGTCCATCGAAATATTCCATGACAACATAATTTTCACCGCTTTTATACAGACGCGGGAAAAACGGTAAATGTTGTCCGGCCTTTAACGCTTCTGCCTCCATTTTTGCTTGAATCGGGTCGGCGTAAACTTTCACACACCGGTCTTGTGAAATTTGAAATACAGCCCCTTGCGACCCCATACCGATCAAGGGATACTTTGTTGGATTATTTATTAGTAAAGTTTTATCCCCTTTAGTTACAGTAATTTTTTTAATGTCCTTCATGCTCTCCCTCCTAGCAATTCGTCGTAATACTGGGCCTGCAGGGCTAGTTGTGTTTCTTGATTGAAATACGTTTCTACCTTATGGCGCGCTAAAACGGAGTATTTTTCCCATTGCTCGCGGTTTTCAAACATATATTCAATGGCTTCTGCTAATTGATCGACATTATTCTCTTGCACCAGGATGCCTTCCCTGCCATGAGTAATCAGTTCCGGTATCCCGGCATGATTTGTTGAAATCACAGGTATTCCTAAAGCCATGGCTTCTTTTAACGTATTCGGAATTCCCTCTACATCACCGTTTGCTGCGGTTAAACTGGCTGCACAAAAAAGATCTGCTTCGCGCATTTTTTTGCGTACTTCATCTTTATGAAGCCGATCTAAAAGCTGAAAAGAATCTCCGAGCTTGAGATCCTTTGCTAATTTTGCAATCTCATCATAGTATTTTCCGCTGCCGATAACGGTTAGGGTTGCATCTGGATAATTTCCTTTAATTTTCTTAAAAGCTTTCATTAAAATATGGTGTCCCTTCTTTTCTACTAATCTACCAACGGATAAAATATTTTTTGTTTCTCGTAAAGGTGGCGGTTGATATTCATAGCGCTCCAAATCGACACCACCATACAATACTTTGACCTTTTCCGGCGGACATCCCCAGTCGATGATACGCTCCGCTAAATATTGACAAACCGGTAAAAACAATTCCCCTTCCTGAAAAAGGATTTTCATGCTTTCATCGTATCCCACCGGTTGTTCGGCCATCGTCGCGTCCCTGCCGCGAATGCTTGTCACAAGGGGAAGACCGGTCTTCTCTTTAAACGGCAGCATTAACATCCCAAGCTGGGCGTGGTGGGCATGAATTAAAGCTATATTATGGTTATGGACGAATTCCTCCTCAGAATAAATTTCACTCAAGTAATAAATTTTTTCATTGAGCAAAGAAAGATCCCATAAATGTTTGGGCTGGCGTACTAAATGAATATAGTCATATCCGGGAACATTACGAATTTGCGCGATGTATTGGGTAGGGTCGACTCTTAAGTTTAAATGCAGAACGGTTCGCAAAAAAATCTTCTCCTTTAGCATAAATTCCTGATGTTAGGATAATTTATGCAGCAAGAGGTGGAAAGGCATGGATAAAGCGGAAATAAAGCTGATAGGTATTTGTGGAAATTTGTTAATTTATCACGACTTTTCCATCTTTACTAGACGGCTATCTTGCTTTCTCTTAAAAAGTAAAAACAAATGAAGTGATTTTCTCTGGAATGAAAATAA
>CALGAD010000043.1 GCA_937951955.1 uncultured Bacillaceae bacterium
ATGACCTTTACTCAATTTGTCCAGCAGTTCCATCTAATTCTCAAACGGGCCAATTTTGTGAAGAATGGATTAACACAACGATTAACCGTTCAATTACATCCAGAAAATCTGGGGACTTTACACATTCAATTGGTGAAACATCAAGGTGAACTTGTAGCTAAAATTCTTTCAACGTCAAAGCAGGCTAAAGAAATGCTTGAAGCACATATCCATACATTACGTCAGGCCTTCAACAAGCAAAATATTCCTATAAATCGCCTGGATTTAGAAAATATTTTGCTGACGGAAGAACAAGAATACGAAAAAAATGGACATAATGGTCAAAATAGAAAAAATCAGGACGAAGGTAGAAGACGTGAAAAAAATGAAAGCAACGAATTATCAAAAACAGCTTTCCAGGAACTATTAGTAAATTTTGAGATATAGGGTGATGGCATTGTCCAATACTATTGATCCCAATTGGCTGCTTTCGTCTGTTCAACAAAAGCAGCGGGAACCGAAAAACATTTTAAATAAGGATGATTTTTTAAAGTTATTATTAGTTGAGTTGCAAAACCAGGATCCGTTAAGCCCGGTCGATGAAAAGGAAATGATGGCACAGCTCACCCAGTTTACTTCTCTGGAACAGCTGATAGGGATAAAAGAAGCATTGGATTCAGTGGTGGTCATTGCAAAGGAAAATCAACTTCTAAAATTTTCAGGCTTTATTGGGAAACAGGTATTCTGGGAAAGATTCAATGACGAATTAGAAGAGCTGGAAAAGAGTTCGGGAAAAATCATTTCCATCGAATTTTCTGATTATGGTCCTATATTCACACTTGATAATGGATCAACCATTTCTCCGGATGACATTGTCGAAGTACGAGATATATCTTTTGAAGAAGAATCTCCCCTTGTTAAGGCCAGTCGCCTGATTGGTTATCATGTCACGGCACAAATTGACGGGGAGACGATCACGGGAATTATTCAGTCGGTCTCCATGAAAAATGGATCTGTATCTTATCATCTTGCTGACGATGCAAACGCGATAATTCAAGAAAAGGACATAATCGCCATCTCGATGAATGCAAACAACTAAGTGAGGAGGGATACATGTTTGAACATACATGGGAAATATATAGCACCTGTTGGCGTGCCGTCTCCTCAATTTACGAATTTCGAAAAGATTGGAAACAAGAAGACGAAAAAATCGAGTTTTAACAATCATTTTCAGCATGCTCTGCAAAAAGAAGATTTAAAGATAAGTAAACATGCACGCCACCGCTTAGAAGAAAGGCAGATTAATATTAATGAGAGCCAATGGAAAAAAATCACTAAACAAGTAAATGAAGCTAAAAAAATGGGTGTTAACGAATCGCTAGTATTAATCGATCAGGCAGCACTCATTGTTAGTGCTAAAAACAAGACGGTCATTACTGCCATGGACCGCAAGGAAGCATCATCACAAATTTTTACAAACATTAATGGAACGATCATCATTGATTAATCAAGCTGGACCTAATTGGAAAGCGTGCCTGCGGAACGACAGAAGCGGGCAGTGGAAATAATCATCGAAAGGAGAAGAAATTAAAAATGTTACGTTCAATGTACTCCGGAATTAGCGGTCTGAAAAATTTTCAAAATAAATTAGATGTTGTTGCCAATAATATTGCAAATGTGAATACTTTCGGATTTAAAAAAGGACGGATGACTTTTAAAGATGCAATTAGCCAAACGATGGCTACTGCCTCTGCGGGGGTGACGGGTGACCGAGGCGGTACAAACCCGATGCAGGTCGGTCTCGGTTCTGAAATTGCTTCCATTGACACAATACACACAGAAGGTAGTTTACAGACTACCGGACGGCTACTTGACCTGGCAATCTCTGGCGGAGATGGTTATTTTGTCGTAAGCGATGGTGAGCGAATCTTTTATACCCGTGCCGGGAACTTCTACCTGGATAACCAAGGTTTTCTAGTCAACGCAGATGGCTTACGTGTTCAAGCATATGATCCTGTGGGAAATGCCCTGGCTGGAGATATTCAGATTACCGATTATGCTAATGTTGCCGGAATTAGTATTTCCCAAAATGGTGAAATCATTGTTCAAAACAATGATAATACATTAAGACCCACGATCCATATCGCGCTTGCACGTTTTAATAACGCGGAAGGGCTTCATAAAGAAGGTGGAAATTTGTTTTCTCAATCTCAAAACACCGGTGATCCAATTTACGGAACTGGTGGAGGTGCCTTCGGAACCATTAACAGCGGAAAATTAGAAATGTCAAATGTGGACCTGTCTGAGGAATTTACAGAAATGATTGTTTCACAACGGGGGTTCCAGGCAAATGCGAGAATTATCACGACTTCCGATGAAATTTTACAAGAGCTCGTGAATTTGAAACGATAATTTTACAAGTTTCATAGAAGGGGGAATTCCCCCCTTCTCACATAGTAAAGGAGGGAAGACTTCCCTTAAAGGAAGCAGACGATGATTCAAGTAACAAGATTGAATGGTCAACCCTTTTATCTGAATGCCTTGTTTATTGAAACAGTCGAAGCAGTTCCTGATAC
>CALGAD010000044.1 GCA_937951955.1 uncultured Bacillaceae bacterium
ATTTCAATTATCCATTTCGCAAATTACCAACAACCTTTCGCGAATTTCCACCATACTTTCGCGCCACACCCCGACCACTCTTCCCGGTCAGTCAAATTCCCCCTAATTCCCGAAAAAAATTCTCACCTCGTTAGATTACTTTTTGGTTATGGAAATCATTTACGTCAATAATGTTGATAAAAATGAAAAACCTTGAGGCCTTATCATGGTACAATATGGTTAATTAGGTGAATACGGGAGGAAAATATGGTTCCTATGGATAAAAAAATGAAAGTGATGACGGTCTTCGGCACGAGACCTGAAGCGATTAAAATGGCTCCACTCGTTAAAGAGATGAAGAAACATGAAAATGACATTGAAACGATTGTAACCGTTACGGCTCAACATAGAGAAATGCTTGATCAAGTTTTACATGTATTTGAGATTACTCCAGATTATGACTTAAACGTGATGAAAAGCCGGCAATCTTTAAAAGATGTCACGATACGCGTTTTGGACGGTCTAGATCGTGTCTTTAAGGAAGTTAAACCCGACATCGTCCTCGTTCACGGGGATACATCGACAACCTTTGTAGCGAGCCTCGCTGCATATTACAATCAAATCTCGGTTGGCCATGTGGAAGCCGGTTTACGGACATGGAATAAATATTCGCCGTTTCCCGAAGAAATGAACCGCCAGTTAACGGGTGTGATCGCTGATTTACATTTTGCACCGACGAAAAAGGCAGCGCAAAACTTATTAAACGAAAATAAACATCCCGATTCTATCTTCATAACCGGAAACACGGCAATCGATGCCCTGCAAACGACCGTTAAAGAACATTACCATCATCCTGTCCTTGAAAAAATAGGAAAGGACAAGATGATTTTAGTGACGGCACACCGCAGGGAAAATTTGGGGGATCCGATGCGGCAAATGTTTAAAGCCATTAGAAGGCTCATCGATGAATTCCCTGACATCCAGGTTGTCTATCCGGTTCATTTGAATCCAGTCGTCCGGGAAACGGCGGATGAGATTTTAGGAAACAATCCGCGAATTCATTTAATCGATCCACTCGAGGTTATCGATTTTCATAATTTCCTGGCAAAAGCCCATATTATTATGACCGACTCTGGTGGAATTCAAGAAGAGGCACCTTCATTAGGAGTGCCAGTCCTTGTGTTACGCGATACGACGGAAAGGCCTGAAGGAATCGAGGCAGGAACTTTAAAATTAGCCGGTACCGATGAAGAAACGATATATAATCTGGCGAAACAATTACTAACGGACGAAGCGGAATATGAAAAAATGGCGAGAGCATCCAACCCCTATGGTGATGGAAAAGCCTCTTATCGCATCGTCCAGTCAATTTTGTATCATTTTGGTAAAATAAATCGCCGTCCAGATCCATTCCAATAAAAACATTCAGTTGCCGTCCAAAGAATCCTTCCTGTTTAGAAATTTTCGAAACAGCGGAGGGTTCTTTTTTTATATTTATGACCATCATTTTAACAAGGGAAAAATATATTTAATAGTTGTATCCAACTTTTTTTATGTAGCCGCTAAAATTCCAAAAATTACAAACTCAATCATGCAGGTTTAATTATTGTTTGAACATGGCATAAAATTTACAAGTATATGGAATCTGGAGGAAGGACCAAAATGTTATTTAATGAAATTATGGGACTTATTCTGCCATCCCTTATTGCCTTATTATTATATTCCAAAGTGAGTAAAAGACCATTATCCTTCCTTGAAGCGGTTTGTATGTTAGCGTTATTTACCTTGGTCACCAATTGTATAGGGTATCTTGTGGCAATTTATGTATTTCATTTACAGAGTTTAGTTTTTACCCTTTTCTTTACCCCGAAGTATTCTTTAATGGCTACATGCATAGCAATACTAACCGCGTTGATTTACCGGCTCATTGAATTAAATGTGGAAGTTCGTGTGAAGGTGGAGTCAAAGGATCATGATGATTAAAGGAATCAAAGGATTTTGTACTTATTTAATGATATTTTTATCTTCTGTTATTATTGTTGGCTCTTTTTATATCCGAAAAAATTTCAGCAATCAACGAGTAGATGAAATGATTTATTACTTGTTCAATGGGCTGGAAGGTGTATCGAAAGATGTATTTATTGAAGGGATAATGGAGAGTTTCCTCCCTTTTCTTTTCCTCTTTTTCCTATTGATAGCCCCGATAATCCAGTACAAAAATAGTCGCAATATCATTGAAATTCGAGTAAACAAGAGAAAGTACCAATTTACGGTTTTTCCACTCCAAGCCATACGCAAATATCGACTTGTTTATTCCACAATCATTTTCCTGTTAGCACTTTTAATAAGTTATTTTACGATCGGGATCGATGAATACGTGAATCGTATGTCCGACTACTCAACAATCATTGAAGATTATTATGTGGACGGGCGAAACGTCACGATCACGTTTCCTGAAGAAAAACGGAATTTAATAATTTTATATTTGGAGTCGATGGAAAATACGTTCATGGACCGGGAAAATGGAGGTGCCTGGCAGTACAATATTATTCCTGAACTAACCGAACTCGCCCAACATTACCTTAACTTTTCCCATACTGATAAACTTGGCGGGCCTCTTTCTGTACCCGGTACCGAATGGACGGTAGCTGCGATGGTGGCATCCTCTGCCGGAATACCGTTAAAAATTCCCATAGGTGGTAACAGTTATACGAATTCCGATAACTTTTTAAAAGGCGCTTTTGCCCTCGGGGATATATTGAAAGAAGCGGGGTACAATTTGCAGTTAATGGTTGGATCCGATGCCAATTATGGGGGCCGTAGTAATTATTATCTTGCCCACGGGACTTATGAAATCTTTGATGTACATACTGCGATTGCTCGTGGGAAAATGAATGAAGAAGACAAAGTATGGTGGGGATTTGCGGATTCACAACTTTTTACCTGGGCGAAAGAGGAAATAACTAAATTAGCCCAAAAAAATGAACCATTTAGTTTTACTTTTCTCACCGTTAACACCCATTTTCCCGATGGCTATCTGGAAGAGGGAGTCAATGAATTATATCCTACCCAATATGAGAATGTCCTAGCTCATTCAGCACAACAAGTCGCGGAATTCGTCAACTGGTTCAAGGAACAGGAATTTTCCGAGCGGACAACCCTTGTAATTATAGGGGATCATGAGAGCATGCAGCAGGAGGAATATTTTCATGCAAGGGTATCTCCAGATTACGAAAGAACGACTTACAATGTGTTTATCAATTCGCTCATCGAACCAATACAATCGAACAACAGGCAATTTTCCATATTCGATATGTATCCGACCATGTTAGCGAGTATCGGCGTTCAAATAGAAGGAGATCGGCTCGGCTTAGGTACGAATTTATTTTCCGAACGCCCCACTATTATTGAAGAATTAGGCATTGATTATGTAAGGGATGAATTGGAAAAACAATCCAATTTTTACAATCGGTACATTTTAAAAGATGATTATTTGGACCTTTTACACCAAGATGAAGAAGAATATTGATTTTGATGAGCGAGGATTATAATCCTCGCTTTTTTTGGCAAAAATAGGAAGGCTGGAATTGGTAAGAAATATATCGGGTTATCAATGTTCCGAACTCCTCATATTTGAAAAAAACCAGCACAATACTGACAGACGAATGTATTCAAGTATACCAAGCAATCGTAATGGAGGATTCGTATGGAAACCTTTCTCGATGTAATTTTTGCGGTAATTGCTGTTTTAGGTTTTTACGTCACAATACATACACTCTATTATCTAGTGATTTCCTTTTTTGGCTTTGGAAAGGCGAAAAGAGATTATGAATTAATCGAGGATCAAACGAAATTCTTAATTTTAGTTGCGGCCCACAATGAGGAAAAGGTGATTGGATCCACGCTAGCCAACTTGCAAAAAATTGATTACAAAAAGGATCTATATGATATTTATGTCGTCAATGACAACAGTACCGACCGAACAGGGGAAATTTGTGACCAATATGGCTTCAAACATATCGATACGGCAGAAAAGAAGTTCCCCCGGGAAGGAGTCGGGAAACCTGCCGGGCTGCAATATGCGTTACGTGCCCTCGGGTTTGAAAAACTAGTGGATCAGTACGATGTCTTGATGATTTTAGATGCGGACAATCATGTTGATGCCAACATATTAAAAGAATTAAATTCCCAATTCATCCAAAAAGGTAAGCCCGAAGTGATCCAGGCCTATTTAGATTCGAAGAACACGACGAAGACACTTTCCCTTGGCTATGCACTGGGTTACCTATATACGAATCGCTTCTTTCAACTTGCCAAATATCGCCTGGGATTACCGAATGCCATCGGCGGGACAGGATTTATCGTCAGACTCGACTATCTCATGAAACACGGTGGCTTTCGCTTTAAGTCCTTAACGGAAGATTTGGAACTGGAGATGGAAGTTGTCAAAAATAATGGACGGATATTGTGGAATCACTTTACAAGAATTTACGATGAAAAGCCGGAACAATTGAAAGCGAGCATTAAACAACGGACAAGATGGTCACAAGGACACTGGTATGTAGCATTTACATACTTACTTCCTTTTTTGAAAAAACTGTTCACCGATAAAAAAGGGAAAATCAAAATCATCGATCAACTATTTTATTTATTTAGCATGTCGCGTTCGATTCATTTTTTAATCAGCACGATCGGTCTCAGTGTTTCTGCCACATTTGCCGTTATCAACAACGATTTACAGATTTTATCGAACGATAGTGCAAATCTCGTCTCATTCATATTAGGATTAAGTTTGATCATTTTTCTGAGCTTTTTCTACCAATTCTTTATTTGTTTACGACATGCCATCGTATTAGATTCAAAATATCGATTTCAATTTGTAAAAATGACGCTTTCATTATTGTACTATACGTACACATTCATGTTTGCACAAATCCTCGGTCTCTTGAAATGGCGCCAGCAACATACATGGGTTAAGACGGAACATAACAAAACGAAGCTTGAGCGGAATATCGAACGTCCATAAAAAAGGGCAAAATATAAACCAGTCTGCAAAGGCTGGTTTTTTCGTGCGCATATATTTTGTTAATAAACTTTCCTCAACCGGTGATATAAATGTTTTGCCACAATCGACAGCTGACATTTTATCGATTGAGCCGTCGATAGCCTTTGGTAAAGCTGTACCTTCTTTTGCGGATGGATGTTCTGATGTTCAATGGCAAATTTGATGCAATGATCGAGGACGTTCAAAAAAATCTCATGATCAAACGTCTTCGTTTCTTGATTCCAACTTTTAAGTTTCGTTATCACCTGTTCTAGGCTATCCCAATTTTGTACTTGACCACCATAACTTTCTGTGAAAAATTCATTGAAGGATTCCAGCTCTTCTTCAGTAAGTCCGACATCGTAATAGTTTAGTAAATCACGATGAATTCTTGCAATCAAAGCTTTTCGTTTAAGCTGTTTTTCCTGGTTTGACTTTTTTGATATATTTTCATGGCCGAAACGATAGTGAAGTAAATATTCTGGCATAATACAAATATTTCCTACTTTAATCAGTTGCGACCAGAGTTGATAATCTTGCGCGACAAAGAAATCTTCATGATATGTTAAACCGTTCTCTACCAATGTTTGTTTCCGCATCATCACGGAAGGATTGGCAATCGGATTATAAAATAATAACATGACTTTCAGTGCCTCAGGCTGATGAAAGGGAGCCTTTACCTTTTTGGAAACCTTGCCGCCAAATTGAATGTAATCACTCGCCACGGCATCAATCGTTTCATTTTCCTCGAGAAAAGCCACCTGTCGTTCGATTCGTGTGGGAGCTGCCACATCATCAGAATCCATGATGGCTATATACTTCCCTCTTGCTTCTTGTAAACCTACATTACGCGTATAAGGAATCCCGCGATTTCGCTCGTTTTGTATTAGCCGAATGCGAGGGTCTTGAAATTGACGAATTAGCTCTACGGAGCGATCCGTGGATCCGTCATCGACAATCAAAATGTCCAAATTAGTATAAGTCTGCTGGACAATACTTTGGAGAGCTTCTTCAATATATTGTTCACTATTATAAACGGGCATAAAGACCGTTACTAACGGATTCCTCATCCTTCACACCTCAATCCAACGATTACCCACTATTTGTTTTTTGCTTTTCAAAAACTGTCTGATAAATTTTTAGCACACTTTTTCCAAAAATTTTTTCTGAAAAATGTTTCCGGGCATGGTGATATAATCGCTCACCCATTTGCTCCAGCTTTCCATTGTTCTTCAATAAAATCATCTTTCGGATTTTATCCGCCAGATTTTGATAATCGCCAACAGCGATGATATATCCATATTGCTCATTCGGTATCAGTTTCCGCACTCCACCAACATCCGTGGTGATAACCGGTTTTTTCGCCCGGGCAGATTCTAATAATACTAATGGGAAACTCTCGCTTTTCGATGTTAAGACCGTAATATCGCAAAGGGGCAATAGTTCATTCACATCATCGCGCTGACCAAGAAACATTACATTTTCCTCAAGACCTTCATCACGAACGAAATTTTCCAACTCATTTCTCCGCGAACCATCTCCAGCTAAAAGCAAGACAAGATTACGATAATGTTTTTGCAACTCTTTTATGGCTAAAAAAGCGGTCTCATGGGATTTGACAGGCTCCAGCCTTGCGATCATTAAAACGACAAAATGGTCACTCGATAAACCGAAATCTTCCCGGCGATACATATACTCCGGTTCGATATCAAAATTAATGCCGTTTAAAATGACATGGATTTTTTGGGCGTCGATTCCCTGATTGATTAAATCTTCCTGGAACCGTTCGGAAATGGCCACGATATGGTCGGCAGCTTTAATGGCTCGGACATTTAAATATGTGAAAAATTTTCCCTTGATTCCTTGATGGAGAAAATCATGGTTTGGATTACTATGAACGGTGACGAACCATTCGTAATTCCTTTCTTTTTTCAATAACGAAGCAATAAAATTCGCCCGGGGACCGTGGGTATGGAGAATATCAATATGATGGCTGTCAATAAAATGGCTCACCCTTTTAACCACGGAAAAATCGAGCCGTGTTCGCTGGTGAAATACTTGAACTGAAATCCCCAGATTTCGGGCGCGCACGGCCAATTCTCCCTCGGTAAACACGCCAAGGGTTACATTCGACCAGTTTTTTAGCTGGTTGAGAAGTGATAATATATGGTACATGCCGCCCCCTGTTTCCGTTCCTGAATTGAGGTGTAGTACATTCATGGTCCAATTTCTCCCGTCCCTTATTTTCGTTGCGAAATCACCCGAAATATAAATTGTGGTAATACAATCATTCGTTTGATCCGTGAAGGTTCCTGCAACAGGCGATACAGCCATTCAAGATGGAAATTAATCCAAATTCGTGGTGCTCGCTTTGCTTCGCCAGCCCAAACATCGAAACTGCCACCAACGCCCATAAATAACCCCTTATGAAATCGATGCAAATACCGTTCAATCCACAATTCTTGTTTTGGAAAACCCAAGGCAACAAAGACGATATCCGGTTCTAATCGCGCAATGGACTCTGCGATGGTCTCATCGTCTATATCAAAATATCCATGGTGATAACCGACTAACTGTAGTTGTGGATGGACCAATTTGATATTTTTCACCGCATTTTCTATCGTTTTTTCTTTAGCCCCTAATAAGTAAACTTTCAATTTCCTCTTCTCAGCCAAACGAAGCAAATTCCCCATTAAATCAAAGCCTGCAACCCGTTCCTGTAACGGTTTCTTTAATATTTTGGACGCGATAACCACACCAATGCCATCCGGTACGATATAATCGGCCTTGGACAGAGTCTCAAAATATTCACGATCTTTATTGGCATACATGACAATTTCCGGGTTAGCGGTCACGACAAAGGTTTTTTGTCCATTTGTTAATCTTTTCTCAAGAACATGAAGAAACCCGTCCATCGTACAGTTAGTAAAACGGATATTTTGAATCTCTACTGTATTCAAGATAATGCCTCCAATAATATAAAGCTATACTTTTGCAAAAATTTAATAAAATATTAATATTCATGTGTTCAAATTGATAGAAGCGAAATAGACTTTGGCATATCATTTAGGTAAACTAAAGTCATACCAATATAATAGATTATCTCCAACCGAGGTGCAAACGATGGTAAGAGAAGAAAAAAATACTTTCATAAAAATTTTTCTAATTTTTATAATAATCCAACCGATATTAGATATTTTAACTTATGTATCCATTACTCAATTCAAGACGAGCATTACCATCGGTATTATTGCTCGCGTGTTATTCATGCTCATTTCCCTTTTGTATATATTTTTGATCAATCAACATCCCGAAAAACAAAAGGTCATTCTTTATTTAATAACGTTGTTTGTCGTGTTAGGATTCAGTTTTGTTTTTAATTATTTCACAAAACCATCCTTTAACTTTTTTTCGGAAGCTCAGTTTATCGTAAAAACAATTTATTTCCCGGTGATGTTCAGTACGCTCTTTCTCTTAATCGAATCCAGTAACAGGAGGAAAGATGTCCAGCAGCAATTAATCCGGGCGGTGGTGATCGCCATGGTGATTTTATCCGTCTCGTTATTTGCGGCGATTCTAACTAACACCGCTAATCCAACATATACCCATACAAAATTCGGGTTTACCGGCTGGTTTTATGCCGGCAACGAGACTAGTGCGATCGTTGCCATCAGTTTTCCGATCGTGTTGATTTATGCCATGCTGAAAACGAATCAATGGAAAGATCTCATCCATTGGTTACCAGCGTTTTTATTAGCCTTTGTTGCATTATTGATCGGAACAAAGGTCAGTTTCTTTGCCGTTATTGCCACAATCATTATTGCACTTTTAATGAATGGATGGAATGCATTCAGACAAAAAAGAAAACAGGGATTACGGATCCTTCTTATGAATAGCCTGCTCATGATTGGAATTTTCGCCATAGCTCCCTTTTCACCTTCATATCAAAATATTGTAGGGGACTATAACCATATCAATGAGGCAAAAGAAACAGAAATGAAGTCTACTGAAGAAAATAAAGAGAACCGCGTTGAAAAGAAAACGAATCAGAAAGATACTGACCCCTTTTTGCAATCGGCATTGGTCAAACGGATTCTCAGTTCACGAAATATTTATTTTGAAGACATTTATGTTGATTATAAAGAGGCGGGATTGGTGCATAAGTTGTTTGGTTTAGGGTATGCTGGTTTTTATAAAGAGGACCCAAAACTTATTGAAATGGATTTCTTTGATTGGTTCTTCTCTTACGGCGTACTTGGCTTTGTACTGCTCATGCTGCCATTTATCGCACTGTTGTGGCGAGTCATTCAGGCGTGTTTTCGCGATTTTCTCGCCTTCCTGCGGACAGAAAATATTCTTTTATGTGCAGCAACCGGACTCGGTATAGGTGTAGCTTTCCTTGCCGGCCACGTATTATATGCCCCTGCAGTTAGCATATATTTAGCGATTGCATTTGCGCTGCTCTATAGCTTGAATAAGAAATTGCTTAATTAGCAACAATTAGGGGAAACTTGGTAGCAATTAATGTGGTTTTCTCGAATTTGGAGCGGGATTTCTAGTTGAAGTAAAAAAAGACTCATAAAGAGGAGAAGTGTTTAGCATCCTCTTTATGAGTCAGAACTTAGACGGTTGATATTGGACTGCAGCTTGGTATATTTGGGTACGGTACTTTTAGTAACATGAGACGTGATTCGAATTTGTTACAAACCGTTTTTTAATTTCATAAACTAATATTATCCCGCAAACGAAAATTATTTATTCGTTGCTACTTTTTTTAAATCGGTTTTAATTTTTGTTGTTGAAATGCCGACGGTACGTGGTAAATAAATGACTTCACAATAATCCTTCAAATAGTCAAATTTACCTTTCCAGTCATCTCCCATAACAAATACATCGACATCATACTTTTGAACGTCCTCAATCTTTTGTTCCCATGATTCCTCAGGGATCACTAAATCCACATAGCGAATGGCTTCCAAAATTGCTTTCCGTTGTTCAAAAGTATAATAAGCTTTTTTTCCTTTTAAAGCATTAAATTCATCAGTGGATATGGCAACAATTAAATAATCTCCATATTGTTTAGCACGACGGAGTAAATTAATATGTCCAATATGAAGAAGGTCAAACGTACCGTAAGTAATTACTCGTTTCAATGTGATGACCTCCGTAAATGGCTAATTTGAATTAACGAAATTTTACAAAATCGATATTCATTTTTACAATCGCTTAATATTATTTGTTTTCACTTAATAATTATAATACTATTTTATCGATTTGAAGGCAATAAGCTGATGCTAGTATGATTTTGTGGACACATTTAGTTTAGCTTCTTTAGAATGAAAT
>CALGAD010000045.1 GCA_937951955.1 uncultured Bacillaceae bacterium
CAGATACGCAAAGAAACCTTAAATAAAACGCAAAAAATAAATAAAAAATCAAAGATGAGGAGTGCTCCCGTAAATACTTGACATACTCATTTACAAATTTTTTGTTGACATTTATAAGAAATGGGCCTAAAATCATATGTAACGGGTTACATACACTGTTTACTACTGCTTGCAGTTATAGGATTTTTTATTTTACGCCATGTGTAACCGGTTACGCAAAAGAGCAAACAAACGAACAAATATAGAGTTGGAAGGTTAAGGGTAGAAAATGACTACAATTAGAGAAGTTGCAAAGCGTGCTGGGGTGTCTGTTGCGACGGTATCACGGGTTTTAAACAAAAAAGGATATGTCAGTCAAGAAACGAAGGAACGGGTTTTATTAGCCATTGAGGATTTAAAATATAAACCTAATGATGTGGCGAGAAGTCTGTTTAAAGGGAAGTCAAAGTTGATTGCCTTGCTTGTTCCGGACATTGTGAATCCCTTTTTCCCGGAATTGGCAAGATCAGTAGAAGACGTGTGCAATGCCCATGGATATACATTCGTACTTTGCAACACAGATAATTCCATGGAAAAGGAACTTTCGTATATAACGGCATTACAGCAGAAATCGGTGGATGGGCTAATTGTGGTTTCCAGTACATTAACGAAAGAGCACACGGAAGAAATAAAGGTGCCAATTGTATCGCTGGACCGAACCTTTTCCGCGAACGTCACAACGGTGAAATCCAATAACCGTCAAGGAGCAAAACTCGCTGCTGAATATTTGAAATCCATTGGATGTAAGCGAATTGCCCATGTTACAGGTCCAGAAAGCGCCAGCAATACACGGGAGCGGCTCAAAGGTTTTCTGGATGTTGTAAGAAATGACGACTGGTTCATATCAGACTATATCGTTACCGGAAATTATAATATGTTAGTTGCCAAAGAAGCAATTACAGATTTGTTATTAAAACACCCGGAAATTGACGGACTATTCGCTGGGAATGATGTGATGGCTGTTGGTGCATTAAAAGTGGCTGAACAATTAAACGTACGAGTACCAGATGATTTATCGATTATCGGGTTTGATGGAATTACATTAGGGGAAACAACAACACCAACGCTTACAACGGTTGCCCAGCCAATATACAAAATGGGTTCCCGTGCAGCAGAGCTACTTATAGAACAAATCAATGATCCATCCATTCTTAAGAAAACAGAGGAGTTACCAGTTGAATTAATTGTAAGGCAATCCACTAGAAAAAAGAGGTAGAGCAAATGGCTAAATCAAAGGTCTGTGTTATTGGAAGCATTAATATGGATTTAACGGTTGAGACAGATAAAGTACCTGCAAAGGGTGAGACTGTCCTCGGAAAGAATTTCGCCCAATATCCGGGAGGAAAGGGAGCTAATCAGGCAGTAGCAGCAGCTCGTCTCGGAGCGGATGTTCATATGATTGGTGCCGTCGGTGCAGATACCTTAGGTGAAACATTATTGTCCAATCTCCAAAAGGAAAAAGTTAATATATCCGGGATTGAGAAATTGGAAGGCACGTCCTCGGGGATTGCTAATATTATTGTATCTGACAACGACAACCGCATTATTGTCGTACCGGGAGCAAATGCCTTTGTCACCCCGCAGGTTGTTGAGAAATATAAGCAATTGATTATCGATAGCGATGTTATTGTAATGCAGCTGGAGATTCCAATAGAAACGGTTGTTTATGCACTAAATATTGCAGCCAAATATAATATTCCTGCTATCGTTAATCCAGCTCCATTTCAGCAGCTTCCCGAAGTAATTTATGAAAAGTCTGCTTTTTTAACACCGAATGAAATTGAGTTGAAAGGAATAGAAAAGGACGTCGATATCACTTCGATAAAAGAAAAGCTAATTATTACGAGGGGTGACGAAGGAGTCGAGTATTTTAGCGGGGACACAAAACGAAAAGTACGAGCATTTTCTGTTGAAGCAAAAGATACTACAGGTGCAGGTGACACCTTTAATGGTGCATTAGCAATGAAAATTGCTGGTGAAGCTCCATTAGAAGAGGCAATTCTTTTTGCTAATGCAGCGGCTGCAATATCTGTAACAAAAGTAGGCGCACAAGGAGGCATGCCTGACAGAAAAGAAGTAGAAAATTTTTTAATGGGACAAAGGGACACTCGCTAACAAATGACTCCTTCCAAAAAAGGGTCATCCAAACGGGACATACCGTGAATAACATTTTAACGGGACACCAGCTAACTTAACAGAATACTACCAGATTAACCACGTTTAGAGGGTACACCGCTTAACTGAACCGCTTCATTAAGGAAAGGGGCAATAAAAATAAAAAATGAAAAAATCAGGAATATTAAATCGTGATATTTCTGCGATGCTTGCAACCCTTGGACATACAGATAGGTTTATTATTGCTGATTGTGGATTACCGATTCCAAGGGATGTTCCTTGTATCGACGTTTCATTAAAACTAGGGACACCGAGCTTTATGTCTGTATTAGAACTAATTGCAGAGGAAATAGAAATTGAAAAATTAACGTTGGCTAATGAAATAATCACAGAAAACAGTGCATTGCATTTGCAACTGACAAAGTATTATCAAAGGATCCCCATCGATTATATTTCCCATGGGGAATTGAAAGAAGAAATTCAAAAGGTGAAAGCAGTTCTCCGTACAGGCGAGGCAACCCCCTTTGCCAATGTCATTGTCCATGCCGGAGTAGTATTTTGAGATCGGAGGTGAGTTCATTGACAGACATACCAATAATCGAAATGAAGAATATAAGCAAATCTTTCTCCGAAAACCAAGTTTTAACTGAAGTTGATTTTGAAGTGAGAAAGGGAGAAATCCATGCTCTTATGGGAGAAAATGGTGCGGGAAAATCAACATTAGTCAAAGTGTTGACGGGCATTCATCACCGTGATAGCGGAATAATTAAGATTAAAGGAAATGAGGTTGAATTTTCCAATCCAAAGCAAGCTGAAGAAGAGGGTATTGTTGTTATTCATCAAGAACTGAATATCATTCCTTATCTAACAGTAGCACAAAATATTTATTTAGGAAAAGAAATTACGTATGGCAAAACTGGCATTTTAAACACCGATAAAATGAACAAGCTAGCAGCCAAAACTTTGCAGCAACTCGGTGTTACGGATATTAAACCACAGGATATTGCCGGAGAATTATCCGTAGGGAAACAGCAAATGGTAGAAATCGCCCGAGCCCTTTCAACAAATGCAGAAGTAATTATTATGGATGAGCCGACATCCGCATTAACAGATCGCGAAATTGAAAAGCTATTTAATGTTATTCATTCTTTGAAGGAACAAGGAGTGGCTTTTGTCTATATTTCCCACAGAATGGAGGAAATCTTCCAAATCTGTGACCGAATATCTATTTTGCGAGACGGGAATTACATTGGAACAAAATATATTGCCGACACTTCTTTTGAAGAGGTTGTAAAGATGATGGTTGGCCGTGAATTAGGCGAACGTTACCCTGTAAAAAATAACAAGATCGGCGAAGTTATCTTTCAAGTTGAAAATTTAACGATTAATGGATTATTTGAAAGAGTTAACTTCGAAGTAAGGGAAGGAGAAATCCTCGGTGTATCTGGATTGATGGGAGCAGGGCGCACAGAAGTAATGGAAGCTATCTTTGGATACCGAAAAAAAGACAGCGGGACCGTGAAATTAAATGGAAAACCCTTAAAGACAAACCATCCTATTAATTTAATAAAGGAAAAAATCGGTTTTATCACGGAAGACCGAAAAGGAAAAGGATTAGTATTAGATTCTTCGATTCGTGAAAATATTGCATTAACTAATTTTGAAATAATTTCCAAGTTCGGAGTAATTGAACGGTCTGAAGAAAGAAACTTAGTGGAAAAGCTAATTCGCAAGCTTCGTGTTAAGGCAAGCAGCATTGAACAAAAGGCGAAAACTTTAAGTGGCGGTAACCAACAGAAAGTAGTTATTGCAAAATGGTTAGGTATAAATCCGAAAGTACTAATTTTAGATGAACCTACAAGGGGAGTCGATATTGGTGCTAAAAAGGAAATTTACTCCATCATAAATCAGCTTGCTAAAAATGGAGTAGCAATTATTATGATTTCATCAGAGTTACCGGAATTATTAGGTGTCAGTGACCGAATTATGGTGATGCATGAAGGAAAAGTGAAAGCTTTCTTTGATAAGCATGAGGCAACACAAGAGAAAATTATGATGGCAGCAACAGGTGGGTGAGTAGGATGAAAGCATATTTAAAAAATAATATGGCAATTCTCGGTCCGTTAGCCGGTTTAATAATATTTTCCATCATATTAGGGCTGATTAGTGATAACTTTTTCACACTAGGCAATATGCTAAATCTATTACGTCAAGTTTCCGTGAATGCTCTAATCGCGTTCGGTATGACTTTTGTCATCCTGACTGCAGGTATTGATTTGTCAGTAGGCTCTACTTTGGCTTTAGGTAGTGCACTGACTGCAGGTCTTTTGACAAGCGGAATGGATCCGATTTTGGCAGTATTTATCGGATTATTGATTGGTTTTATCCTGGGTGCAATTAATGGGTTAATTATTACGAAAGGAAAAGTTGCACCGTTTATTGCCACACTTGCAACGATGACCATCTACCGGGGGGCAACTTTGGTATATACAGATGGGATGCCGATTACAGGCTTATCTGATAGTTTTGCTTTTGAAATGATAGGAAAAGGCTATCTCTTTGGAATACCTTTCCCGGTGATCATTATGGTCGTCGTTTTTATCATTTTATATTTTGTACAACGTAAAACCGTCTTTGGTAGACAAGTTTATGCAGTTGGCGGTAATGAAGAGGCCGCCAAATTATCCGGTATTAAGACGGATCGTGTGAAATTATGGGTCTATTCTATTACTGGTATGTTGGCTGTTTTAGCCGGAATTATTATCTCCAGCCGTCTTGACTCTGTACAGCCAACAGCGGGGACAAGCTATGAATTGGATGCCATCGCAGCCGTTGTAATTGGTGGTACAAGCCTTGCGGGCGGCCGCGGGAGAATTGTCGGTACATTAGTAGGGGCCTTAATTATTGGAGTAAT
This sequence comes from uncultured Bacillaceae bacterium, assembly GCA_937951955.1. Taxonomy (GTDB): domain Bacteria; phylum Bacillota; class Bacilli; order Bacillales; family Caldibacillaceae; genus CALGAD01. The sequence continues at coordinate 5,069 of CALGAD010000045.1, forward strand.
AAGTAATGGATTAAATCTATTAAATGTATCTTCTTTTTATCAGCAAATTGTCAAAGGTGCAATTATATTAGTTGCAGTATTATTTGACCGAAGTCAAAAGAAATAATTGTTATAAAGATGTTTTCACATCTTTAGATATAAATTTATTTCAAGGAGGAAAATAAGATGAAAAAATGGCTGAAAGGAATTGGTTTAGTTACATTCTTATTTATCTTTTTAGCAGCATGTTCTACAGATGCTCCCGGTTCAGAAGATGCTGCTGAGAAGGAGTCCGAGGGAGATACTGGTAATGAGGAAGTAACAATTGGTTTTTCAGTATCGACATTAAATAACCCGTTTTTTGTGACTTTAGCAGATGGAACAGAAGCTGCAGCTGAAGAAGAAGGTTACAAGATTATTACTGTAGATGCACAGGATGATCCATCTAAACAGTTAAATGATATTGAAGACTTGTTACAACAAAATATTGATGTACTAATTGTCAACCCAGTTGACTCCGATGCCATTGTATCAGCAGTTGAATCTGCAAATGATGCAAATATCCCAGTTATCACTGTAGACAGAAGCTCTGAAGGCGGTGAAGTTGTAGCTCATATTGCCTCCGATAATATTTCCGGCGGTGAAATGGCAGGAGAATTTATTGTAGATAAATTAGGCGGCGAAGGTAAAGTTGTTGAGCTAGAAGGAATTCCTGGGGCTTCCGCAACTCGTGAACGGGGGGAAGGATTTCACAATATTATTGATGAAATTGATGGAATTGAAGTAGTGGCAAAACAGACAGCGAATTTTGACCGTACAGAAGGCTTATCTGTAATGGAAAACATTATTCAAGGAAATGACAGTATTGATGCTGTGTTCGCCCATAATGATGAAATGGCTTTAGGAGCAATTGAAGCATTAGAAGCGGAAAATATGCTGGATGATGTCATTGTTGTAGGTTTTGACGCTACAGATGATGCAGTTTCTGCAGTAGCAGAAGGAAGAATGGATGCAACAATTGCCCAATTACCAGAATTACTTGGTGAAAGGTCCATAATAGTAGTGAAACAGGTATTGAATGGAGAAGACGTTGAAGAATTTGTACCAGTAGAATTAGAACTAGTAACTAAACGAAGATAATGATTCATTGAGTCCTTTACTAATAAATACGTCAGCATTCTGCTTCGAAGGCTGCTGACGTATTTTTCCCGACTTTAACAGTTAAAAATAAAAAAAGCCTCTTAGAAGTGCGATGTGATCGCATTTCTGAGAGGCATGTTATTTTTCTGGTCGTATA
>CALGAD010000046.1 GCA_937951955.1 uncultured Bacillaceae bacterium
ATTTTCAAAACGAATCATATAATTGCTCCTTTAAAAACTTTTTAAAGCTCATTTCAACATTCATTTCTTCATGAAAACCTTCCTGATTTCATGGATCCTTCGTTTTCTTGAATTACACTTTCCTGAGTCGTACCAATTATAACGAAGTTCGTTCCATATGAAAAAAGATATGCATTAACAAATAAAAACATTTTAGCTGTTCATCGATAAAATTTCCAAACATGTTGCCATTTCTGTATATTTTCTATCACGTTCATTCGGTTGCAGTAGCTATTATTAATTTTATTCCTCTTAACGCTCAACATATTGTAATGCTAGTTTCGGTGAGTTGATTCATGCCTGATCTTTTTTGCTTGCGCAAGTACTGTACCTTGTGGAAGCATTATTTTGGCCACATTGAATCGACCTTACTCAAATTTCATAGCTTCTGTAAAAGTTTGTAAGGCAAATTTGTGCTGATGAATATAATTGAAGGCTCCCTAAAACGAATTATCGTAACAATTTCATTTTTTATTCCCTTCTCTTTTTACAAAGTCAAGACAAATCTCAAATATTTGATACCTTTCCCGCTACACTGCTTTCTAACAAACAATTAATTGAGTACTAGGTTCAACAAAAATAGCACTTTTCCTTCCTATTCATGAACAAGTTCTTCTTATAATCCATGTAATTTTGAATAACTTTATTTTATGTTGGTACCTCATTATCATTGGAATTTAATTTTGTGGACAATTGCAACCAAATAGGTCCGATTCCTCGCGCAAAAAAACACCTGACCTTGTTAAATAAAGATCAGGTGTTCAAAAGTTCTATTAATAAGTTGCGGTTACGCCTCCATCTACAACAAATTCTGATCCAGTTGAATAGCTAGATTCATCTGAGGCAAGGAATAAGACTAAATTAGTAATGTCTTCTGGTTGTCCAACACGTTTTAAAGGTACAATTTCTGCAAGAGCAGCAGCAGTTTCTTTCACATCTCCTTGTGCAATCATCGGTGTTTCAATTATGCCTGGATGAATAGAATTCACTCTTATTCCATACTCTGCAAGTTCAACAGCAGCAGTTTTTGTCATTCCTCTTACCGCAAATTTAGATGCATCATATGCAATTGTTCCCGGTTTTCCGCGCAGACCATTTATCGAAGAAATGTTGATAATGGAACCGCCTCCAGCTTTTTTCATTGACGGAACTACTGTTTTCAATCCTAAAAATACTCCTACCTGGTTAATATCTATTACTCTTCGATATTCTTCTTCTGTCATTTCTTCTAATTTTTTATTAATAACAATTCCCGCATTATTAACAAGTACATTTATTGGTCCAAAGGTTGATTCTGTTTCGGCAACAACCTTTTCCCAATCATCGGCACTGCGAACATCGTGTTTAAAAAATCTCACATTGTCTCCTAATTCGTTTGCAAGCGCTTTCCCTTCTTCCTCTAAAATATCGGTGAAGACAACTTTTGCTCCTTCTTCGTGAAATTTCCGTGTGTGTGAAGCTCCCTGTCCCCTGGCACCGCCAGTTATTAATACTACTTTCCCATCAAATTTTCCCATACATATACCCCCTATAAATTAATTAATTTTATTGTATCAAATAGGAATTTCCTGTACAAGACTTTTTACTGACTTTTAATAATATTATGTTTATTTTTAATATTCACGAAGTACTTTAGTAATAGGATTCTACTAATCGCATAAACACTCCTTAAATACTATAAATCTTTTACCTTCCGTCCATAATTACTTTATACTCAAATTTTACCAGTTATTATCAATTCTTTAACTTAAGTTCTTTAAGTTGCCAGGCTTGACCTACTCTTGTTTGAATCCCCAACCTCATCCATTTCTGGGATCCACAAAATTTAATAAGCTTTTTTTAAAAATTATATTGACCTTAAAATCACACCTTGTTATAATATACAGAAAATTCGTACTAATATTATAATATTATATTCTTTGCGAGGGAAATTTTATGCTGTTGAAAAGAGATGGAAGTATACCATTATACAGACAAATTAGGCAGTACTTGGAATATAAAATCACCTCTGGAGAGTGGCAGCCAGGCGAGCAAATCCCTACAGAAAAAGAGCTTTCCTCCCATTTTCAAGTCAGTACGATTACAGTGAAACGTGCCATTCTCGATCTCGTTAATAGCGGAATGTTATATCGAATTAGTGGAAAAGGAACTTTTGTTAACAAGCCGAAAGAAATCAACTTAACAAAACTCGTTTCTCTCCATGACAAATTCTCCGAAGAAAAATTTTACCCGCATAAAACTATAAAATTCACAATAATAAAAGCGGACAGTCAATTAGCCAAGCAACTGCACATTAACGAGCATGAAGAAGTGTATCATATCAGCCGAATAAAATTAGAAGACGAAAAACCGATTGTCTTTGAAAACTCCTGGATTCCTAAAAAATTAACACCTGGATTAACTAAACAAGATATTGAAAACAATCTTCTCTATAATGTGTTTTCCAAAAAATACAGCCTTTCCCTGGATAAAGCAAAAGTTTATATTTCTGCCAAAACCGCCGGTAAAGAAGAAGCGGCACTTTTGCAAGTTCCTATCGGTGAACAATTACTCGTACTGGATCGTATCACAACTGTAAATAAAAAAATGATCATTGAATATTCCCATTATGTATCATTGTTGACTGATGCTAAATTTTATCTGGAAATCGATCTATAAATCAATAAACGATAACTACAATTTCCCATGCAGAATATAATGTTATAATTTTATATTTTACTATTGTGAGCATTGTTTTCTGAATAGTCTTATTTTTACTGAAAATACCGTGCGTGAAGGAGGATGAAAATGCAAATTCACATCCATCCCGTTCTGGGAGAAAAATTCACGGAAGAAGTAACTTTCTATTTTAATAACAAACCTCTAAAAGCGAAAAAAGGACAAACTGTAGCCGCTGCATTGATGGCAAATGGCATTCGCAACTTAGGTACAAGCCGCAAATTTTTACAGCCCCGGGGACTTTATTGTGCCACCGGCCGGTGTATGAGCTGCTTCGTAACCATTAACGGCGTTGAACATGTATTAAGCTGTATGACCCTTGTTGATGAAGGAATGAAAGTGTTCCCGAGCAACGAAGACCCAGATCCGGGGAGTGAGATAAATGGAAGCTGATGTACTTATTGTCGGTGCCGGCCCGGCAGGAATCAGTGCGGCACTAACTGCAGAAAAATTCGGTGCAAAAGTGATTTTGATTGATGAATCGTTTTCCCCAGGCGGTCAGTTAAGGCAGCAAACTCAATATTTTTCTAATCTGCCTACTGGATATGCGCCAGATATCGGATTAAAAGTGATTGAAACTCTTATCAAGCATTTATACGCATCCTCTGTTCAGGTTTATACAAACCATACGATGATCGGTGCATATAAAAATGGAATGATTGGAGTAACCGACGGCAACAAAACATTTCCAATCCTTGCCCGTGCAAATATTCTCGCTCCCGGAGCACAGGAAGAAGCGAAAATTTTTCCCGGCTGGACATTACCAGGGGTGATGACTGCAGGTGCTGCTCAAATACTCATAAACAGGGAATCAGTTCTACCGGGAAAGCGAGCGGTAATGATTGGTACAAATAACTTCGCTTTTACTGTGGCGAAACAGCTTCATGATTGTGGTGTAACCATTGAGGCGTTTATTGAGGAAAAAAGTCAAATTACGTGTAGTGACGGAATTTTACGTGACGAATTAAAACATGTTCCTGTCTGGACAGAAAGTACCGTTCAAATTGCGCAAGGTACAGGTCAGGTGGAACGTGTTTCGGTTCATACTCCCGAAGGACGAAAAGAAATTGACGTCGATCTCATCTGCATATCCAATGGCTTCACCCCCATTCTAGAGCCATTCGTCATCATGGATTGTGAGTTAACTTATAAAAAACATTTAGGTGGATGGGTCCCATTATATAATGAAAAACTGCAAACAACGAATCCCTCTTGTTTCATTGCTGGCAATGCAGCGGGTATCACAGATTTAGGTCCCATTCTTTTAACCGGGGAAATTGCTGCGATCAGTGCTCTTGAAGAAATTGGCATTTTAAATAGTGAGGAAGCAGAAATAGAAAGACGAAAACGCTGGCTAGAATTAGAAAAGTTAGAGAATACCGCTGTGTGTCAAGCGAGGAAAAATTTGATTGCATCCAGTCGAAGCCGGCAATCTCCCTTAACAAAATCCAAATAATTCAAGGAGGCGTACCGATGGAAAAATCCACAATTGTCTGCCGCTGTGAAGAGATCAATATAGAAGAAATTGAATTAGCCATTAAAAACGGTGCCCGGACATTTGATGATATTAAACGATTGACCCGATGTGGCATGGGACCCTGTCAGGCAAAAATCTGCATGAACCCTGTGAGAGAAATAATCGCAACATATACGAATACACCACTAGAAGACATACCTCCTCCCCGTCTGCGAATGCCAGCCATCCCCGTGCGGTTGGGTGCACTGGCAAACGGTGTTGAAGATTTCAAAGAAAGTAGTATCGCTTCGGTTTTTGGAGAAAGTGTAGAAGATGGTGATGAACAAAATGACGAAAGTGTTTGATTGTATTATTATCGGAAGCGGAGTCGTCGGCAGTAGTATCGCCTACCATTTATCAGAGAGGAAAAAATACGAGATTTTACTTATTGATAAAAGCTATCCCCTATCCGGTACATCCGGTTCCACACAGGCCTGGGTTTGGGTACATAGTAAAACCCCGAATTGGTACGGAGAACTAAGCATGTATAGTGCTGAATTGTATGCTTATCTGGAAAAGAAAATTGGTGATTTTGAATATAAACGAACCGGAGGAATCGCCCCCTTTTACAACGAAGGCGATCGCGATAAAGCGTTAAAGTTGGCTGAAGAACAAGGAAAGGTCGGCATCAAAATAGATGTGTTGACAAGAGATGAAGTACTGGAAAAAGAGCCGGCAGTTTCCCCGAAAATAGCCGGTGCAACTTTTAGCAAATGGGATGGAAATCTCAATCCTTTTCGTTTAGTCGAACTTTATATAAGAGCTGCAAAGAAAAATGGCGTACAATGTTCTTTTTATAATCGTGTAACTTCAATAAAAAAAGTACGAGGTATATTTCATGTAGAAACAGAGCAGGGAGTATTTCAAGGAAACAACGTGATTTTAGCAGGAGGTCCGTGGTCAAAAGAACTGGGAAAAATGCTTGGTGTTTATATTCCGGTAAGGCAGGTTCGCGGTCAGATTCTCATTACAGAACCGCTTAAACCATTTCTCAAATACACGATTGGAGGTGTTCGTCAAACCGATAACGGTGAAGTTTTAATCGGTTATTCTAAAGAAGAAGTCGGCTACGATCGAAGAACGACACTAGATGTCATGCAGCAAACTGCCCGCATGGCCATCGATTTAGTTCCTGCACTGGCAAAAGCCAATATCGTTCGGGCTTTCTCGGGAATCAGGGTGATCCCCGAAGACGGATTACCAATTTTTGGTGAAATTCCGGGAATTAAAGGAGCGTATATTGCGGTGATGCACAGTGGAATAACGTTATCCGCAATTGTGGGAACTTTAATGACCGAATTACTAATCGATGGTGAGACATCACTAGATATTTCGAGATATAGTTTGAAAAGATTTTCAAATCTTCCAAATAGGAAGATCTGACGCCATTCTAAGATTATTTATTGAAAAGGAGGATAATCATGAGCCCGACGCTTGCGATCATCACTAGTTCGATAATCATGTTAGCTATTGGAGTCGGTATTTCGATTTACATTGGAAAAAAGCAGAAAGGAATTGAAAATTGGAATGTCGGCGGTAGATCCCTACCGATGTATGTTATTGCAGGTACACAATTTGCAACAGGAGTCGGAGGCGGGGTACTTGTTGCCCATGTCGGTATCGGCTATCATGCCGGATGGTCGGCATTTACCTATAATCTTCTTTATTCATTAGGAATTGTTGTATTGATTTTATTTGCCGGATGGTTGAAGAAACATCAATTTTCAACTTTACCTGACATTTTCAAAAAGTTGTATGGAGAACATAAAGTTTTGATAAGTACAGTAACCCTACTTTCAATTGTCGTTCCATTTGGATGGTTGTGTACACAATTAGTCGCATTTGGAAATTTATTTACAGAAATTACTGGGATTTCTTTTACTCTTTTAGTCGTTATTTTTGCACTTATTAGCATTCTCTTCGTATTACCTGGAGGGATGGCTTCGGTAGCCTGGACAGATTTTCTTTTCGGCTGTTTTATGTTGATTTTATCGATTGCAACTGGTTTGTATATGCTAAATTTTGCCGGCGGCTGGTCTGAAATTGTTGCTAATGTACCCGAAAAGATTATTTCCTTCCCTCAAGGTATGGGTGCCGTTGGTTTAACAACTATCATACTTTGGACATTTGCCATTTTTCCAGGTGCATTGACAAACCAAATGTCGTATCAACGAATCTATTCCGCGAAAGACCCAAAATCTGCAAGACAGGGGTTTGTCATTGCCGCAATTGCAGGATTGATCTCTGGATTATGGGCTTCTTTTATGGGAATCGCAATTCACTCTCTTAATCCTAATTTAGATAATCCTGAAATGGCTGCAGGTTGGTTTCTCACACAGGTACCTACCTGGTTTTTAGCAATCTATTCAGCATTTATTATTGCAACAATCATCTCAACTGTTAGCAGTGCAGTTCAATCTGTTGTTGTAAATATTACGAACGATATATATAAATCATATATCAACCCAAATGTTAATGAAAAAACTTTAGTAAAATATTCACGAATTTTAACAGTATTTATTATCATTCTTGCTCTGATATTAGCATTATATTACCCCCAAGCTTTGGGTTGGTTACAGGCAACTTATGCTTATTCTGCAGCAGGTCTACTAGTACCCATCTTTTTAGGTATATTTTTACGAAAAACCAAATTGCTTTCCGTTAAAGGAGCTCTAGGTGGAACTTTTTCTGGGGTCGTTGGTGTAGCTATAGCCCAAATTTTAAACACTACCATTCCATATTCAGTCTACGGTGTCGTTTGTTCTCTCATCGGATTTTTATTATTTAGTGCAATTTATAGAAATAAAGAATTAGATAAGGGAAAAGTAACAAACATATAAATACGCCTCAAATTTTCTGAATTTAATTAATTTTGTGTTTTTTATATAATAAAATAATAGATACTAAGGAGGAAAACAAATGGACGCTGAAGTCGGCATAATTGGTGTTGGTACAATGGGAAGCATGGCCGCGTGGCAGCTTGCCAAAAGAGATATATCCGTAATTGGTTTTGAACAGTTTGGTATCGGTCATGATCGCTCTGCTGCAGGTGGGGAATCTCGTCTGTTCCGAACAGCATACATGGAAGGACCCGAATATGTCCCCCTCCTCTTTCAAGCTAGGAAACTCTGGAGAAAATTAGAGGAAGAAAGCGGGAATTCTCTTCTCTTCTTAAATGGTGGATTAATGATTGGCGAAGCAGATTCACCTGAAATAAAAACAATTTTAAACAGCATTCAAGAGTTTAGGCTGGCTCATGAAATTTTGCCGAAAGAAAAAGCAGAACAGAAATTCCCGCAATTTAAATTTTTTAAAGATGATTTGGTCATTCTAGATAAAGAAGCTGGTTTTATCAGACCAGAACTGGCTGTCGTATCTGCAACAAATCTAGCTGTAAAATACGGCGCTACCATCATGCCATATACAAAAGTTGAAAAAATAATCCCTGAGGAAAATGGGGTTAGGATATTCGCTGGTGGAAAATGGTTTAAAGTAGCCAAAGTCGTAATTGCAACTGGTGCCTGGACAGCAAAATTACTGCCAGAGATAAAGGATTTATTGATTCCCAGAAGATTAGTACTCACCTGGTTCATACCAAAGAACATCGAAGCTACTAAACCAGACAAACTTCCTGTTTTTGCACGATTACGCGGGGACTTCAGGCTAACAGGTGTACCGACGCTAGATGGAACAATGGTAAAAGCATCCTATACGAAAAATCCTGAAGTAATTTCAGATCCTGAATCTTTATCTCGTGATGTATATTCGGAAGAAATTGAAAAACTCCGTGAATCTGTAAAGCAATTGTTCCCTGTAGTCTATCCTGATCCTGTCAGAGCTTCTGTGTATATGGATGCATATACACCTGATCATCATGCTTTACTGGGGTATCTTCCAAACTGGAAAAATGTTGTATTTGCCAGTGGTTTTTCCGGACACGGATTTAAACTAGCCCCCATAATAGGTGAGATTATTACCGAGTTATTAATTGATGGCAAAACAAAATACAATATAAAACATCTTGATCCGTTGCGATTCGTTAATAGTTTTTTGAGCTAAGAATCGATGACGCTCACGATTTTACTAAATAAAAAGTGAAAATTCACTTGGTTTCTTCATTAAATTTAACAGACTATGCAGCATCAATTAATTATACTTTCCTAATTCAAAGATAACTCCCCCGTATAGTAATGTTTACAAATGCTCTGTGCGGGGGAGTCTAATCTTATTTTCTCTCTCCTAATTTCTAAAACCTTATTAAATTAGATAATATTGTTATATCTTAATATCGCCAATCCAAAGTATTTGAACTAGATAAATCGCTCTTTGAAATTCACTTTATCTGTCGTAAATGTAATTCACCCTGTATCCTTTTCAATTCTATCACTAGAGTTTATCACGATTATCAAATAATTTATATCTGTAATCAGAATGGTTTATTCCTCATTTTCAGTCTTCCAATTTTCAATTTTTACCCGTATCTCTTCTAGCGCCAGTAAGTAATTATAAATTTCCTGCGAAAATACACCGTCGTTACCTTCTAGCTGATAGTAATCATAAAATTCAAGAAATAATGCATCGAAGCCTTCAAGTATTTCCTCCCTTTCCGCATCATCGGCTTGAGCAAGTTTATCCATTTCATTTTCGAAATTTTCCATCCACCAGATGTATTCCAGTCGGATCGCTTCATAATCGTCAATGTAAGGATGACTGAAATCATTGGGTGAATTGTCGTGGGCGTCATAACAATCATCTGAGCAAAAAATTAGTCCTTCATTATTGACCCGTTTTTCTATCCCCGGAACTTTACCGCATACGATACACTTTTGCATAGCACACCCTCACAATCATGATTTCATTTGAAACCATACATACGGCATTTAAAATTTTCTACAGATTGTTTTTGTGTGTTCGTTTATTCCTTAAAAATATGATTTAGTCTTAATGATGAAATAAAAAAATCCGGAGAAGTCATTTACTGACTTTTCCGGATTAGCTTAATGAAATTAGTGTGTTTCGAGCCTTTATTATCAATTATATATTAGGCAAATCATAAAACATGCTCATATTGTACAATGAATCATACCCTGCCTTGCATTTTTCATATCGCCTGCATTCGGTCGCTTAATTAAACAAGCCCGAACAACTTCATCACATACCAGGCAATCCCGGCCCCGATTAAGGGACCGACCGCTACTCCCTTTAAAAATGTTACGGCAAATATCGTACCGAGAACTAGGGCTGTTGTCAGATGGGGATCCTGTTCCAATAATACTACACCATTTTTTGCGAGCAGGGCCACAAGAACCCCAGATCCCAAAGCTATCCAGGCATAGGGCGATTTAAGGGCATCTAATAAATCTTTGAACCCAATTTCGCCCGTGGCAATGGGAATTAATACAGCAATCGTAATTACCGTCACTCCCCAATTGATCCCTTTAGCTTGAATAAAGGAGAATATTTTATCATTATGAATAAATAGTTTCATGATCAATAAAAAAATTACAGATATAATTAATGATTTATTTTTCACAATCAAACCGGCACCTAATAGTAATAATAAAAATAAGTATGCTTGCATGATGAACACCTCTATGTTGATCTAAATACTAACTGTGATCGTTTTTAATTAAATGAATTTAGCTATGTCTATTTCTTAACAGCAGGGTAAAAAAAACGGATTTATGATGAAAAATGAACCGTTTCTAAAGTTAAAACCGTCATCCATTATAACAAACATCCGACAAATCAAAAAGGATGCAAAAACTTTAAAGATTTACTCAATCTACTTATATGCAAATCGCTCCTATCATCTTTTTATGATTTGATTTACAAATGAAAATTAGCCACTATCTTTGATCAAATACAAACTTTCAATCCGCTTCTTGACCAATTCTATAATTATTGCTAAACCTAAAGATAAGATATTGTGAGAGGTGAATAAAGAAAATTGTTCGTTGAAAAAAATAATTCAATCACCGCTGTCCCGGGAGTTCGTGTTGGCCATGTCACCCTTTATGAGAAATTGAATGATGAAGATACGATATGTACAGGTGTAACCGCCATTCTCCCCCACGGTGGAAATCTTTTTCAAGAAAAGGTGGCAGCAGGATGTCATGTGTTCAATGGTTTTGGCAAAACGGTTGGGTTAGTTCAGTTAGAAGAACTTGGACTTCTTGAATCGCCGATCATGCTTACAAATACGTTCGGTGTCGGTAATGTACTGCAAGGAACGCTGCAGTATATGCTCGAGCAAAATGATGATATTGGTGACACAACCAGTACGATTAATATCGTTGTTGGTGAGTGTAACGATGGTTATCTTAACTCCATCCGAATACCTGCTGTTCAACCGGAGCATGCGATTCAAGCCATTCAAGCGGCAACAACGGATCCTGTAAAACAAGGTGCCATCGGCGCTGGTAAAGGAATGGTCTGCTTCGGTTATAAAGGGGGAATCGGCAGTGCGTCCAAGTTAGTTTACTATAATGATATTATGTATACTGTAGGCTGTCTCGTTTTAAGTAATTTTGGCAAAAAAGAAGATGCATTGTTTGCCAATTTACAGGAAAAATCGGCTGACGATACACCTGATGGTTCAATTATTGTTGTTTTAGCGACCGATGCCCCACTTTATGATCGCCAGCTAAAGCGACTGGCCAGACGTTCAGGACTGGGACTCGGTCGGGTTGGGAGTCACATGGCTAATGGCAGTGGTGATATTGCTATAGCTTTTTCCACCGCTCACCGCTATCAACATTCAAGTAAAAATATGACTGAACAGATAACTTTTATTCGGGATGATCATCCAATCATGAATTTACTCTTTCAGGCAGCTGTAGAAACAACAGAAAATGCGATAATTCATTCCTTGAAATTCGCAGAAACAACGACAGGTAGAAAAGGCCGGATTATCAAGCGAGCACCTTTATAAAATGAGGCGATTGATATGAAAATTGAAGTGATTACATTAAATGAAAAGGATACGATGCAAGCTCAGCGACTGGGTGCTGACCGGGTAGAATTAGTAAGTGCCATGCAAGAAGGTGGATTAACACCGAGCTTCGGAACAATTAAGCGTGTACTGGAACACGCGCATATCCCCGTGCAAATTATGGTACGTCCCCATAGTTTCGGGTTCGTTTATGATGAATCGGACTGGTTAATCATGAAAGAAGATATTTCCATGATTCGCGAGCTCGGCGGCAACCGCATTGTGATCGGGGCGATTACTAAAGATGGAGATATTGATGAAGATCTTTTAGATAAGATTATTTCCCATGCACCCGATTTTGATATCACGTTTCACCGGGCCTTTGACCATGTCCGCTCCCCCCTCGATGCATACCGTACGTTAACGAAATATAAAAAACATATTAAACGAGTATTAACTTCAGGATGCGCACCAACTGCAATTGAGGGGATATCTACTTTAAAGAAACTAGTGGAACTTTCGAAGGAATTAGAGGGACCGACAATACTGGTTGGTAGCGGCGTAAACGCGCAAAATGTAGCCGATCTGCATCAACACATTAATGCTACGGAATACCATATCGGTTCAGGTGCACGTGTGGATCGGGATTTCAGCAAACCACTGGATGAGGAGCAAATGAGCATTATCCGTTCGTTAAAAAAGAATAAAACTATATAAGAGTGTATTTAAAAAATATCAGCGGGTATTTCTGGAAATGAAGTCGTTTGATGAAGAAGTAAACGTCCTTCATTATTAAAACAGAAACCCGCTGAATATTTTCAACATAAACGGTATGATCCACAATGTAGTTGTTATAGTTTCTCTTTTATTTCTAACACCTTAAATTCATGTCAATTATTATTCAATCGTTAAAGTACCGCTACTTTCGCCCTCTCGCCATTCTAATTCAAATTCCAAACTATATTTGCCGTTTTTCTCTTCTAAATCCACTTCCAGGACGACTGACTCAGGGAGTTGAACAGTTTGCGACTGCTCTCCTAATTTTAACGTAATTGTACCGTCTTCTTTTAATTTTGTTGCAATCGTTTCTAAAAGAGCTGCAATTTGTTCCCGGGATACTCGTTCCTCGTGTTTCACCAGAACATTCTTAATATTTTGATGCTGTTGGACCATTAAATCGCCCCCTTAAGAATATTCCTACTTATATTATACCTGCAAAATAAGGACTATACTATACATACAGCACTTAATTCATTTTCATTTAACAATTTACGAGGTTTATAGTTTCATTGTTCATCTCATTAATTAGTGGATTTTAAGTCTCAACAGATGCAATGACACATATTGTTTCTAAATTTTTTGATATAATGATTTACCACTTAAATTGTCAAAAAAAATATCCTCGATCATGTTAGATTGAATCAAATTCTCATTAAAACAGCCGAGGATAAAAATTCATATCAATTGTATGAAAAATAATGACAATATTATGAAGCTAAATCTATATATAGAAAAATGAACGAATCTTTTAATAATTATATCATTTTATACACTTACTTTTTCAATATTTTTGTTTGCTTGATAGCATAAACCAAAAGGTTTAGCTGGAATAAATTCACCATCACCCTCTTTCCCGATAAACTTTCCATCTTCAACCATTAATTTTCCACGTAAAAATACTTTGTCAACTTTTCCTTCCTGAACCATACCTTCATAAATATTGAAATCAACACCGTGTAAACTCGTTTCATTTGTAATGATTGACCTTGGTTCTGGATCATAGATCACGATATCTGCATCATAACCAACGCCGATATGACCTTTGCGATAATCTAATCCATTAACTTTTGCTGGCGTTGTCGCGAATAAATCAACTAATCTCTGCCTGGAGATTTTTCCTCGATTCACACCGTACGTCCATAATATCGCTAATCTGTCCTGTACTCCTGGACATCCGTTTGGAATATTTGTAAAATCATCGATTCCCATATGTTTCTGTTTTTGCCAATCAAAACCACAATGGTCAGAACTGACAGCATTCAACCAACCGTGATTAATCGCTTGCCAAAGGGCATCATTATCTTCTTTTGTACGCAGTGCAGGAGAACATACGTATTTTGCTCCTTCAAAGTTTGGTTTAGCTAATAGCTCTTTATCTAAAACTAAATATTGAGTACATGTTTCACCAAAAACCGGAATCCCTTTTATAAACGAATCACGAATGACTTCCATCGCACCTTTAGATGTAACGTGTACGATATAAATGGGCGCATCAGCTAATGCTGCCAGATAAATTGCCCGTTGAGTAGCTTCTTCCTCGACAAGAGGCGGCCGTGATAAGGCATGGTAATATGGCTCCGTTTTCCCTTGACGTAAAAATTCTTTTTGCAAATAATCAATGACATCTCCATTTTCTGCATGAACCATTACAGTAACGCCTGCTTCTTTTGAAGCTAATAGTGCTTTGAATATTGTTTCATCATCGCTATGAAAAGGTAATCCTTTATATGCCATGAATAATTTTATTGTAGAAATCCCCTTACTCGGCAATGTTGGAATTTCTGCAAACACTTGGTCATTTGCATCACAGACGACACCATGAAAGGAATAATCGACCATCGCATATCTCGAAGCTTCTTTTTCATCGAATTGTTCTATTGTCTCTGCTATTCCCTTTCCTGGTTCCTGATTGACAAATTCAATAACAGTTGTAGTTCCACCAACGATCGCTGCGTTTGAAGTCTCAAATCCTCTGACCCTTTCTCCTTTATAATCAAATGAATAATGGACATGTTGATCAATACCTCCTGGTAATACATATTTACCAGAAGCATCAACAACTTCATCCGCTTTAAGATTTAGATTCTTTCCTACAGCTGAAATTTTTTCATCTTCTATGAAAATATCGCCGATAAATTCATCCACAGCAGTAACAATTGTTCCATTTTTAATTAATATACTCATAGTTCCTCCCTCCCTAGTATACGGAATATTCAGTTTTTTGGAGCTATCAATATGACATACTAATTAAAGTGATGCAGTAATTTTAAAAAATCTATTGAATGTATTTCAATACGGTTTGTAACAGAACATTAACGCCCTTCTCACAATCCTCAAAAGACGTAAATTCATCCTCCGCATGGCTTATTCCATTAACACTTGGGACAAACAGCATTGCAGTTGGAATATAACTGGCAATAAACTGCGCATCATGTCCCGCTCCACTCTGCATACGTTTATATGAATATCCCAATTCTTTAGCCGATTCTTCCAAAGATTGAACGAGATTCTCTTCAAACCAAACAGTTTCACGATCCCATAACTTCTTAACGGTTACTTTACATGCTCCCCCGAACTTTGGCAGTTCTTGAATAACTTGCTCTACTTTTTGAATCATTGCTGGCGATTTATGACGTGATTCTATTGTAAAAACAACTTTATTTGGAATAACCGTATGAATATTCGGGCTCACATCCATTCTCCCTATCGTAAACACGAGCTCTTCGTCCAGATCACCTAAATGGTCTCTTACAAAATGAATTAACTCATTTGCAGTAAATAGCGCATCTTTCCGTAAATACATCGGGGTCGTTCCAGCATGATTGGATTTCCCGGTTACTTCTACTTCATAGCAAACCATGCCAACGACACATTCGACAATACCGATAGTCTTTTTTTCAGATTCTAATACGGGTCCTTGTTCTATATGCATTTCAAAAAATGCTTTGGCTTCTTTTAATCGATTCTCAACACTTCCTGCAAATCCACTTTCCTGTAATGCTTGACCAAAGGTTATTCCATGTTTATCAGTAGATTGCAGCATTTTTTCTTTATCAAATTTACCGGAAAGAACACCAGATGCCATTAAGGATGGTTCAAAACGGGCACCTTCTTCATTTGTGAAGTTTACAATTATAATTGGAATCTTTGGGGTTATGTTATTTTCAATTAAAGTTCGGACGATTTCAATTCCTGCAATTACTCCCAGTGCTCCGTCAAATTTTCCACCTTTTTCAACAGAATCTAAATGTGATCCGATTACAATCGGAGGTTTCGTACTGTCAGTTCCCTGCAAAACGGCATACATATTGGCCATATCATCCCAAAAAACGTTCATACCTAACTCTTTGCAAATTGAAAGAAAATAGTTTCTTGCTTGCAAATCTTCTTCTGATAAGGAAAGTCTTGTTACCCCACCAGCTTTTGTTTTTCCAAATTCTGCAAATTGTAAAATTGTTTGTTTCAATCGTTCACCATTAATTAGAAGCATTTGCTTTTCCATAAGCAACCTCCCTACCTTACGAAAACAAAATTCCCGTCAATCATGGTCCATTCAACCTGAATTTCTGGTATCTCTTCAATATCAGCTTGTAGTAATGAGCGGTCAAGCAAAACTAAATCTGCTAATTTCCCCGGTTCAATGCTTCCTTTTATTTTTTCTTCGAACGAAGCATAGGCACCGTTGATTGTGTACATACGAATTGCATCAAGTAGTGCAATTCTTTTATTTTCTCCAATTATTTTTCCATTTTGAGTTTTTCTTGTCAGAGCAGCATACAGCCCCAGCATCGGTTCATAGGTCGTCACAGGGCAATCTGATCCAATAGCCGCTATAATTCCTGAGGAAATATAATCCCCCAATGGGTACATTTGCTTTGCTCTCTCACCATAATCTTTTACGTACCCGTCTCCGAACTCATAGATAAATGCAGGATTTGGTATTGGAAGAACATTCAGCTTCTTCATTCTATAAACGAGATCTGGAGAAGCAATCCCTGCATGTTCAATACGATGACGTGCTTCAGGACGTGGAAAAAATTTATTGGCTTTTTCAATTGTATTTAAAAGCATTTCAATGGCAGCATCACCTTGAGCATGAGCAGTAATTTGCCAACCATTTTCATGTGCAGGTATAAATAACTCATCTACTTCTTCCTGATTGTAATAGTGAACACCAAAATCATTTGGATTACTCGTATAAGGTTCACGGGTCCAAATAGTTGGACCACTACTACTTCCATCAAGGAAAAGTTTCAAAGGACCAATTTTGTAGTGATTATCTCCTAGTCCTGTAAAAACAGCAGAGTCCCTCATTATTTTGACAATTTCATCAGCACCATGTAAGGCTCCAATCATCGCAAAAACACGTTGTTTAATGATTCCCGATTGAGTATGTTCTTGTAATAAGCGTAAATTATTAAATCCAAACCCACTTGCTTCATGAATAGAAGTAATTCCCTTCTCTAAAAATTGTCGTGATGCAAGACGGTGTGCTTCTTCGATTTCTTCATTCGAAAATGACGCAATGGAAAACATCTGCATATGCGCTTTTTCAATAAGCAAACCATTCAACTTTCCATTTCCATCGCGTCCTAATCTTCCACCTTCCGGATCTGGAGAATTTTCATTAAAATTAGCCAATGATAGCGCCTTGCTATTTACGACGGATATATGATTACATGTCCGCGTTACAATTATGGGATGATCATTCGATACATAGTCCAACTCTTCCCTGGTGGGATATCTTTTTTCTTTAATTTTGTTTTCATTAAATCCCCACGCCCGAATCCACTTTCCTTTTGGAGTCTTCTTTGCAATTTCCTTTAATGCTGTGAGAAGATCGCTAATTGACTGGATCGAATTATCTTTGCAAGAAACGGAGAGTTCATTGGTTCCATGTAACGTGATATGGATATGTGAATCGATAAAGCCTGGTAATAATGTTTGCTTTTTTAAATCGATTATCTCAGAGTTTCCATTTTTCAACCGAAGAATATCATCATTATTTCCTACTTGAATAATTTGATTTCCTTGAACAGCCACAGCCTCTGCAATTCTATTTTCCTTATTCACCGTGATTACTTCACCATTAACAAACAAATAATTTTTCATCAAAAACCACCCCCTTTTCTTAAACAGGAAGTATCACCAACTTCTTTTCTATGTTTTGTATTCAAAGAAACTATCAACAAGTCATCTATTCTTAATTAACTTTAATAATTTTCTCTTCTTTATCTTCCATCTCACCTTCCGTTTGTTGATATTCGGAAAGGGCTTCTTCAAATCTTTCAACTAGCTTTTGTTCCCTTGAAGCTGTAGAAAGACTGATAACTACAAATAATATACTGTTAATCAAGAGCCCCCACATGGCTGGATCTAAACCTAATGGACTAGTTAAGCCAGGTACAAAAGTTAAAAATACTGTTATACCTATACCTCCTAATAAACCAACTATAGCCCCTTTTGCATTTGATTTTTTCCAAAATAATGCGCCTACTGTAGGTACTATTAATTGCGCTGTTCCTCCAAAGGCAACAAGACCGATTGTAACGAGGAGACCCGGTGCAAATAAGGCAAGAACATAAGCTAGTAAAGAAAAGAATACAATTGCGTATCGAGATATCTGTGTTAATTTAAATTCCGAGGCATTGGGATTTTTATACCTTTGATAGTAATCTTTTGTTAAGATAGTCGATACAGCATGAATTTGACTATTTGCAGTAGACATTGCCGCAGATGCTCCACCCGCTAAAATAATCGATGCTATTACAAACGGCATGTATTCCATTGCAATTATGGGAAGGATTTGATCGGGATTTTCTATACCTGGCATAATAATAACCCCTGTGTAACCTACAAGAACTGACCCTATATAGCTTATAGCTAATAAAGATATAAGAAATGGCATCAAATTAAACAATTTTCCATGTTTTACGGCATACATTCGCAACCATAATTGTGGTCCCATAAGAGCTCCTAATGCTGTTATTACACATAATGATATCCATCGAGCATAACCAGCTGATCCTTCTGGACCAGGTAATGTGAGGTGACTGGAGAATTGCTGCTGCATTTGTTCAAACAAAGATGTGGTACCGCCGACCAAATTTGCGGCATAAAAACCTATATACAAGAGGCCAAAGAAAAGTAAGAATCCATAGAAAATATCCGTCCAGGCTACTGCCCTTATCCCGCCAACCCAGACATAAATAATAATAACTATATAGAAAAGTGCTGCTGCTAACCAAAACGGAATCACATTTCCTGAAGCAACCTCTATTAAATATGCTCCACCAGTCAGTTGAATTTGTAAGTAAGGAATCGTAAAAATCGTTAAGATAGCGGTTACAATCACTCGCAATGGTTCACTATTATAATAGTCACCAAAAAAATCTGAGGGTGTAATATAATTGAATTTTTTTCCGAGGAACCAAATACGTTTACCGATGACATAATACAAATATCCAAACAAAATATTCCACGCAAATGCAGTTAAATAAACAGGTCCTTGTGTATAAAATGTTGCATTGGATCCGAGAAAAGCAAATGCACTCCACCACGTTGCTGCCACTGTAAAAAATGCCGCAATAGAACCCATGCCTCTACCTTGTATAAAATAGTCTTCACTGGTGTTTTTAGCTTTTGTAGCAGCAATAAATCCGATAATCAATGGGATTACAAGAAACAAAAAAATTATTAGTACACCAGCTGTCATCCTTTATACCTCCTTTTTCCTATTATTGATCCTTCCCCAATCCATTTGATAAGCAATGAGTAAAATTAATGTGCAAATAAACCACCAAAATAATATCCAAGCAATTAAAAAAGGAAACCCGAAAATTTTTGGTTCAATACGATTGGCCAATAGAATAATAGGACTTTCCATCATTAATATTCCAATAATTGTAACTGCATGGAAAAATATACCTAACTTATTTTTTCGCAAATGTCTACACTCCTCTCCAAAAATGGTAAATAAACAATTAATGATAGTGCTTTCATTTATAAAAATCTAAAATGTAGTAAATCTTTTACGATATTTATGAATATTATAAATTTTCGTTTATAAACATACATTGGACAATATGTAAAATAATATCGATAGTTTTTTTTCAAATTGTTTAATATATTTGTAAATCAGGTGTCTGCAGTAAACATTTCCAGAAAACTCTAATCCCCCAATATAAACCCTATTAAATCCCAGACATTAAAAGGGGCTGTCCAAAAAGTAAAATTATTTCATGTTGAACTAAACCAGAATGTTGATTTATCAAGGTTCTTGAACAAAAAAAAGGGGCATCCAAAAGTCGAAAATACGACTTTTTGGACAGCCCCTTTTAGATATATATTCAAAATTTATTAAACTAATTCTTAATAGATTTTAAAATTCACAAAATGAACGAACCAAAAAAATTATTTCAATAAATGCTCTTCAATATTAAACTCCTGCAAATGATAGTGTAAATATGTTGCCAATTCAATCATGACTCTTTTTTCCGGATTCATAAAATCATGCCCTAATAGCTCTTTGATACGTTCTAACCGATGGTACAATGTTTGCCTGACAATAAATAATTCACGAGCGGTTTCATTTTTCGAACCGAAATTTTTTAAATACACTTGCAATGTTTTTAATAGATCCGTCTTTTTTTTCCTGTCATATTCAATTATTTTACCTATATAATCATTTACGAATTCACTTAGCTCAGTCTTATCCTGAATTAAATCGATTAATCGATAAATACCTAGTTCATCATAAAATGGTTTGGATAACTTGCCAACAGTTCTTTGGTAATTTAATGTTCGCAGGGCTGTCGTAAAACTTATTGGTAAGTTATCGTAATCATTTATGATTTTTCCAAAGCTCAACCACCGTAAATTACTACGTGAAAACATAGCGCTATTTACTTGAGAGATTTGTTGAGTGAATTTTATGAGACGCTGATAAAATGTACCATTCCCTATTTGATCGATCAAAAACAGAATATAACACTTATTTTCTACATCTTGCACACTAAATAAATGGATATTTTGCTTGATTAACATCTTTCGAATATTCAGCAATGAACCAGTGATATTATGTTTTTCATGTTCAGGAAAGCTTGAAATTTCATCATAGGGGATCACACCAATGATCGCTTCATTTAATGAAATAGCCGGAGAACTTTTGGAAACGTTTTTTACAATCTGGTCCTTAGTCAACTGACCTTTAACCGCTTCTAACAACCAGTGATTTCTTTCCAGATGGCGGGTTTCAAGTTGTTGATAGTATTTCCAGTAATACTGACTAAGGATTTCACTACATCTTTTAATCGCTAATTTTTCAAAAAGTGAAACGCTTTCTTTACTTTCTAAAAAATAAATGCGAGCTATTTCTTCATTTAAAAAGGAGATTGGATGGGAACAAAAGGAGGACACATTTTTCTCAATCATTGATAGCCAATTCTGTTGTTCTCTTTTGGAAGGATTAGGAAAAAAACGAATATCTCTATTATGATGAATTAAGGCAATCTGCTTATTCGTATGTTTGTGCAATGTTTTCAAAAACTCACCAAGCGGTTGATTGCTCAACAATAGTTGATTTAACTCTTGTTGCAATTGGTCAAGTTTCCACCACGCTTCTTCATGGAATCCCAAAATAATCTTGTGCAAGTCTCTCGTAATATCAATAAATTTTACTTCTTTATAAAAAACGACAATGGGGAAATTATGTTCTTCTGCGAGGATTAACATTTCTTCTGGTAGCGATTGTACATATTTAACAAGTTCAACACAGAGGGCAGAAGCATTACTCTCTAAAAGTTGTTTTAAAAATGATATGCATTTGCTTTTTTCATCAGCCCAGCCAACACCCGTGGATAAAATAACTTCCTGGCCGTTTAGCAAATGCTGAATTGTATCGATTTCAACAACATGGACCCATTTGACTGATCGATGAAGCCCCCTTTTACCAGCTACAATTTTTGCCTCTCGAAAATAGGGTCGCTTCAGTATATCCGCTACAGTTAACTCCATATTGATCCCCCCAATTAAATAGTCAGGAGAAATTATAAACACTCAATTAGGAGTATCCCAATATTAACATTTTGTCTAACTATTGACAAGATTTCAAACCCCTAGAATATTATCGCTGGTTTTATCCTATCAATTCCATTCCCATCATTTTGGATAAGATTACTGTCTATTTTGTCATTTTGTCTAATGTAAACGCTTTCCTGTTTTACAAAGTGGTTATTTAATATTCCGAATTTATCGAATATAATGACGAAAAATGAATGAAGGAGGATAGTTCCCATGTTTCACTTTCCGGCGGAAACGTTTTGGCTCGTTGTTCCCTGGCCGATCATCTGGTTAACGTGGGCAATCATTGTCTTTTTCAAATTTAAACGAGATGAAGAACTAGAAGATGAATACGTCAATAATGGTAAAGGAGATGAATAGGTATGCGGGTCGATATTGTATTTTTCATATGCTATCTTCTCTTTCTTCTGGGCATTGGTGTTTATTTTACAAGAAAAGCATCTCGATCACCTGAGAGTTACTTATTAGCTGATCGAAAGCTTGGACCGGCGGTTACTGCGCTTACGATGCAAAGCACTTCCATGAGTGGATTCATGTTTATGGGTGGCCCGGCATTAGCCTATCAACACGGATGGTACGCCATTATGTATGCCATTGGTGATGCCGGTGGTGGGATTGTAAACTTAACGGTACTCGGTAAAAGAATGCGGAGGATGTCTCAATTACTCGGTGCCCTCTCCCCTATTGAATATCTTGAAAAACGATTTGAAAGTGCCGCTATTCGAGTGGTTGGTGCTACAATTACGATTATATTTCTATTTGCTTATGTTTTCGCTCAATTCTTGGCAGCGGGAAAAACTTTAGAAACATTGACCGGATGGAAATACGAATGGGCTGTGATCATTGGGGTCGGTATCATCATACTTTATACAGTTGCCGGTGGTTACCTGGCTGTAGTATGGACTGACTTTTTCCAGTCGATCATCATGCTATTAGGTGTCCTCTTTCTTGTAATCGCCGGGTTTAACCATGTAGGCGGTCTTTCCGGCCTTAACCAACAACTAGCAGAAATCGACCCATCCTATTTAAGTATCTGGGGTAAAGACTATGTTTACTATGGGCAATGGGGAGTTATTATCGGCTCAAGTTTGATTTATATGATTGGTTACATGGGACTTCCTCACGTCGTTGTTCGCCATATGTCGATGAGAAGTACAAAAACAGTTAAAACAGCAACATTAATCACCGCAATTTATAACCAGCTTTTCACATACTCTCCATATTTACTCGGCTTCATGGGAATCATTTTACTGCCTCAATTAAGCGATCCAGAAATGGTTATTCCTACATTAGCATATACATTTTTCCCGGGTATCTTATCCGCAATCCTTCTTTCAGCTGTGATGGCCGCAATCATGTCAACGGCAGATTCCATTTTAATGCAAGCCGGAACTACTTTATCGCGGGACATTTACCAAAGATTTATCGATAAAAAAGCTAGTTACAGTCGTGTTGTCCTGATTTCAAGACTTAGTGTCCTTCTCGCAGGTGTCATCGGAATTCTGGTAGCTATCATTCAACCGCCGCGAGTCTTTGATTTAGTCGTTTTCGCCTTTGGAACTTTAGGAAATAGCTTCATGGTTGCGTACATTGCTTCCGTTTACTGGAAGAATGCCAATAAAGTAGGCGTTTTAAGTTCAATGATTGCCGGGGGATTATCCAACATTTTATGGACATCTCTTAATTGGGAAGCCGTCACAGGAATCCATCCATTCCTGGCGGGATTAATCATTTCCATCATTGCCATGCTGATCGGCAATCGTTTCGGCACACCTCCTTCTGAAAAAATCCAAAAAATCTTTGATGAGGCAAAAGGACAGCGCATCCTTCCGAAAAATATCGAAAAAAATATTGCAAAAGATATCGGCCCTGAAGCAAGAACCGTTTCGCTCTTTCTCAAACAAGTAAATCCAGTCAATGGGTGATCAAGTTGCAAACAATTCTAGTAGAAAAAATTAACTTTGAAAAAGACGAGACAAAACGTTTACTAGAAAAACTAGATTCTGAATCAACTTATAAGGTTCAACATTGTATCTATTATCCGTACCTATTTTTTGAATACAGTGTCCAAAAAAAGAACTTTTTCGATCCGATTGAAGGGAAATTGGGATGCACGATAGACGGTGTAAACAAGATCGGGGCATTAATCGATACGTATCCCCTCCTCGATGAAAAGAAAATAGCGGACGGACAAATCGTTAATTGTACCCTTTCTTTACCTGATGCAGAAGCTATCGCAAAAAAGTTTTTGCTCGACTCCATTTTAAGAAAAAGAAAGGTATTTACCATTCCAAAGCTAAAAATGACGCAGCAGAAAATATTTTATCGACCGTATTGGATCGTAAAAGGGAATGAGGATAAACCGAACCATTTTCTCCTGTTGGTGGATGCTGTTTCCGGGAAATTCCACCCCCTCCATTAATCGATTTGTTCAATCTTTTCAATAAATCAATTAACTTTTT
Organism: uncultured Bacillaceae bacterium; assembly: GCA_937951955.1. Taxonomy (GTDB): domain Bacteria; phylum Bacillota; class Bacilli; order Bacillales; family Caldibacillaceae; genus CALGAD01. Next base: position 23,531 of record CALGAD010000046.1, read on the forward strand.
GTCTAATGAATTACAAAAAGAAATATTTTACGATTAATGTAACGTACAAGAAAAAACGAAAGGGTTTACACCGTCTTCTGTTTTTCAAAGTTTTTTCCATATCAATGCGAAAAGGGGGAAGAAATTTTGGAGGTCAAAACAAATGATTTACTGAAAAAGGATGAAAAATATATTTGGCACGCGATGCGCCCATACAGTCCCGATGCAACGATGGTCGTAAAAGAAGCCCGGGGAGCCTGGATCACAGACATAAATGGCAACAAATATCTGGATGCCATGGCGGGTCTATGGTGCGTTAACGTCGGTTATGGCCGTGAAGAGCTGGCCCGAGCTGCCTATGAGCAGTTAAAAGAACTACCCTATTATCCGTTAACCCAAAGCCATATTCCGGCTATTAAACTTGGAGAAAAATTAAATGAATGGCTCGGTGATGAATACGTCATTTTTTTCTCAAACAGTGGCTCCGAAGCGAATGAAACAGCTTTTAAAATAGCCCGCCAATATCACCAGCAAAACGGCGAACCGGAACGTTACAAGTTCATCGCACGCTACAGGGCGTATCACGGAAACTCGATGGGTGCGCTCGCAGCCACCGGTCAAGCCCAGCGGAAATACCGGTATGAACCACTCGCACCAGGATTTATTCACGTCACACCACCAGATTTGTATAGAAGTCCATATAAAGGAACGCAGGAAGAACAAAGCCTGGCCTGTGCTGATGAAATTGATCGCGTTATTACCTGGGAACTCGATAAAACGGTGGCGGGCGTCATCATGGAACCGATTATTACCGGTGGTGGTGTCATCATGCCCCATGAAAGCTATTTACCCCGAGTCCGGGAAATTTGCGATAAACATGGGGTCTTGCTGATTATTGACGAAGTGATTTGCGGTTTTGGAAGAACCGGGAAACCATTTGCCTTCCAGCATTATGGGGTTAAACCGGATATCGTTACGATGGCAAAAGGCATAACCAGTGCCTATCTACCATTATCTGCAACGGCTGTTAGAAGAGAAATCTACGAAGTCTTTAAAGGAAAAGAAGACTATCACCACTTCCGTCATATTAATACGTTCGGTGGCAATCCAGCGGCCTGTGCCCTGGCATTGAAAAACTTAGAAATCATGGAGGAAGAAAATCTTATCGAACAAGCGGCCGTTAAAGGCGAGCAATTACTAGAACAACTATCCGAATTAGAAAATCATCCCCTTGTCGGTGATGTTCGCGGCAAAGGATTATTAATCGGCATTGAATTAGTCGAGGATAAAGAAACGAAAGAACCAGTCAATGTTGAAATCGTTAACAACATCATCGCTCGCTGCAAAGAAAAAGGATTAATTATCGGGAAAAATGGTGATACAGTGGCCGGCTACAATAATATTTTAACTTTAAGTCCGCCGCTAAATATCACGGACGATGATTTACAATTTATTGTCAAAACATTAAAAGAAGTATTCGCACAAGTTTAATAATAGAACAGAAACACGAGTCTTTTAAAATCGTATTCTCTCAATAAACATTTCAGGGGGGATCAATTTGACACAAACAATCGTTCAAACGGTTAAAAACTATATTAATGGAGAATGGGTTGAAAGCAGTTCCGGACGAACACAAGAAGTGTTCAATCCAGCAACCGGTGAGGTCATCGCCCATGTTCCGATTTCCACAAAAAAAGATGTTGATATGGCCGTAGCGGCGGCAAAAGAAGCGTTCCGGACGTGGAAGGATGTTCCCGTTCCGAAGCGGGCACGAATCATGTTTAAGTTTCAGCAATTGCTAGTCGAGAACTGGGATGAACTGGCAAAATTAATAACGAAAGAAAATGGTAAAAACTACAAAGAGGCTTATGGTGAAGTACAGCGCGGGATTGAGTGTGTGGAGTTTGCGGCCGGAGCACCGACTTTAATGATGGGTTCGCAACTTCCCACGATCGCAACCAATCTTGAATCTGGCGTATACCGCTACCCTATCGGAGTGATCGGTGGAATCACGCCATTTAACTTTCCGGCGATGGTCCCGCTCTGGATGTTTCCGATGGCGATTGCTTTAGGAAACACATTTGTCCTGAAGCCTTCTGAACGGACTCCGTTAGTTCCTTTACGTCTTGCAGAATTATTGGAAGAAGCAGGAGTTCCGAAAGGTGTATTCAATATTGTTCACGGTGCACATGATGTGGTCAACGGATTGTTAGACCATGAAGATGTAAAAGCCATTTCTTTTGTTGGTTCCCAACCGGTCGCAGAATATGTGTACAAACGGGGAACCGCCAATTTGAAACGTGTACAGGCACTATCCGGAGCAAAAAATCACTCCATCGTTCTTGCCGATGCAGATTTAGAAAATGCAACAACCCAAATTATCAATGCAGCTTTTGGTTCTGCCGGTGAACGCTGCATGGCCTGCTCGGTCGTCGCGGTAGAAGAATCCATCGCCGATGAATTTATCGAAAAACTCGTCGATAAAGCGAACAAAATTAAAATCGGCAATGGTCTGGAAGAAGATGTCTTTCTCGGTCCTGTAATTCGTGAAGAACATAAAGCACGCACTTTGCAATACATTGATATCGGTATTAAAGAAGGGGCCACGCTCGTTCGCGACGGAAGAAAAGATACTGAAGCCCAAAATAAAGGATATTTTATCGGGCCGACAATTTTTGACCATGTGACGAGTGAAATGAAAATTTGGCAAGATGAAATCTTTGCCCCGGTTCTATCGATTACAAGGGTAAAAGATTTGACTGAAGCGATCGAACTGGCAAATAAATCCCGATATGCAAACGGTGCTTGCATTTTCACCCGAAGCGGTGCCGCGGTACGGCAGTTCAGAGAAACGATTGATGCCGGCATGCTCGGTGTGAATATCGGTGTACCCGCACCAATGGCATTCTTCCCCTTTTCTGGATGGAAAGATTCTTTCTATGGGGATCTCCATGCCAATGGTAAAGACAGCATCGAGTTCTATACGAGAAAGAAAGTGGTCACCCAGCGCTGGGTGTAAAATGTACCTCTAATCAAAAATAATAGCTTTTGAATGGAAAACTACCCTAATCGAAAGAAGGGGTAGTTTTCTTATTTTCACATTTCCTTTAAACGATCATCTTCCCCGATATTTTTTCCTTCTCTCCTCCCCCCTCATAAATTTATAGTTTTCGCATTAGTCGATTCAATAAGTATTACTCATTGAATCACTCATCTAAAAGGCGTTCAATTTTAATCCATCTTCTATAAATATTAGAGCTTCATTTTATTATTTGGCTTTTTCATTTCTCTCCCGATTTAATAAAAATTTAAGAAGTAGTTAAGAAGGGTTTTAGAAGAACGACCTATGATGATATTACAAATACAAAAATAAGGGAGAGTTAATGAAATTGAAACATAATAAAATACTTTTAACGATAATAGTTGCAATACTTTTTGCAATAGCGGGTTGTGATTCCAGTGTTATTTCAAACACTGGCCAATTACAATTTAAAAACCCTTTAAACATCCCTCCTCTCCTTGAACCAACGGTGGACGCTGAGGGAACAAAACATTTTACGTTAACGATGCAAGAAGGGACAACCCAATTTTTCCCGGGGAAAGAAACGAAAACGTGGGGAATCAACGGTTCCTACCTCGGTCCGACGATTCGGGTAAAAAGTGGAGACCGCGTTTCCTTTCATGTAGAAAACCAGTTAAATGAAGAAACAACTTTACACTGGCACGGGATGCACCTTCCAGCAGTCATGGATGGTGGTCCCCATCAAATGATTGAAGCAGGTGCAACCTGGTCCCCGTACTGGACGATTAATCAGCCTGCGGCAACGACATGGTACCATCCCCATCTTCATGGTAAAACTGCTTTGCATGTCTATCGAGGCCTGGCCGGTATGTTTATTATTGAAGATAAAGATTCAGAAAAACTTCCTTCTGATTACGGGGTAAATGATATTCCACTGATCATTCAAGATAAATTAATTGCGAACAATGGAAAACTAATTGAAAAAGTCGATAACGAACCGTTTGGTTTAATGGGAAACACGATTTTAGTAAATGGCACGTATGATCCATATCTTGAAGTTACCGAAAGTCAAATTCGTTTCCGCTTGTTAAACGGCTCCAATGCGAGAGCTTATCATATCGGTTTTGCTGACGGAAGAACATTCCAGCTTGTCGCCAATGATGCCGGATTATTAAATGAACCGGTTGAACTGGATCGACTGATGTTAAGTCCCGGTGAACGAGCTGAAATTGTCGTGGAATTCCAGCCTGGAGAAGAAACGATTCTTCGTAGTTTTCAAGGGGACAATGGAATCGACCAGAACGAGTTTGAATTTGTAAAAATCATTGCTGCGGAAAATTTAATAGAGAAAGAACCAATTCCTGAAGTTCTAACAGACAATCCTCCTATTACTCCACCTGAACATGCAAAGACTCGAACCTTTACACTAACGATGGATTCAAAAATTAATGGGAAAGAAATGGATATGAACCGGATTGATGAAGTCGTTCCTGCAAATACGACGGAAATATGGGAAATTACCAATATCGGATGGGATCACAACTTCCATATTCATGATGCGGTATTTCAAGTCCTGGATATTAATGGCAAAAAACCACCCATTTATGCACGAGGTCGAAAGGATACGGTTTATATTCCCGGAGGTGCCACTGTTCGAATCGCCGTTCAATTTGGTGAATACACCGATCCAAACCATCCCCTGATGTACCATTGTCACCTCTTACTTCACGAAGACAAAGGGATGATGGGACAGTTCGTTATTGTTGAACCCGGCACCGAAGAACAAGTACCTGAATTTCTTGAAACAGGAGATAAAATAAAACACCATGAATAAGGCTCATTTCTTGAGCCTTCATTCATTTTTTTATTTTCCACAAAGGTGTATTATTGTACATAGATAGAGAATTAATCAGGCGGTGAAACTATGTCCATTAAAAAAAGGCTTGTTTTGTCCAATCTTGGCATGATCATTATTCCGATTTTATCGATATTTTTTATCGATATCGTTCTCGTTTTTATCATGCTTGTCCTTTTTCACTCAACCCCAAAAGAAAATTTACCTTTATTTATGAATTTACGCCTCATCAGCTTTTTACTTGTACTTATTGTCACAAACGGAATATTAACGTACCTCGTTTCCAAAAGCATCATCGAACCGATTCAAAAACTCGCCGATGCAGCAAATAAAATTGCAAGTGGAAACCTGGATTTTTCGCTTCAAGTTACCGGGAATGATGAAATCAGTCAGTTAACGGAAAGTTTTGAAACGATGCGAAAAAAATTAAAAGAAGCGGAAGAATTGAAGCAAAAATACGAACAGAACCGGAAAGAATTAATTGCCAGTATCTCCCATGATTTAAAAACGCCCATCACTTCTATCAAAGGGTACATCAACGGAATAAAAGATGGGATCGCCAATACGCCGGAAAAAATGGAACGATATATAGAGACGATTGCCAATAAAGCTTCCGAATTGGATGAATTAATTGATGAGCTCTTTTTATTTTCTAAATTAAGTTTACAGAAAGTCCAATATCATTTTGAAACCATGGATATAAACAGCTATTTAAAAGATTATTTAGAAGAGCTGCGTTTTGATCTAGAGGAAAACGGTGGCACAATTAATTACGAAGTAGATGGGAAAGAATTTCTTGTTAAAGCGGATCGGAAGCAACTTCACCGCGTCCTGATAAATATTATCCAAAACAGTGTAAAGTATTTGGATAAAGAAACCCCGGCAATCAAAGTAAAGCTTTCCGAAAAACAGGATTTCGTTCAAGTGGAAATTAACGATAATGGTCCTGGTATTGATCAAATTGCCCTCCCCTATATTTTTGAACAATTTTACCGAACCGATCAATCGCGGAATTCAGCAACAGGTGGTAGCGGTATCGGCCTTGCCATCGTAAAACAAATTATTGAAGACCATGGTGGTGTGGTTTGGGCAGAAAGTGAAATAGGACTGGGCACAAGCGTATTTTTTACTATTCCAAAAGCGGGTGAAGCAAATGAAGAGAATATTAATTATTGAAGATGAACGGGAAATTGCGGAATTGGAGCGAGATTATTTAGAAGTGAACGGTTTTCAATGTGAAATCGTGTCAACTGGAACAGAAGGTTTACAAAAAGCAACTTCTGAACCATTCGATCTCATTATCCTCGATTTAATGTTACCGGGAATCGATGGTTTCGCTTTATGTAACGAAATCCGGAAAGTAAAAGATATTCCGATTTTAATGGTAACGGCAAGAAATGAAGATATCGACTTGATTCGCGGTTTTGATCGCGGAGCCGATGATTATATTAAAAAGCCGTTTAATCCGAATGAACTCGTTGCCCGGGTGAAAGCCCACATCGCAAGATATGATCGGCTAGTGCAACGGGGTCAGGAAAAAAAGGAAATCCGTGTCGGTAGTTTGGTCATTGATCAAGAAGCACGCCGGGTATATGTCAACGGTGTGGAAAAAATTTTTACCGCCAAGGAATTTGATTTGCTTTCCTTTTTAGCCATCCATCCAAATCAGGTATTTACAAAAGAGCATTTATTTGAACGAATTTGGGGTATTGATGCCATTGGCGATACGTCAACCGTCACCGTCCATATCCGTAAAATCAGAGAAAAAATTGAAGCTGACCCTTCCAATCCAGAATATATTGAAACGGTCTGGGGAGTAGGGTATCGTTTTAAAAAATAGTTTCTTGAATAAAACAGTTTTCTTTTATACTATATCGACTTTTCTTTTTCATGTAAAAATAAAATACCATCCCAGTTTAATACGATTAAATTTTTACCGGTGATGAAGCTTCGCAAGGGATGGTCATCTTTTTTTATCTGTCGTAAATAATCCCCCTCTTTATTTCCGAGTATTTTAATGGATATTTCCCTCTTTTTTCCCTGCTGGAATAACTGTAACCTTCTACAGTTCCTCATTTTCTATTTATCCAAAATAGTTAAAAATGTATTTTTTCATTTTGTATTCCTCCGCTTAATTACCGGTTTCCTCATTCATTTTCAAATGACTTTTTGCTGTAATGCATTATGTAGAATCCTCCAGTGTAGCGATTTTCCATTTAAGAATTATTTAAGAATCTAATAAGAGATCGTTTAGAACTCCCTTGTAAACTGTAAGTAGATTGAAAGGGAGGTTAGATTGTGGGTAACGAAGAAATTTCGGTTATAACAAAAATTGGGAGATGGTTATTTTTAGGATTTACGATCCTGTTTTTCTCCAGTGTTCTGGCACAAATATTTTTCGCCGGGTTAGCGATTTTTGTGAATCCATATCACTGGCACACACATACAACTTATGTTCATTTATTTGGATTTAATATTCCTGTTTTCTTAATATTGTGGGCCTACATTGGCCGTTTACCGCAATGGTCTTATCGGTATGTATTTGGATTGATGTTCGGTGTGTTCAGTATGTATTTTACGGCGAACTTTACCGATTTAAACCGTATCGTCGGTGCCTTACACCCTGTCATGGCGATTATCTTATTTTTAATCTCTTACCAATTACTAAAGAAAACAGCACAATTTATGATTATCAATAAAAAAGGAAGTGAATGATTATGAGAATATTTATTGCAATAATTGTTGGTATAATTGGTGGTTTTATATTAGGAATTGCGCTATCGAGTTTTATCGCTATTTTCAGTCTTTCAATCTTCAATTATCCATTTGGAATCAAATATTTACCCTATTACACAGCTTTTATCTGCGCGATCATTATTCCACTTATCGAGTATCGAAGAACGTTAAAAAACAATAAATGATTCTAATGATCACTAATTTTATCGAATCTCAATAATAAAACAGCCTATTTTCTCTTTCTATTAGAAGAATAGGCTGTTTTTACTTTTGGTTAATCTTTTCATTTTTTTATGAGGAATTCTTTCCTGACTGGAATTTGGAGAAATATTACGGAAAAGATCACTAAAAATAATTTTTCTAAAAAACATTTGATTGTATACGATTTAACAGCATTTAATTTTCACCTATAGTTTTCATTAATTCCATGACTGATAATTTTACCACTTAAAAGCTTCCCATTCTAATCGCAGTCAATGATTAATAAAAAATACCAAAGCATTTGGCAAATCTTTTTTCCAAACCGACCATAAATGGTCAGTGTTTAATTCTTTATAATCTACTTGAAGATTTTTTTGGACAAAGGCAGAATGAAGTTCGCGATTACGTGTTAGTATCATTAACTTTTCATTCGTTATAGATGAAACGAATTGATCTTCATGAATTCCGACACGTTGGTAAACTTTCCACCCTGTATATCTTAACTTTTGCACATCTTCAATGACTTCTTTTGATATAGCCGCAGATTGTAATAATAAATGTGTCCAAAAATCTGGTTTTTGCAGAGCAATATTTATCCCGATATTTCCAGCAAGAGAATCTCCTAATAAACCTCTTTTACAGATCTTTACTCCTTCATTCCTTAAATTACTTTCTACTTCTGGAACAAATTCATCGGTAAAAAAGGATATAAAATTCTTATACAACCTTCCTTCACGATGGTATGAATTCCATCTTTCAATCGAATCCCCCGGATGTAAAAGGATGAATATTATGTTTTTGGCTATATCCGGATATTCGAGGATTAGTTTTTGAAACGTTTCCTTAATCCCGCCTAATTGCAGATAGTCATTGCCATCATGAACGTAAAGAATGTCTGCTATTTCGATTTGTTCTCCCGAACAAAGAATATGATATTCCAAGTTTTTACCAATGATTTTGCTGGAAAACACCTTCGACTCAAGCCTCATTTAGGAGCCTCCCTGTAAATCTAAATCTTCTGGCCAATGAAGTTGTATACCGTTCTCTAGTAATAGTTCTTGGTACTCGTGTAAATGCTTATGATTATTACGTACTTCATGGGGAGTAATATTATGAAGGATTGAATACGAGACTAAGTATCCTACCGATTCACCAATATTCCATTCCGTCGGGTGCAGGCGATAACAACCATTGGCAATTTGTGTAGTTCCAATATTTTTACCACCGGGTAAAAGATTTTTTATACGGATGGGAAGAAGAGCGCCTAATGGAATTTCATACGGATAAGTCGGGATATATAAAAATCGATTGGAAACTGTTGTATGATGAATATCTAAATGATAACTACCGACCCCAACGCTATCCGAATATGTTTTAATTCCTCTCTCACCGCGAATTTCCATACTGACATCATGTTCCGTTATCGTATATAATGCTCTGATTCTTCTAGATTCACGAATATATGGAAATTTGGCCAAACCATCTTCAGTTCCAAGAACATCCTTTCGAAGTCGTAAGCCCGGATACCCTTTTCCCCCATATAAACGAGGCGCTTCTGTTTGTAACCAATATAAAAGTGATAAACTTAATTGTTTTGCCGCTTCTAAATGTTTATTTCTTTCCTCGGTTGGCACATCAATAATCGGTCCTAAAAAATAGTCATTTTGTGGCCAGTTAATGAGGGAAATATCCCCTTCATAAAGGTTTTCAATTAAATGATTTACATCCAAAACTCTTCGATATGTAAATAAAGACGGGATTCCTTGATCATTGGGCAATAGGGTAAATTCTCTTAATTTATCCGGGTTTTCCACACTGGGGGTAAACCAGCTTAACAATGGTTCGTTTGAAAATTTAGGAATAAAACTTTTCCAAAAATCATATTGTTCAGGTTTCTCTATAGTAAAATTTCCACCTTCAATATAATCGACTGCAAACACATAGGTGATCGGCTGCATATCTAGCGGATTTGCAACATCAAGGGCATGAGGCTCTTTGGTAGTCGATTTTCCTTCAGCACCAACAACATATTCCACCCCGGCTAAAGGAAGAACGTCCCCTAACTCTGTTGCATCAATAAAATATTTACCTTTTAACAAGATTTGATTACGATGATGAATATGCTCGATTGTTACTGATGTAACATAGTCATCGCGAGTTGTGGCGTTTATCGGACGATATTCTAGAAATACATTTATTTTTCCACTATTCACATATGGGGCTAACATATCTTCGATAACCCTTAAGGCCACTTTCGGTTCGTGGCACAAACGACTAACCCAACCATTTCCCGGGTTTAATTCGGGATTGTTCAAAGCCCTTTCGGTTAATGGATAATTCTTTTTATAATATTCTCTTACTCGATTTCTAAACTCACGATACGTGGCGGTACATCCGAATTTTTCTATCCAGGGATGCTCATCCGGCGGTACCGCCTGGCTTGTTAATTGTCCTCCTAACCAATCCGTCTCTTCTGTTAGAATTACATTAAACCCCATTTTAGCCACTGATAGTGCCGCCATACAGCCACCCAGTCCACCACCAATTACGATGACATCTGCATTCTCAACTCTTATTCGCGACACTATTTTCAACCTCCATCATGGAAAGACAACCTTTTTGATTCGTACATTTCTTCTAAATTAATTAATATCAAAGTAGATTTTATTTAACTCGAAAGAAACTTTTGTAGCTAAGTTTATCTTTCAACATCCGTTACTTGATTTAAATGTTCGGTAAAACGTTTTGTAATGAGTTGCGGGCGGGTAATTGCACCACCTACTACTACTGCATGTGCACCTAATCGGATCATTTTCGCCGCTTGCTCGGGGGTGGTAATGCGTCCTTCAGCGATAACCGGAACTTTCACTGTTTGAACTAATTTTTCAACGAGCGCAAAATCTGGACCTTCCATTTTCGGACTATCAGCCGTATAACCCGATAAAGTTGTAGAAACCATATCTACTCCGCACTCTACTGCATAATAAGCATCTTCCTCCGTCGCTATATCTCCCATGACTAATGCATCACTATTTTCATGAATATATTGGACGAGAGTTTTTAAAGATTCTCCATTTGGACGGGAGCGATTGGTTGCATCTAGTGCAATCACTTCGCATTTTGTTTCGACTAGTTCCTTTACTTCCCGCAATGTTGGTGTTATATAAATCTCACTATCAGGATAATCACGCTTAATCAAACCAACGACGGGCAAGCTGGTAACTTTTTTAATTTCCATAATATCTACTACAGTATTGGCCCGAATAGCCCGGGCTCCTCCTTCTTTAGCAGCAAGAGCCATCTTCCCCATAATTTCCGCTCCAAATAGAGGCTCATTTTCCAGCGCCTGACATGAAACAATTAATCCTTGAAAAACGGAATTTATAAAAGAGTCTCGTTTCATCTTGTCAACTCCCAGCAAATCTATTAAAACTTTTCCAATGTTAAATGTATTCCCACTTCAAACATCCTGTTCCACGGAGCAAAAGTTTTTAATTCCTTAATTTTTATATCAGTGAAACTATGTTTAATAATATTATTAAATCGCTGGAACAACCGGTTATCCCGTTCGCGATTTACAATATCCGCTTTATCTTTTAAATCAAAATAATTCAAATTATATTTCGGTAAAAACTCGTCCACCATTTCCATCCGAATCTCAGCCTGATAGAAATAATCATCGAGAAGATGGTAAATTAGGTTATACTTGATTTTTTCCTCATCACCGTTTAAGCCGATGACACCCTGGCTGATCGTAGTTCCTAACGTATTACAATTTGTATTCCACCCTTTATAAGACAGCAACTGATCTAAAACTCCTTCTTCATCCAGTAAGGTAATCAATTCTCGATCGCCCCCATTGGCATAAGCCGAATCGGCAACAATGACATGTTTGCCCATTCTAACAAAATCATTAATTTGATTAACGAATGTCAGCAAATTGCGGAAGCTCGTATACGTTACGTCCTTTTTCTTTTGATCCCAGGATTCTTGCATCACACGGCCTGGGGTATTATAAGCTAAAATGATATCCGCGTCCTTTGCATCCAGTGTTAGCTGACATCCAGCAGCCAGAATATGTGCCTTTAAACTTTCATAAAAAGGGCGATCCTCATATAACGGAATGAGTTGTGGACCGAGGGTACTGCTCCAGATTGGAAAAATCTTTGGTTTCTGCTGTTTCAACTCATTGTAGGCTCGAGCCAATAAGGTTGCTCCCACTTCATCTGCCCCTGGATACATATGGATTTTTTTATACAACCTTAAATCTTCTCGTTTCGAGATAACAACCTTCTGATCCATCGCAGTATAACCGAATTCAGCACTATCATCTTGCGGAATGGCAAGAAAATGAATGACACCATCTGCAACTAGTTCAATGATTTTTTTATTAATTTCTAAATTAAAATGTCTTCTTCTCTCATAATCCTCAATGAACTGCTCAGGTATTTTTTTCACTAAATCTTTGAGTAAGTTTTCCTCTTCTTCTGTCAAATTTACTCTAGTCTTTTTATCCATTAAATAGGCGCGTAAAAATATTTCTCGGCCCCAATCAGCATAATAATCTGGTTCTTCATCATCAGAACTATATTTTGGTGTGCGCATAATTACATTGGAAGCATAGATGGGCAGGTCGGGATAATTTTCATGAATTTGGACAATTCTATTTATCCATAGTGAAGCCTCTTCTTCTGACATTGAATGTAGACGAGATGGTATTAAACCACCATATATAAACATCTCAATGCTAAGAATCAGTGCGTTTGTATTTGGTAACTCCTGCTGAATCCAATTCCAAATTTCCACTCGATTTGCAGGTTTCTTTTTATACCCCAGGATGTTTTGTGGAGGCATTACAAGTTGAATTTCCGGGTTGGTAGCGGCAATCATATCAACATAGGTCGTATTGCAAGGTCTTTCATCGATGGGGATATACATTATCTTCATCATACATACCCCTTTTCCTTTTTGAATTGATCCTGACTTTGAAAACAAGTTATCACCATTAAAAATGAACGGTTTCCATTCTTTTACCTATCATTCAGCGCGCTAGCTTGCTTCGGCATCTTATTTAAAATCACATCAATTAAATAATAAATAGCAACTTCTTGAATAGAACTTTCATTTTTTATTTGATTCGTTGTCGGAATTAATAATATTGAATTTGCAACATTGGATAATGGCGAATCTTTTTGATTTGTGATCCCATAAGTATCCGCCCCCAATTCTTTGGCATACTGTAAAATTTGAATAATCGACTCATCGTATCCGGAAAAGCTGATACCAAGTACAACGATATCCGATGATAATAAACGACGTGACGTTTCAAACTGATAGTTATTCGAAAACACATTCACATAAATACCGAAATTTAAAAACTTATATTTTAATTGCTCTAAAATCGTTGCAATTTCATCTGTACAGTAGATAAATACTCTTTCCGAATTTAATAGTGACGCTCGCAGTTTATCGAATTGAGTAGATTCATATAATGTGTCAAATTTTTCCAGCATACTAAGATAATGATATTTAGTCTCCTTCAGATCTGCTGATCCAGAATCTTGAAGGGTACGGCTGCTCGCTATTCCTTCTTTAGTCATTAAGCGAAGCTGATTATAGGAGCCAATTCCAGTTTTCTGACAAAATCTAGTAATGGTTGCTTCAGATACTCCTGTTTCTAAAGACATATGCGATATCGTTAAATCAGGAACTCTATTCATGTTATTTAAAATATAACTAGCGATAACCTTCTCTCTTTTCGTCAATTTATGCTGATTGGATTCAATCATCGTAATTACTTTATTGAGAGGTTGCATCGCTTCTTTTAATAAGAAATGACGTAAAGCACCGATTATACCCGCATCATTCTGATTGTAAGCAAATTCAATTTTCGTATTTTTTAATATTGAGGGAATTAAGTCGGTTTGTAAATATTCCATGATGATTGGACGTAAATAATCCTTTTGTGCTGAAATCCCGCCGCCAATCACTATCATTTCAGGGTTCATCATATAAGCGATTGTTGCTATACCTTTAGACAAGTAATAACACATTCGATCAATTGCTTGGATACATATTTCATCGCCTGATTTCGCCTGTTCAAAAATTTGAAACCCGTCGATTTCGTCTTCCGGTATACCCTTTACCTTGGCAACATTCTTAATCAAGATCCGGGTTGAGGCGAGTTCTTGGAACTGTTTCCCTTCTATGGGAATATAGCCAATTTCTCCTCCACTGTAGCTATGTCCCGTATGCAATTTATTATCTAAAATGTAACTACCACCGATCCCGGTTCCGATTGTTAAACAAAAAAGACTATTTACATCTTTACCTGTCCCGAGCCATGATTCTGCTAAACCGACACAGTTGACATCATTTTCCACCTCAACAGGGAGATGAAAATAGTCTTGCAATTCTTTTTTTAATTCAAGACCTGTATAGTCCGGGATAATAGAAGGAATCGCGTATAAAATCTTTCCTTCCCTCGAATCTACTTGACCAGCAGTACTAATACATATTCCGTCAATCGTATGTTGCGTTAATATCTCATTTCCGATTTCTTTTACTTTGTTTAAAATAAATTGACCGCCACGATGAGCTTCGGTTGGAACGATATCTTTATATAAAATATTTCCATTTTCAATTAGTACACCGTATTTGATGAATGAACCACCAATATCGAAAGACAGAAATTTTCTCAATTTATACACCTACAATCTAATCTAGTAATCAACTGATTGATAAAACTATTAATTAATTGAAACTAAATTTTATGATATTAGCCTTTAATTGCCCCATCGGTTGTACCGACAAAATATTTTTGTAGGAAAATAAAGATGAGTAATGTTGGAATTGTAGATAAAATGGATGCTGCACTGATCAATTTCATATTTGCTCCATCGAAGTTCTGCGAAAGTTTCGCCAATCCGATGGAAATGGTATTCATCTCACTTGTTGTAATATTTAATAACGGCCATAAATAATCACCCCAGGTGAATGTAAATGTATAAATTGCTAATGTAATCAAGGTTGGTTTAGAAAGCGGTAAGACAATTTTCCACCAGACCTGGAATCGATTGGCACCGTCAATAAAGGCAGATTCCTCTAGTTCCTTAGGAATACTAATGTAAGACTGTCTCATCAAGTAAATTCCGAATGCTGTAGCAATTTGCAAAATAATTAATCCAAAATAAGTATTCCGCAGTCCTAAATTACCTGTTAATTGGAAGAGAGGTGCCATATATAGTTGAAACGGAACCATCATTGTTGCGATAATCAATGTTAAAACAACTTCTCTTCCTCTAAAATCCATTCTTGCCAAAGGATAAGCAGCCAGGCTACAAAATACCAAATTGAGTGGAACTGCTAAAGCAGTTACAATAACAGTATTTAATAAATATTGACCGAAATTTGCTTTTTCAAAAGCATCAATATAATTGGAAAATGTCATTTGCTGGGGAAGAATACTTTCGTATATACCTTCTGAAGGTGATTTTAGGGACATGAATAACGTAATTAAAAACGGACCTACGGTAATACAAGCTATAAATATCATGATCAAATAAACAAAAATTTTGTTTAACATTTTCTTAGTTTGCATTTTTTATATCCCCTCTATCCACGCAAATCTTCTTCTCTTTTACTTGTTAATTTCATTTGTAATAGTGAAGCAGCTACTGCTAAAATTAACAATACGATACCTGCCGCCGATGCAATACTTACATCTAAATCCATAAATTTATTGAATATATACATCACCAAAGTAGTTGTAGCACCTGCAGGGCCACCGTTTGTAGTCAATTGGATCTCTTCAAAAACTTTTAATCCGTTGATGATCGTTAGTACAGATACGAGTGTACTGTATGGAATAAGCATGGGAACTGTGATTTTCCAAAAGCTTTGCAGTTTGCTTGCTCCATCAATACTTGCGGCTTCATATAAATCCTTGGATATATTTTGCAATCCTGCTAAATACATCATCATATAATAGCCTAAACCTTTCCAAACGGTAATCATTGCAACTGCAAATAATGCTGTGGAAGATTGAACGAGTAAATTTGTGGGGCGATCAAATAAACCAATTTCATATAAAAACTTCGCTAAAAATCCACTTTCAGAATAAAGCATGCGCCACATTAAAGCAGCTACTACCATCGGTGTAACGACGGGTAAGTAATACAAAACTCTAAACATACCAGCAGCCCGAATTTTTTGATTAACTAGAGCTGCTAAAATCATCGGTAGGAAAATATTTAATGGTAGTACAAACAAAACAAATAATATCGTATTTAAAAGTGCTCTCCAGAATAACTCATCAGTAAAAATTTTTTTAAAGTTTTCCAGTCCTACGAATTCTCCTGATTGTGCAATAAGTTTATAGTCTTGAAGACTCCAAATAAATGCTTCAACAATGGGGATTATTAAAAACAATGTGATAATTATAAGTGCTGGGATCAAGAACAACCAAGGTGTCAAAATTTGAAAACCTTTTGCCTTCCTGTTCTTTTTTAAAGGAACATTCGTTGACGGAATAGGGATTTGTTCTCTGCTCATTTTTACCTCCTTGAAAATAGGGAGACTAGCTTAATTCAAGCCAGTCTCTCCTACACTTCCAAACTAAAACGTTACTTTATCACCGGCTTCAGACATTGCCTTATTCCATAATTCAGCCAGTTTATCCAGTGCTTCTTGAGGAGTTAGACGTCCTTGGAGATTTTCGACAAACACGTTTTTCGTTGTTTCACGAAGTTCTGCGTTACTTTCAATTGGCGGTAACAGTACTTTCGAACGTTCTAACGATTTGGCTGCTTCCATCATGCCTAAAGCTTTAGGAGAATCTCCAGGGTTTGTAAAATATTCATCTTCTAATGAAGCTTTAGTAGATGGTAATACGGTTCCCGCTACTTTCGCAAATTCAAGCTGGTTCTCTGCATTGGCAAGAAACTCCATAAATGCTACGGCAGCTTCTGGATTATCGGTTTTGGAAGGAATAGCAAAGTTCATAACCGCTACGTTCATCGGTGCTTGTTCCCCAGCTAGCGGAGGACCTGCTTTTGAAACTTCAAATACACCTGGTGCACCGGATTCAATAGGCCCCAGGAAGGTTACCCCACTTTCAAGGAACGAAACGTTTTCAGCCATGTAAAGCTCTTGACCGGTGGAGAATGCACCATCAGCATTTTCCTGTGGCATTAAACCTTCTTGATACATTTTTTGCATAATTGTAAAGTATTCGAGAATATCCGGGTTTTCATTGAAAACCGCTACACCATCTTTCACAATTGGCTCTCCGTTAGCAACGGTAACCATTTTCTCAATTACAGTATTTCCATCATTAATAACTTGATAGAAAGATGGTTTTCCAGTTGCCTCTGTTACCGCTTTTGCTGTTTCGTAAATTCCTTCTAATGTTGTGGGGATTTCCGTAATCCCTGCAGCTTCAAAGTGTTCACCATTATACCAGGTTACCGTGGTTGTTAAGTACCATGGTAATGCATAAAGTTCACCATCAATGATTCCTGCTTCATAGGCTCCTTCAACAAAGGAATTTTTTGTTTCTTCACTGACTAAATCCGTTAATTCCAATAACCCACCTTGAGAAGCAATATTCGCCATAAAGTGAGGGTTTAAATTCACCACGTCAGGAACATCATCGCCAGTTAAGGAGGTTAGCACCTTCTGCTCCATTTCATTAAAGGGAATATCTTCGATAATTACATCCACATTAGGATGAAGTTCTTCAAATGCTTTTTCGATTTCTTCAAAGTATGAATCAAATGGATCTCCGGATAATGATCCCGTCCAAAGGGTCACTTCTCCAGATAGTTCACCTTCTTCCCCTTGATTGTCATTACCTTCATTACCAGATGAACCCTCGCTATTACATCCAACCAATACCAGGATTAATGTAATAGCGAGTAACCCCCTTAACCATTTTTTCATTTTACCCAATTTTCTTACCCCTCCTAATAGTTATTATTTGGAAAGCGTTTACAGTTTAAATTTTAATTTAATTCTCTGAAAATATCAATAGTTTTTTGAAAAATTCTTTATTATTCTCGATTTTTTTGAAAAAAATTTTCTTAAACGACAAAAAGTCATTAAAAAATGCTCCCCAACATGATTGAGGAGCAATATTTCTTTTTACTGATCGTTATCAGCACGGACCATTTTTAAAAATCCTGGATTTTGATGAGGCGGTTTTGTATCTCTACTAAATTCTTCCCTAACAATATCCCACCAACCAAATTGTTCTAAATAAACCAGATCAAATAACATAATACCATGTGTGTTCTTCTCCACTGCACGAATCGCTTTTCGAAATTGTTCTGGGTTATCTTTATACTGATTCAAATATAGCGAGCCGTAATTAAATGTAGCATAATTTATAGCCTCCATTGCTAATTGGGCAGATCCTTCAACGCTGTACCAATAAGGTAACCCTTTTGCATCCGTTTCTTCAACAGTTACATCTGGATAATAGTTTCCCGTCATGATAAAGTCTAGATATTCTGCATACCCGGTTTTATGATAGTCCTCACTGGCCCATTCATAATCACCTTTATACGTTTTGCTCCCCCAGTTCACTCCTTCATTGTAGTACAGGGGATACCAGGAACCGACATAGGTTGTAAATAATAGATCTTCATCAATGGAATGGACTAATTTTTCAGCCTTTTTAAAAAAGGATTGAATGTTATGCGCTCTAAATTCAATCCACTTTTTATATAACGGTCCTTCAACTATATTTTTTGCAGTCCCTTCAAATTCAATTTTGAAAATATCTTCTGGCCAATTTTGCACCTGCTGTCCAATATATTCTTCAAATTTTTCACGGCTCAAATCACTAAAATCAGCGAAAAGATCCGAATATCTTGCACGATCGAGAACGATACCATCTACATCATAGTTTGTTAGAATCTCTTCTATTATACTTAACTCGTAATTAATAACATCCTCGCGAATAGGATTGACGAACACCGAATATGTTGGATATTCAGAAGCAGGAATAATTTCTGTTTCCGTTTTGTTATAATCTATCTTCTGTCCGACTTGTAAATTTTTTAGAACCCATTCCCTTGCAGTTCCATGGGCAGACAGGAGAACGCCATTTCTAGGCACCTCTAATGGTCCTGCCCCTGTAATCTGTCGATCCTCAATATGTGTAATTTCGCCATCTACGATTTGCACTTCAACTCCCCATTGATTAGCAGGAGAAACATCATATTCATCTGGTGTATAGAG
Source organism: uncultured Bacillaceae bacterium (assembly GCA_937951955.1). Classification (GTDB taxonomy): domain Bacteria; phylum Bacillota; class Bacilli; order Bacillales; family Caldibacillaceae; genus CALGAD01. The sequence continues at coordinate 42,568 of CALGAD010000046.1, forward strand.
TACTAAATAATTCGTTAATCTTGTAGTATTAACTCCATTAATTTCATGAGTTTCACCATTTTGTGCTTCTACTAATCGACTGGCATGGTAAAAATACGATTGCCATTCTGGATGTTGAAAGACAGGACCATCTTTATACGTGTTATTCCCCTCGGAGAATACATTAACATTAGCCAGTACTTCTAACCCTTGCTTTTTAGCTTCTTCTAAAACAATAGCCAATAAGTCATAACCCTCTTCATAACCATCATAGCCAGGAATAATCGATGTACTAATATGTGGCGCTATTTTACTATCGTAAGCAACGAAACCCGTATAATTTTTCACATCAACAACAATCGTATCAATGTTTGCATCGGCTGTTTTTTGAATAATATTGCGAACCTTTTCCGGTGTATTTAAGTATTGCATATTCGCTGATAAGTCATACCATAGGATGCGTCCCTTCCAATTTTCATTTTTTACTAAGTTCGCCAACACTCTCTGGCGTGCATTATCTGATGCTGCAAATGTCAATGATGGAGTCGAAATCATGAATACTAAAATAATTAGTAAACTGATCCATTTTCTCATAATCTCCTCTCCCTTTTGTTCATTAAAATGTTAGATTTGCATTTTTTTCAAACCTACTAAAAATAATGAATGAATCACCTCAAATCTAAAATAATTAAAGCGTTTACATATTTAGGTTATATTATAACAATCATCCCGGCATTAGAAAATGCAACTTATTTACTAAATTTATAAATCTTTGAAAAACATTTTCATTCCATTGTTCATGCTATGCATTTCAATCCACCTATTTAAAAAAATCTAGAATGTGGAATCGACTCCTATCAGAGAGCGTTTATAATAACTGGGGGAAAATATAATTAAAAAACAAATTTGTTGATGCGGAAAGAATGAAAGATGATCACTTTATCTAAGTAGGTTTTCATCAAAAAAATTTTCCATCAGTTCTTCCTATTATTAATAAAACTATAACGGATGTAATTTCTAACTACCCGGTATATCATGTCACGAAGCACAATAAATTGATAGAAGTTTCATATAAAATATTAATCATGAAGGCTTAAAATTTGTGCGTGATCTATTTTTTGAAAACAATAAATTTTATCGGATTTAATTTTCACTAACACGAAACCATGAATGTTTTTGTCACCGAGGAAACAAAGCAAGCGATTTTCACTTCAAATGGTAATGATGAAATCCAAAGCGTTTAGAACTTCACGACAATAAAAAAATGACAATCGATGGTAATTATGAAGATGATGATTCAAAACTTGCTCTTTCAAAACAACGTTTCCACCTTGTTAAAGAAAACTCCCAAAAAAAATAAGACTTCCAATTAAATGGAAGCCCAGCTTATCTCAAATATATTAAAACA